>PMIF01000073.1 GCA_003157035.1 Rhodocyclaceae bacterium
AACCGTCGACACGCGGATTTTCAGAATCATCCCTGTAGGTTGGGCCTTATTAATCAATAACCTGCAACGCCCGCCAGCCTCACAACTAGCCTCAGATTACCGCAAACTCCCCTGGAGCAGCGCAGCGTAGCTACGTTCTGGCTACGCTGGGAGGCGCATGACGGCAAGGTGCCAAAACTCGCCGATCAAGGAAAATGGAAGCCGCCATTCGCCGCCAACACCCGAAATCAGGAAGCGGCCACTCAAGATGCACTGGGCATAACTTGACCTGAACGGCTCTTGTGCAAACCTTTGCAGTCATTGACGGCTGAAATCCCTACTTCGGTAGTCGGCCAGGAAGAGACACTGACGAGGCAGCGAAGTTGGCAAACGAGGTGTCCGGTCTACACTCGACGGCCGTCGTTCACGAACCAATACGATATGACGCTTGGCCGGCTTTGCGGTGATTCGCGCAAGCAGATGCTCGCGAATACGACGCCTTCAAGAACACGAGCGTCATCCTGCGGATACCCTAATCGGACGAGCAGCCTCGCCGTGATCCGCCGGACGATAATCTGAATTGCATGAATGGGTTAGGAACTTGATAACTGGTATCATATCCTAACGACACTATAGGCTTTGCCTCGGTTACTAGATGCAGCGGAGGAACAATCAGTTCAACCCCAAGCGCCGACTTCGGGAGCATACCGAAGTCGACCTCGCTGTTTGTGCTGAGCTTGCATCCAAGGTCAGTTATGGTGGTAATCCGGAACACAAGAAGAATCCCGGTGATTTCGGACTTATCCCACCGAGCGGTCCCCGTGCGGGGAAGTCTTTATGTGACATAGCCCAAATTGTTTCACGCAAGGAAGCGTTGCAATATCTCAAACAAGGGCTGACCAAAGGCTTGATCAGCGACCGCCACAAAGGCCAGTGGCCACAGAATGTCTGGGCGGTGACCGGCGACGGAATACCGTTGGAGGCACAACTCGAAAACCCGGAAAGCGGCAGCTACCACGGTTACCCCATGCCGCCGTCCGACCCCATGGCCGAGGAGGTATTGCAACGATGGGGCCGTGCGCCATGAACATCGACCTCAAACTCGACTGG
Organism: Rhodocyclaceae bacterium; assembly: GCA_003157035.1. Lineage (GTDB taxonomy): Bacteria > Pseudomonadota > Gammaproteobacteria > Burkholderiales > Rhodocyclaceae > Fen-999. Next base: position 1,090 of record PMIF01000073.1, read on the forward strand.
CTGGCCTCGGGAAACGATGCGCCTGAGTACCGCAGCACAATGGCAATGCTTGAGTTGTGCGTAGGAGGCACCAAGCTTACGCAACATGAAGACATCTGGTCGCAAACCATCCGCGACCGCGTGCTGGTGTCCGCCTATCCCCTTGCGCTCTGGATGGCCTCTTCGTGGTGGAGGCTCAACTTTGAACCGCTACCCGCGCACAATGTCAGACCAACAACCGATTGGCGCATGGCCCATGAACTAGGCGCCGCAAATCATGGATTCGTCTGGCCGCAGATCATGTTCGCCTCGGACTGCGAAATCATGCAGATATGGGCCGTGCCTTCCAAGGCATCACAAAATCAATCCGTGCGTTACCTCAACGGATTGAACGAATCGGCCAACGTATCCCTTGGCGATTTCCGACACTCGGTGACCGAATTTGTCGAGGCGGTTATTTGTCGCCTTGAGGCGGTTGGTATCCGTGATTCCGATCTGGTCAAGCTATGGGCCGAGGTTAGGGAAGAGCTATCCAACCCGGAAAGCGCTAGGTATCGGCGAATTGAGGCAGAAATGGGCTTCGATCCAGATGAGTGCCCGGAAGAAATCATGCATCAGGCACTCCGGCTCGACGAAATCATTGGCACTTCTGCGCTCACCGAGCTAGCACCGATCTACGGCAAGGTAGCCGGCGGGACGTCCCTAGACCTAATCGAAAAGATGACGACTACCGAGGGCATTATCGGCACCCCTCGCCCCGAAATTCTCAATGACCGGACTCGTACTGTCTCCAACCAAGTGCCATGGCGGCAGGCGGTAGACGATGCACGAACACTCCGTCAAACGATTGGAAACACAAACTACCCGGTCGACAATGCGGCCATCTACGACCTACTGGGGTTGAGATCTCAAGACGTGGAGCAATGGTCCCCGGCCTCAAGAAGCAGTGCCGGCATTGCCATTCATGGACAAGGGAAGGAGTTCAAGTTTCTGCCCCGGAAGAAACACCCGGTTGCAAAACGATTCGAGTTGTCGCGCTTTCTCGGCGACTACCTACTTTCGGGTATAAGCAACTGCGGTTGGCTTACTAGTACCGATTTAGGAACCGCTAGGCAAAAATATCAGAGAGCATTTGCAGCCGAGTTTCTCTGCCCGATTGATGGACTTCGCGACTACTTACAGGATGACTTCACCGAGTCTGCCTTGGAAGATGCTGCTTACAATTTCGAAGTCAGCCCCGAAACAGTCCGGTCCTTGTTGGCAAACAATGGGCTAATCTCGACTTTTTCGAGATACGCGGAACCTCGTTTCCCATATCAGCCTGCATATTGAGACCCCTCGTTGAATTTCGATCAAACGAAACGCGCCGATGTCCTCATTACGTGAACAGGTCGGAGTTCCGACCAGACGCATTCCGTTTATCAGCGGCTCCTCCATATTCTAGAACGGTCGTTGGCAATGCCAATTGCCTATGCTCGCTAAGGGCACGCTGCCGACCATGGCTTGCAGGAATTGAGCGACAGGTTACGCGCAGGTAGCTGTCGTTCAAGCAGGAAGATGCTCGGCAGTGCTGCCAAGGGCGGCTTGGTGCGGTCAACGGACGTTCAGGTTATCGGGGGCAAGGTCAGGAGCGTGCCCGTTGCGGCCTGATGACATTCGGCAGTGCTATGACGGCTATATCGTCATCAAGCTGCCTGTCGCACCTTCGGTCGTCCACTCACTTCACCTGTGCAGAGCGCTCCATCGCTCGACTCAATTGACACCACTCGTGCATAGCGATCTCAGGTCCTTGGCGACAATGACTTGAGTTCAGTAGGTTTCAATACATAGTTCGGATTGTCCGTCAGCTGCTCGACCGCAAAGTCGATGAACTGCCGCACTCGCGCTGGCTGCGCGCGTCGGCTGCCGTAGAAGAGCGTGACGCTCATGTGGTCCGTCATGTGCCGTGGTAGCAAGGGCACGATGCGTCCAGCACGGATGTGGGGCGCGGCCGATATGCTTGAAAGCTGCGCGATGACCTGACCGTCAAGCACAGCCTGCAGCTCAAAATCGATATCGTTGGTGGACAACGCAGGCGGCAGATCGCGGCGTACCACTTCGCCGTCAACCTTCAGGAACCAGGGGAACACCTCCCCGGTCGTCGGATGGCGGAACACGCTACAGCGATGCGCCGCTAGCGCATCCAGGGTCCGCGGCGTACCGTGGCGCTCAAGATAGGCCGGTGAGGCGCAGATGATCAGCTGGACGGCAAACAGCCTGCGCGCGATCAACCCATCCTCCGGCGGAGCGCCGATGCGAAAGCCCACATCGGCGCGCTCGTGCACCCAGTCAGCGACCTGGTCGTCGAGGTGAAGATCGGGCTGGATTCCTGGATATTTCCGGCAGAACGCATCGACAACCGGCCATAGCACCGAGACGAAGCCTGAGCGCGGTGCCACGATGTGCAGCGGGCCGGCAATTTCGTCCTTCGTCGCACGCACGCGCTGCAACGCCCGCTCCATTATTGCCAGTGCCGGGCGAGTCGCTTCCAGAAACTGTTGGCCTTCCTCGGTCAGGGCGATGTTCCGGGTCGTCCGATGCAGAAGCCGCACGCCCAAATGCTGCTCCAGTTGGGACAGGGCCTGGCTCACCGCCTGCGGACTCAGGCCCTGCGCGGCGGCAGCCTTGCGCAGGCTGCCAAGCTCCACCGCTTTGGCGAAGGTCTCGATGGCGCGCAATTCGTTGATCGGCACTGATGTTCTCCCATTCACGCTGCAAGGTAATCGGTGTTCATTATCAATGTTTACTTGCTGGTGGTTCAACTCTTTACTGGCTAGTCGATGGATAGTGTCGGCGCTAAGCTTCGTCATATCGAATGGCGGCGACCGTGGTCAAGCGGTACGAAGCATGTTTTGTACGCTAGCGAACGGAGTGGACGCCGCGCCACGAGCATCGTCCACGATCAAGACATTCCTGACAGGAGAACAACATGAAGACACGCACACTCGGGAACGGCCTCGAAGTCTCGGCCCTGGGCTTAGGCTGCATGGGCCTGAACTTTGGCTACGGCACCGCGGTCAGCAATGCGGAAGGCATCGCGCTGATCCGCGCCGCCGTCGAACGCGGCGTCACCTTCTTCGACACGGCAGAGATCTATGGCCCATACACCAACGAAGAGATGGTGGGTGAGGCGCTGCGTCCTTATCGCGACAAGGTGGTCATCGCCACCAAGTTCGGCTTCCAGACCTTTGCAGCGGATTCACCGGGCAAAACCGCGCTTAATAGCCATCCGGAGCACATCAAGGAAGTCGCCGATGCCTCGCTCAAGCGACTCGGCATCGAGGTGATCGATCTCTTCTACCAGCACCGCGTCGATCCTGCGGTGCCGATCGAGGAAGTTGCCGGTGCGGTGAAGGAATTGATCGCCGCGGGCAAGGTGCGCCATTTCGGCATGTGCGAGGCGAGCGCCCAGACGATCCGGCGAGCTCACGCGGTTCAGCCGCTCAGCGCCGTACAAAGCGAATATTCCCTATGGACGCGCGGCCCCGAAGTGGAGGTGCTGCCGACGCTGGAAGAACTGTCCATTGGCTTCGTGCCGTACAGCCCGCTAGGCAAGGGTTTCCTGACCGGCAAGATCGACGCCTCGTCGAGCTTCGCTAAAGGTGATGTGCGCAACCTGATCCCGCGCTTTACGCCCGAAGCCCGCGACGCCAATCAGGCCCTGGTGGATCTTCTCAAGCGCGTGGGCGATCGACACCAGGCTACGCCGGCGCAAGTGGCGCTGGCCTGGCTGCTCTCGCGCAAGCCCTGGATCGTCCCCATCCCTGGCACTACCAAGCTGCACCGGTTGGAAGAGAACCTCGGCGCTGCCGACCTCACTCTGACGGCTAACGACCTGACCGAGATCGAGGCGGCCGCGGCGAAGATTTCCATTCAAGGCGCCCGGTATCCCGAGCAGATGGAAAAGATGACCGGGCTCTGAACGGACCTATTGGAGACAGACACCATGACATATCAAGTTCGCGCTTACGCCGCCCATTCCCCGACCACTTCTCTGGGCCTGTTCCAATTCGATCGCCGCAATTCCCGCCCCGACGATGTCGTCATCGACATCC
>PMIF01000034.1:0-175 GCA_003157035.1 Rhodocyclaceae bacterium
GACCACATGGTCGGCGGCGATGCGTTCGCCATTGGCCAGGACGACGCCGCGCATGCGACCGCGACCATCGGTGTCGCGCTCGATGTCGAGGTCGGCAACGCGGCTCTGGAAGCGAATTTCACCGCCCAGCGACTCGATGGTCCGGCGCATATTTTCGACTACGCGCACCAGTCGA
>PMIF01000034.1:335-3356 GCA_003157035.1 Rhodocyclaceae bacterium
AGCGTCGCGAACAGGCCGCAAGGGCCGGCGCCGATGACCAGCGGGCGATTGGTGAACTTTTCCGGGGCCTGGGCAACGAAACGGTAGTGCATGTCGGGCGTTGGCCGTACATCTGGATCATCGCGGTGGCGGTCGGCGACCGCGGGTTCGTTCCGCAACTCGACATCGACCGAGTAGATGAAGTGGATCGCCGACTTCCTGCGCGCGTCGTAGCCGCGCCGGAAGATCGTGTAGCCGACGAGATCGTCGGCGCCGATGCCGAGACTGTCCAGAATCGCGGCCCGGAGATCGGTCTCGTCGTGGTCGAGGGGCAGCTTGAGTTCGGTCAGGCGCAGCATGAGGGAGAGGTCAGTGCCATTGGGAATTGTCGGAAGCGCCGCAGTAGGTCCTGCTCTATTCGGTCGCAGAACGCTCGGCGTAGCCGGCCTCCTTCTGGCTTCGGATTGCGAGGATGAACACGGTGTCGACTGCCGCCACATACCGGTAGAGGGCAAGGTGGCCGTGCGTACGCCGCCCGATCACGAGTTCCCGTTTCCCGTCACTTGTTGGGCGGCCGATCTCGGGGTTGCGCTCGAGCACGTTCAGCGCGTCGACGATTTCCCTGATGCGCTCGCCCCGATCTTCAACGGCGTGAAGTTCGAGATGCTCCAGGATACGCTCGAAATCCTCGCCGACCTCTGCTGCCAGTTCCACCCGCGACATCGCTAACGGCCCAGCTTGCGGGCTCCCGGTCGCTTCGCCTCTGTGCCGGCGATGCGAGCCTCAAGATATGAGCGCATTTCTGGCCAGGGTATGGTCTTGCCGGTAGCGACGACATTCGCGTATCTGGTCTCTGCCAGCACATCCAGTTCCGCGCGTCGCTCCGCGTGGTCGATCTTTTCCGCGATTGCATCGAGAATGAAGCCGTGCGTAGTGGTGCCAGCGCGTTCGGCGGCTGCTGTGACGCGAGTCTTCAATTGTTCGGGCAGACGGATGGTAGTGGTCGACATGATCCTGTCCTCGGTGCAAGTCGCGACACTGTAGCACAAGTGTGCTACATAACAAGTCTCGGCTATCCATCCGTGTCGCTGCAACCTTACTTGTCGCCAACGGCCGCAGGGGGCGAGTTAGGGGAAATGAATGGCTTATGCAACATCGTAGAGTCGGCGACTACAGCGATGCCAGCGGAATTCATGGCTTTGTCTACTCTGGCGGCGTATTTAAGACGATTGATGATCCGAGCGCTACACTCGGTACGATAGTTCTGGGTATCAACGATAGCGGCACCGTTGTGGGCACCTACACGGACGCCACCGGGATGCATGGGTTTCTCGAGAGCGGCGGCGTCTTTGCCGCCATTGACGATCCGAACGCGGGCTCGGGCGGTACCTCCGCTAGCGGTATCAACAACCATGGGGAAATCGTCGGTTACTACCACGATGCGGCTGGGCAGGGACATGGCTTTACCGCGATAGCCGGGACTGTTTCTAGTGTGCCTGAACCTACGACGATTGCATTGTTTGCAGCCGCTCTTGGCTCGGTCTGTTTTCTGCGTCGTCGCAAGCAGATCTAACCCCTAGAGAACTGGACAAGTTCGGGCCTCGCGGTCACTTTCGCCGTCTGGGCACTCGTCAATGGCATCTTTGAAGCGGACTGGCGAGTGTCTGGTCGTGGCCGGACCTACCCGTGAGTCGCCGAAACTGAACGGTAAGTAAGTGCGCTTGGCCGACGTCGAAGCCGGAGTTTCGAGTCCCTTCGGGTCAATGTCCGCTCTGGAGCAGCGCTCGCACCCTCGCGATTTCGATTACGCCGCTTCGATCGTATGAACATCGAAAGCAACCTTGAGCCAGTGCCGCACGGCACCAAAGATGGCGGCAAGGTTGTCCATGCTCGGATTCCCCCTCGGCGACAGCATGCGATGCAAACTCTTGCTCGGCTTCTCTGTGATCTCGGCAAGTTGTTCGAATCCGATAGTGGCGTTAACAAGATCGCGGAGAATGAGCCGTGCAGTTTCCGGTTCGCCGCTCAGAAACAGGGTTGCCGCTTCATCTAGAAGCGCCTTGGCAAATTGAGGATCGCGCTCAACGCGCTCAACGACGGTTTGCTTGAAGTTGCGGGTCAATGCCATATGATCACCTTTTCGCTTTCCTTGCCGTGGCCAAGATCTTCTTCCGTTCCTTGTATTCAGCGTGCAATGCCTTGGCTTGGTCGATATCCTTTTGCTGACCACGTTTCGTGCCGCCACCAAACAGAATGATGAGCGCCTCGCCGTCTCGCGCCAGATATATGCGGTACCCCGGACCCCAGTCAATGACGTATTCGCCGATCCCCGCAAACCACTTAACGCTGGCTGTGTTACCAAGTTCCAATCGAAGCTTGGCCGTCACGATCTTTGCCGCAGCTTGAGCGTCCAAACTGTCGAACCAAGCTTTGTACGGGTTCGAATCATCGATGCGAAGATATTCTTGGACCTTGATGATGACCGGGCAATGGTAACGCATTAGTTACCGATAAGACAAGGCCGTCTCGGGATAGAACGATATCTGGATCGGTTGGCACATACCTTGGCCGTTCGATGAAGTACCGACCCGCAGCCGGGTCAAGGGCAGGCTGCGGCCTTATGCGGCCTGGCGAGGCGCACCCTTGGTAAACCTATACCAGTTACGTTGTCAACCGCCAGCGGTGAGGGAGGTGACAGCAGTGCGCACCTGAAGTCGCCGGCAATCTCGGCTACTAATAGGCTACTAATTGAGCCTGAAGCGGGAGAATGGCCTACGCGGTATCGTAAGTCATTGATTATTGGTGGGCCCGCTGGGACTCGAACCCAGGACCAAAGGATTATGAGTCCTCTGCTCTAACCGACTGAGCTACAGGCCCTCGAGTTCCCGACGACTTTGTCGACTTCGCCTTGTCGTGCTAATCGCACTGCCTGCGGCTCGTCTTCGCGTTTTCGGCAACTCGCGGTGATGGTACGCCAGCCGTGGCGTGCCGCTACGGCTGACTCTGGCAATTTACTCGGCGCCGTCGAGGAAGCTGCGCAGC
>PMIF01000176.1 GCA_003157035.1 Rhodocyclaceae bacterium
ATGCCGCTGCCGCGTACCAGTAGATGAAAGACGGCCGTATCGCCGGCGAAGACGGGCGGCGCGCGTCCCGCCGTGATGGCAAGGCCGGCCAGATTGGCGAAAGCCTGGAAGATGTCGACGACGCCGAGCCCGCCGAGCAGGAAGGTCAGGGCATAGCCGAGGCCAAGGTTGTAGTTGATGGCACCGATCAGCATTACTACCAGGGTCGCGGCGAAGGCAAGGCCAGTGCGCGTGGGCAGGACGTAGATGCGTTGCCGGTGAAGAACGATCGGCGAGCGTTCCGGCGTCTTGGCCCGGATCGCCCAGGTGATGAAACGTTCGCGCGCGGCCGAGACGAGATCCATCGCTCAGGGGATGGCGACCGCCTCGATCAGGCGCCGGGCGATTTCGGCAGCCTCCAGGCGGCCGCTGTCGTCGGCGGCTTGCAGCCGATGGGCCGCCACTGCCGGCAATACCGCCTGGACATCCTCGGGCAGGACATGAGCCCGCGCGTCGAGCCAGGCCCAGGCACGGGCTGCGGCGAGCAACGCCAGGGCCGCCCGAGGCGACAGGCCGGCCTGCCAAAGCGCGCTCTGCCGAGTGTATGCGGTCAGTGCCTGCACATAGTCGATCAAGGCGTCGCTGGCCAGGACGCGGCGCACGGCCGCTTGGGCAGTCATCAATTCGTCGGCGGTCATGCAAGCCGGGAGGCCGGAAAGCAGTTGCCGGCGATCGCTGCCGAGGAGCAGCAAGCGTTCGGCGGCGCGGTCTGGATAGCCGAGTTCGATGCGCATCAGGAAACGATCGAGCTGGGATTCCGGCAGCGGAAATGTTCCCACTTGCTCGCTCGGGTTCTGGGTCGCGATGACAAAGAACGGCGTCGGCAGAATGCGCGTCTCGCCGTCCACCGTCACCTGGCGCTCTTCCATCGCCTCCAGGAGCGCGCTTTGCGCTTTCGGCGTCGCCCGGTTGATCTCGTCGGCGAGCACTACCTGGGCGAATAGCGGCCCGCGATGAAAGCGGAAGCTGCCGCTTTCGCGGTCGAAGATGGAGACGCCGATAATGTCCGCCGGCAGCATGTCGCTGGTGAACTGGATGCGCTGGAAATCNNGCGAGCAGGCACGCCAGCGCCAGGCGCAGTTGTCGTTCCTTGCCGAGGATGATGCCTGATCCGGCGGCTATCACCGGCTGCATCGGACTGTTGTTGGGTGGGTGGCGCATCGTCAGCGTGCCAAATCGCTGGAATTGGAGTAATAATCGCGTCTGTCAGTCATTGTATGTCAATCTTCCTGTGACCACCGCTTTCATCACCCATCGCGACTGTTGGCGCCACGACATGGGCGCTCATCACCCTGAGTGCCCCGAGCGTCTAGGCGCCATCCAGGACCGGTTGATCGCTGCCGGCCTCGATCTCTACCTCACCTATCACGATGCGCCGCTGGCCGACGTGGAGCAATTGCTGCGCGCGCATCCGCAGTCCTACATCGACATGCTGAAGGCGAATGCGCCCGAAAGCGGCATCGTCCATCTTGATCCGGACACCGCCATGAGCCCCGGCACCTGGCAGGCAGCATTGCGGGCCGCCGGCGCTGGCATCCTGGCTACTGACCTGGTGATGCGTAAGGAAACGCCGAACGCCTTCTGTGCTGTGCGGCCGCCCGGCCACCATGCAGAGAGCGGGCGCGCGATGGGCTTCTGCTTCTTCAACAATATCGCCGTTGCTGTCCATCACGGCCTTGCCGCCTGGGGATTGAAGCGGATTGCCATCGTCGACTTCGACGTGCACCACGGCAACGGAACCGAAGAGATATTTGCCGGCGACGAGCGGGTGTTGATGGTCGGCAGCTTTCAGCATCCCTTCTACCCCTACTGCGGTACCGAAAATCCGGCGGCCAACATGTGCAACGTGCCGCTAAAGGCGGGAACACGTGGCGATGTCTTTCGGCAGATGGTGACGGATGTCTGGCTGCCGCGACTGCGGCAGTTCGCGCCTGAGATGGTCTACGTTTCCGCCGGCTTCGATGCCCACTACGAGGACGACATGGCGTCGCTCGGTTTGGTCGAGTCGGATTACGGCTGGGTGACGGAACAGATCAAGGCAGTGGCAGCGGCATCCGCACAGGGGCGCATCGTGTCCATTCTCGAGGGAGGGTATGCCTTGTCGGCGTTGGCGCGCAGCGTAGCCGCGCACATCAAGGTACTGGCGGAACTGTAGATTCGAGTAGAATCAATCCCTTCTTCGACAGTGGTTCCAACAGCCATGATTCAAGGTTCGCTCCCTGCAATCATAACGCCCATGCACGAGGACGGTCGTCTCGACCTCGAACGCATGCAGAGTCTGATCGACTGGCATGTTCGCGAAGGCTCGGATGGCATCGTCGTCGTCGGTACTACCGGTGAGTCGCCGACGGTCGATTTCGAGGAGCACTGCCAATTGATCGGTCTGGTCGCCGACCGGGTTGCCGGGCGCGTGCCGGTGATCGCCGGCACCGGCGCCAATTCGACGCGGGAAGCCATCGAACTGGCCAAGTTCGCCCGCAAGGCCGGCGCCACCGCGCATCTTTCCGTGGTGCCCTACTACAACAAGCCGACCCAGGAAGGCTTGTATCGGCATTTTCGCGCCATCGCCGAAGCGGTCGATCTGCCGATGGTGCTCTACAACGTGCCGGGTCGCACCGGTGCCGACTTGAGCAACGATACGACGATGCGCCTGGCGGAGGTGCCGGGCATCGTCGGTGTCAAGGACGCGACCGGCAATATCGAACGCGGCTCGGACCTGATCAAGCGGGCGCCGAAGGGCTTCGCCGTGCTCTCGGGCGACGATGCGACGGCATTGGCTTTGACGCTGCTCGGTGGCCAGGGCGTGATTTCAGTGACTGCCAATGTGGTGCCAAAATTGATGCACGAAATGATGGTGGCAGCCCGCGCTGGCGACTTGGCGACGGCGCGCTCGATCAATTTCCGCCTGCTTGCCTTGCATCGCAATCTGTTCCTGGAAGCAAATCCAATCCCCGTCAAATGGGCCTGTGCGCAGATGGGACTGGTCGAGAGCGGCCTGCGTCTGCCGCTGACACCGCTGTCGGCGGAATTCCACGACCGTGTGCGCGCGGCGATGCGCGACGCCGGTATTCAACTTTAGAACTCCGAGAGGTATGCATGAAGCGTAACGCCTGGTTGTTGGCGATTGCGGTGCCGGCGCTGCTTGCCGGTTGCGGTGGCTCTTTGCTGGAAAGCAAGAAGATCGACTACAAGACGGCCGGTACCTTGCCGCCGCTGGAAATTCCCCCCGATCTGACTCGCACCAATCGGGATGACCGCTACTCGGTCCCCGACATCAGTCCCAAGGGCAGCGCCACCTATTCGGCCTATGCCGGTGATCGGGCGGACAAGACGCGCGTCTCGACATCACAGACCGTGCTGCCGGAAGTCGACAAGATGCACATCGAGCGCTCCGGCAACCAGCGCTGGCTGGTTGTCCAGGCTGCGCCGGACAAGTTGTGGCCGGAGATCAAGGATTTCTGGCAGGAACTCGGTTTCATCGTCAATGTCGAGCTGCCCGATGCTGGGGTGATGGAGACCGATTGGGCCGAGAACCGCGCCAAGCTGCCGCAGGACATCATTCGTAAGACGATCGGCAAGGTCTTTGACGACATCTATTCGACATCGGAGCGCGACAAGTACCGTACCCGTCTGGAGAACGGCACCACGCCGGGGACGACCGAGATCTACATCAGTCATCGGGCGATGTACGAAATCTACACCGACGAGGGCAAGGCGCAGACACGCTGGCAGCCGCAGCCGCCGAATCCTGAGCTCGAGGCCGAGATGCTCCGTCGCCTGATGGTTCGCCTCGGCACGGAACCGGCGCGCGCGGATACCGCCGTCGCCAGCGCTGCGTCGACCGACGACAAGGCCAAGCTGACGCGCGGCGCGGATGGGGCGGGGCAACTTGATCTTCGCGAGCCGTTTGATCGCGCCTGGCGGCGTGTCGGCCTGGCGCTCGACCGCGTTGGCTTCACTGTCGAGGATCGCGATCGCTCGCAGGGCGTCTATTTTGTCCGCTATGCCGACCCCGAAGGCGACATGCAGAAGAAGACCGATGAAAAGGGGTGGCTGTCCAAGCTCGCGTTCTGGAAGGGCAAGCCCGAGCCGGGCAAGGCGCCGCAGTACCGGATCGCCGTCAAGGCTGTCGGCGACGCCAGCCTGGTCGCGGTGCAGTCGCACGAAGGGGGCGTCGAGAATTCGGATACCGGCAAGCGCATCCTCAATCTGCTCTACGAGCAGCTGAAGTGAAATCCACCCTAGTCTAGAGCGATCCAGACGCCCAATGAAAAGCCCGGTACAGCCGGGCTTTTCTGTCTCTGGTAGGCGTAAAGCAGATTGACGCAGGTCAACCCTATCGGCCTACAAGGATAATACGATCCATTTCGCTAACATAATGAAGTAAAAGGATATTTGGTAGTACTTAGGTAATAAATCTGATCGCAAGCGATCTTTGCAGCACAAAGGGGGATGAGAAATGTCAGCCACGCGCCATGACAGCCGGCTACAGCTATTGATTCGCTGGCTCACAACCTTAGTCGTCGTGTGCGCGTGGAATATCGCTGGCGCGACCAATGTCGCCATTGTTGGGAATGTCGGCTATCAGATCTCCGGAAGCACCGTCATCCTGACGGCCGATGAGATTCAGAACAATGATTCAGTTACTTCTGGCACGTTGCGGCTGGAGCTTTGGGCCTTCGCTAGCCCATATACGGGCGCGAGCCAGTCGGGATACCAGCTGGCAACAGGCACGCTTGGAACCCTGAGTTCTGGCTACTACGTTGCCAACACAAATACCGGGCCGGTTTCCTACGTAAAGCCACCTGATGGGGCGTGGATCTACACGTTCTTCTTAACTGAGTACAGCAGCGACGGGCAATTCCATCCCGTAGATTGGGTAAATTTCTCCGATGCGATGTACTGCTCTGCGGGAGTTTGCACAAATGTCCAAAATTTCACCCTGACGGTCTCGACCCAAGGTGGCGGCACCGTGACGAGTAGTCCGAACGGGATCATCTGCCCCGGTACGTGTTCAGCAAATTATCCCGCGAATACGGCGATCGCCCTGTCCGCTCAGCCCTCCAGCGGATACGCCTTTTCGGGGTGGTCCGGGGCCTGCGCTGGGGCAGGGGCTTGTACTGTCACACTGAGCAGCGCTGCTAGCGTCAGTGCGACCTTCAGCGCCGTCAGTGCAACTGCGAGCATTTGCCCATCGGTGGGTTTGTGGGCCGTTACAGCCGAAGAGAATGGTCAGCCGGGACGGGGACTCACTATTGAGGAGGAAGCGGGCACCCTTGTGTTGACAGTCTACGGCTACGACTCAGGCGGAAAGCCGAGGTTCTACCAATCAGTGGGAACGGTCAGCAACAACTCATTCACAGGGTCGCTCAACCAATATTCTGGTGGCACCACGTTCGGTGGTCCCTGGCAGTCGGCGACCCAGGCAGGGACTGCGGGTCAGGTGACGATCAACTTTACGGATGGCAAGAGCGGCACGATTACATTCCCCGGCGAGAGTGCCAAGGCCATCAGCAAGTTTGACTGGTTGAGTGGCTTGAACGCCGCCGTCTCTCCCACGTTGGGGCTATGGGTCATCAATGCCGAGAATAATGGCCAGCCAGGGCGCGGCTTCACCTTGGAAGAGGAAGGCGGGATGCTGGTCATCACGGTCTATGGCTATGACGCGACTGGCCAAAGCACGTTCTATCAGGCTGCCGGCTACATGAGTGGCCAGTCGTATGTCAATATGCTGAGTTACTACTCGGGGGGCATGAGCTTCGGGGGTGCCAACAAGTCGGCGACTCTTGCTGGTCAGTCGGGATACGCAAGAATCGCGTTTACGGATGCCAACAACGGAACAATCACATTCCCCGGCGAGAGTCCCAAGGCGATCAGTAAGTTCAACTGGGGGGCCAATTGCACAGCGACGCCCAGTGGTGCGCCGAGTCAGGCGCCGAACGTCCAGTCAGCCACTTATACGCTTGGGGTCTTGGGTGTTACGCCCACCGTCGGATCCGGGAAGATGACCGCAACGGATCCAGGGGGATACCCGCTGTCATATTCAATTGTGCAGGCTCCAACTGCCGGGTCCGCCACCATTGACGCAGCAACCGGGGTCTTCACTTACCGTGTTCCGGGGTATGTGTCGGTTGCGCAGGATCAGTTTGTCGTCCGCGTGTCGAACGGCACCTTGGCCACGACAGCCACGATAACAATGAATTTGCCGGGGGACCCCCTACTGCGCAATCAATGGCACATCCAGAACACGGGGGCCAGCGCGTTCTCATCGATTCTTCCTACGCCGGGCAATGACATGAATGTTGCGGGAGCGTGGGGGCAGGGCTATTCGGGGCGCGGTGTGAAAGTGGCGGTGGTCGATACCGGTCTTGAGGTCGCCCACGAAGATTTGGCGGCCAACGTAGATCTAGCGAACTCTTACAACTATGTTACCGGGACCAGTGACCCGACTCCCGACCCCAACGATATTGGAGATGATCATGGCACTCAAGTGGCGGGGATCATCGGTGCCGTTGCGTTTAATGGCAAAGGCGGGCGCGGCGTAGCCTATAACGCTCGATTGCGAGGATATAGCTATCTGCAAGCCAGTTCATTGGCGAACTATTCGGCGGCTATGGGGGGGCAAACATATTCTGCCGATAATGATGTCTTCAACTCGAGCTTTCACGTATCCCCAACGCATTTGCTACCTGCTTATGGTGCCGAAGCATTGGTCAATGGCAACTTTACCAAACTGCGAAATGGCTTAGGGGCGTTGGTCGTAGTTGCCGCAGGCAACGGCTTTTCGGATAACAGCGCGGCGTGCAGTAGCGCAAGTGCCCTTGGTGTCAGTTGCGAGGATCCAGCCAGTGATAATCGGCGCGGTGGTTCGATTCCAATAATCGTTGGGGCAATGAACGCTGACGGTATTAAGTCGAGCTATTCGACGACTGGGGCCTCGCTTTGGGTATCCGCGCCAGGAGGAGAATACGGATTCTCATCAAGCTACGATACGAGCCGGGCCGGCAATACAACTGCGCTTCAGCCTGCAATTGTCACAACCAGCAGAACTGGCTGCCAATACCCTAACCCTCAAGATACCAAGATTGCGGAAAATGCTTTGGATGCCCGAGGAGCCAATCCCCTTGCGGCCTATTGTCAATATACCGCGATGATGAACGGAACGAGTTCCGCCGCGCCGAACGTTTCTGCCGTCATTGCGCTAATGCTCGAAGCAAATCCGCAATTGAGCATTCGCGACGTTAAGTACATTCTTGCCAAGACCGCAAGGAAGGTTGATCCGAATCAATCACGAGTATCTGGACTAGTCGCTGGGGCCGCTGTAGATGTTGAGCAAGGATGGGTTACAAATGCGGCTGGCTTTTCGTTCTCGAACTGGTATGGGTTTGGGGCGGTGGATGCAAATGCAGCCGTCGCAATGGCTAAGACCTATTCGACATTCATGCCTGCGGAGGCCTCTTCGGTCGCCTATGGCTGGACTCCTGCTTCTGGGGCGACTATACCGGCCAATTCGACACAGGGCGTTAGGATTACTTTTCCTGTTGCGGCAACGTTCAATACGATAGAGCAGGTCGTCGTATTCTTCAATTTGGCATCGACGCCACATCTGACATGCAACCAGATCGAGCTCACCTCGCCAGCTGGAACCAAGTCGATTCTGATGCACTTTGGAACGGGCTTCGATCAGTATTCAGTCTCAAATGCGAGAATGTTAACTAATGCGTTCTATGGCGAACCAGTGAATGGAAACTGGGTTCTGGCGTTCTATGACTTTTGCTATCCCAATGGAACGCCTACCGTTCTCACTTCAGTGCCACAAGTCTATTTCTCAGGTCGTTAGCGGAGAGGAGCCCATATGATGAAGCTGAGTCTCACGGCAATTGCTGCACTGTTCGTTTGCGCTTCCGTATTCGCTCAGTATTCGGCACCACCGAGGAGAGCAAGACTAATGGTTCAGGATCAACGGATGGTAATTGTTGATCGTGGCATGAATCTGGAAATCGTACCGGCCCTTCGCGCAATTCCGGAATTTCAGACCGGGGGAGGTAACCGAATCAACTACAACGTGACGCCATCCAATGCGGGCGACCCGATTGATCTCGGCCATCTTGGAGTTGCCACCAATCATGCATTGCAGGCCAGATGTTTCTTTACGGGAGAAATATCCTTTTCCGCCAAGCAGGGATTGAAAGAAAGTGAACTGGAAGCAAGTCTGTATCCTGGCCTTAAGCTCTTGGTTGATCCGAATGTTTATGTTGTGACGGCATCGACTCCAGCAGAATTTGTGGCGCTCTACCAGCGACTGATCAGCCGCAGCGACCTTGAGCGGGTTGAGCCTTATATGCTGCATTGCTCAGCTCAGCCTTGACCTGCCCGACTTCTTTGAACCGCTAATTTCTGGAGAGATGGCTCGAAAGCTGGATGGCAGGTCACTAGCGGGTATTGCGACGGTGTAGTGCCAGGCCAGCCGCAACCACCAACAGGCTGGCCATGATCAGCATTCCCCATGGCGAGAGCGTTGGCGCAGTATCGAAGGTTTGCAGCAGGCGGACATTGTCGAGGGCAATGGCGACAGGACCACGGTAATCCGACACCATGACCCGAACTCTAACCGTCTGCCCGGCAAGGCTGCTGATATCGACAATCGCAGTATCGGCCTGCGCTTGCGAACCGGCAATGCTGTCACGGCTGTAGATGGCCCGGAGGACGTTGCCGCCTGTCGTTGCCAGTGAGTCCGTGCCAGGAACAGGAGCGATGATCGAGGCGGCACTGGTATCGGTAATATCGACTCGGCAAAAGTCGAAGGCAGAGCTACTGCCGGAGAAGTTGCATCCGGCCGCGACCTGAATCGAAAACCTGGCAGCCGGTGGCAAGACAACATCTTGATAGAGCACTTGCGAACCGATGAAGGATTGGCTGCTGGTCAGGCCGTTGGCCCCGTCGGTCCTGGGTGGTGAGGCCGGGGAATCGAACCATTGCACGGTCCCCGGCGTTGCTTCATTGAGCACCGGGGTCCAGCCGACCTGGCCAAGCGTCTCGAACGAGTAATTCTGAACCAGATTCACCTGCGCCGACGCCGGGCCGGCCAGCAGGCCGAGGAATACCAGCGGTCCAAGACCTCGAAGCAAAGTCCTTCTTACTGCTGCCATCGTTTACATCCCGGTCTTGAATTGTTTGCTGGAGTTTGGCGCAGTCTACCTGAGCGGCGCGCTTTGCCCAAGGGACAGTGCGGGCTAGACTAGCGTCCGCTGTGCTACCCGGTCGGCGAAGAAATTTGACGCGAGGAAATGGTATGGGAAAACACAATGTAGTTGCTCTGTCGCCACGGCGCAGCCGGCAAGTGAAGTAGTCGCTTGCGCTTCGCTTCCCTTGGCAGCGGCAGCCGCGGCAATGCACTGGTGGTCGAGAGTGCCGAAACGCGTTTGCTGATCGATTGCGGCTTCGGCCCGCGCCAGCTGGCGCAGCGTTTGGCCCGCCTGCGCCTGGCGCCGGAAGACTTCCATGCCATCATTGTCACCCACGAGCATCAGGATCATGCTTCCGGTGTCGCCGCCTGTGCCCGTCGTTACGGCCTGCAGGTGCTTCTGACACACGGCACGGCCAGCCAGATCGCCCTCGATGGTGTCGACTTTAAAGTCATCGACGCACACCGGCCGATCGAAGTCTTCGGCCTGGGGCTGCAGCCGATGCCGGTGCCGCACGATGCCCGCGAACCTGTTCAATTCGTTGTGTCCGACGGGGCCGTACGTTTGGCCATACTGACCGATGCCGGCTGCGTCACGGAACACATGTGTGCCACGGTCTCAGGTTGCGACGCGATCGTCATCGAATGCAATCATGACGCCGATATGCTCGCCAACAGCCGTTATCCAGAGTCGTTGAAAAGGCGAATCGCCGGCAGCTATGGCCATCTTGAGAACGCGGCCGCCGCCGAATTGCTGGCGCGCATCGATCGCCAGCACTTGCGCCACGTCATTGCCGCCCATTTGAGTCAGGAAAACAATCGGCCACAGCTGGCGCGCGCGGCATTGGCGGAGATTCTTGGCTGTGAGCCTGGTTGGATCGGCGTTGCCGAGCAGGAAACGGGATTCGACTGGCGACAGACATAAAAAAAGGCCAACCCAAAGGTTGGCCTTTCTTCGCTGCGAGAATGCTTACTTCTTGTCGCCAGTGGGAGCAGCCGGAGCAGCCGGATTGGCTTCGGCGGGCTTGGCAGCATCGGCCGGGGCAGCGGCGGGAGCAGCAGCCGGGGCAGCAGCTTCAGGGGCCGGGGCGGGGGCAGCAACCGGGGCCGGAGCCGGGGCGGGGGCCGGGGCTTCCTTCTTACCGCAACCGGCGACGGCGAGAGCGATCAGAGCAGCAACAAGCAGAGATTGTTTCATTTGATTCCCTTTACTGTGGAGATAGAAGTTGGAGGCAACTGAATGTTCGGTTCCGGACAACACAGCGACAACACAGCCGGTAGGACATTCTAGCAGAAAGCAGCAAGACGGCTAGGCGGGGGGCGCGTCCGGACATGTTACAGGCCGGTCACCGAAGCCGGCGAGCAAGGCTCGCTTTCCAGCCAGAGATCTTCCGCGCGCTGCCACCAGGGGCCGATTTGGCCCTTGTCGTTCCAGATTTGCTTGCCACGCGGATGATCGCGATGAAAGCGAATCGTGCCGTGCGCGCCGTCGGCAAGTACCCAGCAGTCGCTCAGGTGGCGCAGATGCTCGGGCGTGCGCCGCACCTCGATGGCATGGCCGAAGCGGCTCAGAAAGGCCAGCAGGCGCGGTGCCAGGCGCTGGATCGGGTCGTCGTCATGAACGACGAAATGAATGCGCCGTGAGCGATTGGCAATGAGAAAAACAGTCATCAGGTCGATTCTCTTGCTTTCCTCGAAGCCCAGCGCCAGCAAATCGCGATCAAAGACACGGATCTCGCGCTGAGCCAGCGCCAAGGTGGCGCCGACGGCACCACGATACGACGATTCAGTGTCGAAGGACTGGCTCAGTCCGCTCATGGCACCCTGACAAAACCGCAGCGGTACCACTGATACAGCGCTTGTACGGCTTCGGCAGGGAATTCGCCTGGCGGCAGGGTTCGCTTGTTGGCAAGTTTGCGCAGCAGCCGGCAATCGGCGCCGCCAGTTTCCGCGCGTTCGCCGTTGATGAATAGGCGCTTGCCGGTAAACAGCATCTGGCTGCGGGCGTCCAAGGCGATGCCGCGCCGACGCACGGCCTGGGCAAATTGCTTGGCCGAAAGCGGTTTCGCTGGCGGATCGAAGAATACCTGGGCCTTCGGTTCGCTCAATTGACAGCCGAGGAAATCGCGCACCAGTGCCCGGTCCCAACGGATGCCGGAAAGGATGCTGGTCACCTGGTCGATCATGGCGCTGCCGATCTTCGCCGGTTGGCGCTGCAAGCGCAGATCGGGATCACGGTAGCGGCCATCGAGCCGTACCTGCTCCTGAAGATAGCCGAGGAACAGTTCGGCCAATTCCTGCGCTGGCGCGGCGCGAAAGCCGACCGAGTAGGTCATGCATTCGCCCTCGGCAACCCCGTCGTGCGCCCACTCCGGCGGCAGATAAAGCAGGTCGCCCGGCTCGAGCAGCCAGTCGTGAACCGGCTTGAAGTCCTTGAGGATGCGGATCGGCAGTCCCTCGATCAGGGTCTGATCTTCCTGGTTGCCAATGCGCCAGCGGCGGCGGCCGATGCCTTGCAGCAGGAAGACGTCGTAGCTGTCGAAATGCGGGCCGACGCCGCCGCCGTCGTTAGCATAACTGACCATCAGGTCGTCCAGGCGCGCGTAGGGGATGAAGCTGAAACGCCGCATCATCTCGTCGGCGGCCGGCAGGACGAGGTTGAGGCCTTGCACCAGCACCGTCCAGGGCTTCTGCCGCCGCCGCAGCGCGGCACGCGGAAAGGGACCATGTTCGATGGTCCAGCCACCGGCCTGGGAGACGAAACGCGATTCGACGTCGTCGCGACCGGCCAGCGCGAGCATTTCGTCGCGCGTCAGCAGTCCCTGGAATCCGGGTAGGGCCTGACGGACCAGAAGGGGCTTCTTCTGCCAGTATTCCTTGAGGAATTGCTCGGCGCTGAGGCCGCCGAGTAAAGTGAGCGGGCGTTTTTCCATGATGTCAGTAGGCAATTTGAGGCCGGCAGATTCTAGCGCTTCGGGCATAATGGCGCCCCCCTTGTTCCTTCATGCTACGAGTTCGACGCTACCACCATGCCGCAGGCACTGATCGAATCGCTGGATTACGAAGGGCGCGGCGTCGCCCATGTGGATGGCAAGGCTATTTTCATCGAGGGCGGCCTGCCCGGTGAACTGGTTGTTTATTCGAGCTATCGACGCAAGCCGACGTTCGAGCAGGCCACGGCCGAGGCCATTCTCAAACCCTCCAGTCAGCGCGTCGAACCGCACTGTCCGCATTTCGGCGTCTGTGGCGGCTGCAGCATGCAGCATCTCGAAGTGGGCGCGCAGACAGCAATCAAGCAGCGCGTGCTCGAAGACGCGCTGTGGCATCTGGCGCGGCTGCGTCCGGAAACAATGCTGCCGCCGATTTCCGGTCCCGCCTGGGGCTACCGGCGGCGCGCCCGCTTGTCGGTGCGCAACGTGGCGAAGAAGGGCGGCGTTCTGGTCGGTTTCCATGAGAAGCGCAGCAGCTACGTCGCAGTGATGGATTCCTGCCCGATCCTGCCGCCGCATGTCTCGCTGCTGATCCCGGCGCTGAAGGAACTGGTTGCCGGCCTGGCGCAACCTGATCGCCTGCCGCAGATCGAACTGGCGGTCGGCGACGATCTCACCGTGCTGGTCATGCGTCACCTCGAAGCGCTGACGGCGGGCGACGAGAGCCGCTTGCGCGCGTTCGCCGACCAGCATGCAGTATGTATCTACCTGCAGGCCGGCGGGCTTGATACCGTCGTGCGTTTTCATCCGCTCGATGCCGGCAGCCTGTGCTACCGCCTGCCGGACTTCGATGTCACGCTGAACTTTCGGCCCACCGACTTCACCCAGGTGAACCACGGCATCAATCGCATGCTGGTGCGGCGGGCAATGGCGCTACTGCAACCGCAGGCCGGCGAGCGGATTGGCGACCTCTTCTGCGGCCTGGGCAACTTCACGCTGCCGATCGCCCGTTTGGGCGCCAAGGTGATGGGTGTCGAAGGCAGCTCAGCCCTGGTCGACCGTGCCCGGGACAACGCGGTGGCCAATGGTCTTGGTGAGCGCTGCGAGTTTCGTGTTGCTAACCTATTTGAGGCGACCGCCGAGAGCGTGGCTGAACTGGGTCGCCTGGACA
>PMIF01000243.1 GCA_003157035.1 Rhodocyclaceae bacterium
GAGATCGCTTCCTTGAAATTGGCTCTTGTCGGCCTGGCGGGATTCGAAGACTACTATCCAGCCGAGATCAGCGGCGGGATGAAGAAGCGCGCCGGCATCGCCCGGGCCATGGCCCTCGACCCGGAGCTGCTGTTCTTCGATGAGCCGTCGTCGGGGCTGGACCCGATCAGCGCGCGGCTACTGGATGATCTGATCCTGGAACTCAGGGACAGTCTTGGCACCACGGTGGTGGTCATCACTCATGAACTGGCCAGCATCTTTGCCATCGGCAACAATTCCGTATTCATCGACGCGGCACAGCAGACGATGATCGCCACCGGGGACCCGAACCGGCTCCTGAAGGATTGCGCCAATCCCACGGTGCGGAACTTCCTGACCAGGGGCGAGGCAAAGGCGGAGTCAAAACCGGCAGAGGTTTCGGCGCCCTGCTTTCTGGCAGGCTGAACGGATGCACTGTCATTCTGAAGAGGGAAAAGAACCATGGCGAAACCGGTAAGCAGGACACTGATAGGACTGTTCGTCGTAGGGGCCGTGGCCCTCGGGATTACCGCCGTCGCGCTCTTCGGGTCGGGGAAATTCTTTACTTCGCGACCCACATACGTAATGTTCTTCTCCGGGTCGGTCAGCGGACTCGAGGTCGGCTCTCCGGTCCAGTTCCGCGGGGTCGAGATCGGCGAGGTAACCAAAATCAAACTGCTATTCGATCCTGAAGACCTTTCTTTCACGATCCCGGTCTATGTTGAAATCGATCCCAAGAGCGTAACCGCCACAAAGAAGATAACAAGTGAAGAGGAAATCCAAAAATATGCCATTGTCAACGAACTGGTAACAAAGGGGCTCAAGGCGCAACTGAAAATGAAGAGTATCGTCACCGGCCAGCTCTATGTCGCGCTGGACTTATATCCCGACAAGCCGATTAAGCTCGTCGGAATTGAGCAGAGATACTCGGAAATCCCCACCATTCCCTCAGCAACGGAGGCTTTGCTGGCGACTCTGGAAAAGCTGCCGGTCGGCGAGATCGTCGACGGGCTCCTGAAACTGACCAAGGGAGTGGAGAGAGTCGTAAACTCGCCGGAACTCGGCGGAAGCCTGAAGAACCTGGAATCAAGCCTGAAAGATCTGGGCAGCCTCATCCGGAAAATCGACGGCGAGATAAAACCCCTGTCATCAAACATCCGTGGCGCCTTCGCCCAGGCGGAAAAAACCTTTGCTCTGAAGGAAGGGGTCCCTGGAGAACTTGCCGCAGGGGTCCGGGAGACCCTGGCGCAGGCCGGGACCACCCTCGAGACAATACGGCTGAAGGTCGATTCCTTCGGGAAAAACGCCGAACGGAACACCGATATTGGCCAGGACCTAAGCAAAACCCTGCGGGAGATCGAGGCGGCGGCCCGTTCCATCCGCTCGCTCGCCGATTATCTGGAACGGCATCCCGAGGCCCTTGTGAAAGGGAAACAAGCTACCCAAGGACAGTGACATGATTCCATACCGTTTCATCTTCTTTCCGCTCGTCGCCTGCCTTATCTGCCTGCTCGCAGGCTGTTTCGGGACGAGCCTGCCAACCCGTTTCTACACCCTATCCCCGCCGGAAAACCGCAGTGCACCGGCGCCGGCCACATACGATGCCGTGCTGGCGGTTGGCCCGGTCAATATCCCTAATTACCTGGACCGGCGGCAGATCGTCAGTCGTACCGGACAGAATGGGATTGTCCTCGCCGAGCTCGACCAGTGGGGCGGTTCACTCGACGATGAGATCACCCGCGTCCTCGTTACCGGCATCGCCGAGCGGCTGGGTTCCCTGCACATTGCCGCCCTGTTCGGGAAGTTCCCGGCCATGGCCGATACGGGGAGAGATTACCGGATACCGGTCAAGGTCAGCCGATTCGACGGTGTCCGAGGGGGGACGGTCGTTCTGAACGCTGTATGGAGTGTGGTCGAGAAACGGGACAAGCAGGAAAAGTACCTCTTCACCCAGGAATCGGCAATAACGGAAGATGTTGCGGGGGATGGCTACGAGGCACTGGTTGCAGCGATGGAGAGGGCTGTCGGGAAGCTCGGCAGAGAGATGGCCGACCGTCTCGCGCCACTAATCCAGAAAGTCGATCCTTGAAGGTGTCACCCGTGCTTGCCGACGATCCAAGGAACCGTTGCGTGGGCGATCAGGCCAGCTGCCACTAGAACTAGCCGGAACGCCACCTATGAGCGATAGCGTACAGAGTTGATGGCTGGGCTCGCGTAGTGTCGTAAGTCCGGCTCGCTAAGCGAGTTCGAGCTTGGCGGATCTCTGGGGGAACACTGACGATGTCCGGATGGGTAGCACCTACGGTAGTGCGTGCCATAGCGCCGTGCGTCGTATTTGCATTTCTGGGCGTGTCGGCCGCGGCGGCGCAGTCCTACAAGGAGGGGCCCGAGTCCAGGCCGTTTCCGTATGTAGACGAGATTCGTTTCGGTGCCTTTGTCCATCAGGTCGGGGGTAGCCCGGGCGAGCATGGTGTGGACGTGAACGTCGAACTCCTGACCCCGCAGCTTGGCGAGCCGAGCGGCGACAACCTGAGAGATCACTTCCTGCATCCGCGTCTGCATGTTGGCGGCGACATTAACACCGACGGCGACACGAGCCAGGCCTATTTCGGTTTGGCGTGGAACCTGCCGCTGACGAACCGGTTCTTTCTCGAAGCCTCCTTCGGCGGCTCTGTGAACAATGGATACGTGGCCCGGGAACCGGGGCACACCGCGCTCGGCTCCCGCCTGAATTTCCGGGAGTCCGCATCGCTGGGTTTCCACGTGTCGGAGCGCTGGGATGTGCTGGCGACGGTGGACCACATGTCCAACGCGGGGCTTTGCACCTATAACCGGGGCCTCACGGAGGCCGGGCTTCGGGTGGGCTACAAATTCTAGTCCAGACCCAGCCCGACGCCGACTGAAGGCCTGACCGGAGCGGCTCTATATTATCGATGTGCCAAGAACGGTTGCCACTCGGCACGACGTCAGTGCCGCCCAAGTCGCTCTCGCATGGTTGCTCACGCAACCGGCTGCCACTTCGGTTATTGCCGGAGCACGATCTATGGGCGCTAGCGTACAGAGTTGATGGCTGGGCGCGCGTAGTGTTCGTGACGAACTGCGATGGGTAATCCAACTGACGGTGGCATCATGAACAACCTGAAACACGGGCGCGACTGGAAGCACCGGGGCAACCGATAGCATGGGCGCGAGCGGTGGCGCCGGTGCCAAGCGGTGTCGGCCTGAATGACAACGGGCCATTCACAGAAGAGAGGAGTGCGATATGCTGATTACCTTTCGCTCACAGGCATCGGGCGACGTGATGATGTTCGGCGAGGTTGCCAAACAAATGCTGGCAATCATCGGCAAGGAACCGGCCGACAAGGGCATTGTCACCGTGGCGCAGCTACCGGCGGCGATCGCGGCACTCAAGGCCGCCATCGCTGCCGATAAAGCGGTGTCGACTGACCACGCCGCTCCTGGGCAGGCGAAAGCGGCAACGGCGGCGGACGACGGGCAGGAGCTTTTTGTCAGCTCCTCCCAGCGCGCCCAGCCGCTGCTTGAACAGTTCGAGTGGTCGTTGAAGGCAGAGAAGCCAGTACTCTGGGATACCTGAACGGGCGTCCCGGAGATAAGCGACTGGCAGTGGAAGTGCTAAACGCTATTTCTTGAACTGCGTGGTCATGCGCTCGGCAGCGTCCTTCAGTTCTGCCCCGGCTTTGTCCATATTGGCCTTGAGCTGTCCCCAGGCGGTTTCGCTGGCATTCTTCATCTTGTGAAAGTTGTCCCAGGCTTCCTCCTGCTTGGTATGCAACAGCGCAAGCGCCTGCTCGTACTGGACCTTGGCGTGGGCTTCCATTTGGGCGGCGCCGGTCTTGAACTGTTCGGATTGCACCTTCCAGGCGTTCAGCTGCTTTTCGGTGAGCGCTTGGTAGTCTTCGCGGATTGACATGATGATTCTCCTTTGGTCGTATAGGGGCAGCCGTTATCAGGCTGCGTGCTTTCCTACCCAGGCGACGTAACGATCCATCCAGGCGAGCAGGAACGCCTTGCTGTCGCCACTAATGCTGCCATCCGGGCCGAACAGGCCTTCCTTGGCATGAATGAACGCTTCGGGTTGGGCCAGCGTTGGCATGTCCAGATAGGCCAGAACGTTGCGCAGATGCTGTTGTGCCATGGCGGTACCAATGGCGCCAATTGAGGCACCCAGCACGCCGGCCGGCTTGCCCGCCCAGGCGCTCTGACCATAGGGACGTGAGGCATGGTCGAGTGCATTCTTCAATACGCCGGGGATTGAGCGATTGTATTCAGGGGTGACGAACAGCACGCCCTGAGCCGCGATGATTTCTGACTTCAAGCGTTTTACCGACGTAGCCTGATTACCGTCGTCATCCTGGTTGTAGAGGGGCAGGTCGCCAATTTGCAGCTGTTTGAACGTAACATTCGCCGGCGCCAATTTGGTAATTGCGGTGGCTAACTTGCCATTCCACGAATCGCGGCGGAGGCTGCCGACAATGATGGCAATTTGAGTGGGGGTCATGGCGATCGTCCGGTTAGGTAACGGCAGAATACTGAACGTGGCCGACCGGGAACTCTGTGCGTTGTCGCACACAGTAGGACGCGTTCGCGACCGGAGCTATCCTAGATGGAGTACCAAAGCACGGCGAAGAAATGACAGGTCGTTCCGGTCATGACAAATAGGTGCCAGACGAAATGGCCGAACTTCAGTCGGGCATCGGTGAGATAGAACGCGACACCGGCCGTGTAGGCCACGCCTCCGGCAAACAGCCAGGCGACGCCTGCAGGCGATACGCGTTCCAGCAGGGGCACGGCGGCAATGACGACCAGCCAGCCCATTACCAGGTACAAGCCGGTCGACAGCAGCGGATGCGACAACTTGCCGAAGGCCTTGAGCGCCAGGCCGATTGCGGCGAGCCCCCAGACCAGACCGAATAGCGTCCAGCCCCAGACGCCGTCAAGCACACCGAGGGCAAAAGGCGTATAGCTGCCGGCAATGAATAGGTAGATCGCGCTGTGGTCGAGCTTCGCGTACAGGCGCTTGGCCCGGCTCGGCGGGGCGGCATGGTAGACCGCCGAGCTGAGGTACAGCATTACCATGGTGATAGCAAAGACGCAGGCGCCGACAATGTTGGCGGTGTGACCGTGCTGTACGGTGGCGACAATCAGAACCGGCGCGGCGGCCAGCGCAACCAAGAAGCCAAAGCCGTGACTGAGGCTGTTGGCGATCTCTTCCGTCGTCGATTGAGGGCGATCCTGCAAGTCAGTTCCTTTTTGCGTTGAGCGGATTGGTCAAATGTGCAGGCTGCCAGCACCGAAAAGGCCAATCAGGCCTATGACTATTAGATAGATGGCGACAATGAAGTTGAGCAGCCGTGGCGCGGCGAGAATGAGGATGCCGGCGATCAACGAGACGATGGGAGCTAGACTCAGGTGGATGTTCATCAGGGTGCCTCTTCGGTTTGGTTGATGTTCGACAACATTTACGCCAAAAAGATCGGCGCTGCTGTACGGTGCCGTACAAATAGTTCCTCGGCATAGGTCGGGCGTCGATTGCCGCAGGCAATGTGCGCCGCCGAACAGACGGCAGCAGCGTTGGCGTTCAATCTGGTCTCCAGGAGGCGGCACTTGCGCTGGTCGCATTCGCCCCGCCATTTTCCTTCTGCCTGGAGGCATTATGACTACAGAAACGACAGCACATGACGGCATTATCGCCGTCACCAAGGAACAATTGGTGAACGATCTCGAGACAGTAATGGCCGACGTCAATTCGCTCATGCGCGAGTTGGCCGGATCGACGGGTAGCGGCTTCGCCGCCGTACGGACGAAGATCGAAGCCGGACTGGCCGCGACTCGCAGCAAGGTCGGTGATGCGCGCACAGCCGCGACCGAAATGGCCAAGGGTGTCGCCGGTGCCAGCCAGGCGTACGTGACCGAAAATCCCTGGAAGACATTGAGTATCGCGGCGGCCACCGGACTCGTCATTGGCTTTATTTTCCGTCGCCGCTAGTCGGGGTTGCCGTGCGCCCGGGAGAACGCACGGCAATTGCCGCGGCACTGAAGGTCAGCGACGCACGTTTTCGTGCCATCAGCGATGCCTCTCCGCTGGGCATTTTGGTCTCCGATGAACTGGGCAATTGCCTATACACGAACGAGGCCTATCAGAAGATTTCTGGCCTGACGTTCGAGCAGGCTCTCGGCAGCAACTGGAGCCTGGCGATTCAGCCGGAGGATCGGCAACGCGTCCTGGCGGAGTGGAGTGCGGCCGCGAGCGGAAGGACGCCGTTTCAGTCGGAAGTGAGGTTCTTGCGCAGTGACGGCAGCGTCGTCTGGGCGCGCCTCAACGCGGTGGCCATGCGCATCGGCAAGAGTGCGCATGGCAATGTGCAGACGGTCGAGGACATTACTGCCCGCAAGGCTGTGGAAACCCAGTTGCGACTGGCGGAAGAGGCGCTGTTTGCCGAGAAGGAACGCGCTCAGGTCACGCTCAATTCGATTGGCGACGCCGTACTGACCACCGACCCGGAAGGCCGCTTGACCTACTTGAACGCGGCGGCGGAGGTGATGACCGGCTGGAGTGGTGAGGAGGCAAGGGGTCGTCCCCTGGCCGAAGTGTTCAATATCATCGATGGCAGCACGCGCCAAATCGCAGCAAATCCGGCGCAAGTCGCCATGGCCGAGGACAAGGTCGTCGGTTTGGCCGCCGATTGTGTGTTGATCCGCCGCGATGGCGGTGAATCGGCAATCGAGGACTCCGCCGCCCCCATCCACAATCGGGAAGGTCGCGTGGTCGGCGCAGTGATCGTCTTTCACGACGTCAGCGCATCGCGGGCCATGACCCTCAAGATGGCCCACATGGCTCACCACGACTTCCTCACCGGCTTGCCCAATCGGGCGCTATTGACTGAGCGCCTGGAGCACGCGATGGCATCGGCCAACCGACGCCGCAAGCAAACGGCCGTGCTGTTCCTTGATCTGGACTACTTCAAGCACATCAACGATTCCCTTGGCCATGGCATCGGCGATCAGTTGCTGCAGGCCGTGGCTGAACGGCTGTCCACCTGCATACGGGCGACGGACACGCTGTCGCGGCAGGGTGGCGATGAGTTCGTGATTCTGCTGGCGGACATCGAGCAGGCGCAGGACGCGGCGAACGTCGGTGAAAAGCTGCTCGCGGCATTGGCCCTGCCGCAGCAGATTGGCGACCACGAGCTTCACGTGACCTTGAGCATCGGCATCAGCATCTATCCCGATGACGGCAAAACTGCCGAGACTCTGATGAAGAATGCCGATACGGCGATGTACGCTGCCAAAGCCAGCGGCCGCGACAACTACCAGTTCTTCAAGGCGGAGATGAACGCCGAGGCCGTTCGGCACTTGCTGATCGAGAACAACCTCCGCCGCGCCCTGGCACGGGGAGAGTTCGTTCTACATTATCAGTCGCAAATTGATCTGATTTCGGGCGCCATGACTGGGACCGAGGCGCTCGTTCGCTGGCTGGATCCGGATCTGGGACTTCTCCAGCCAGAGCAATTCATACCGATCGCTATCGAGTGCGGCCTGATTGTGCCCATCGGCCGATGGGTGTTGCGCGAAGCCTGTCGTCAGGTCAAGGCCTGGCTGGATGCGGGTTTGCCAGTCGTTCCGGTGGCGGTAAACGTTTCGGCAGCCGAATTCAGGCATAAGAATTTTCTTGCCGGCGTGGCTTCGATTCTGGCGGAAACAGGACTGGCGCCGCACTATCTCGAGCTGGAGCTGACAGAGAGCAGCCTCATGAGTGACGTCGAAGCGTCGCTATCGGTGCTGCGTGCGCTCAAGGCCATGGGTCTGCAGCTGGCCATCGACAACTTCGGCACCGGCTACTCGAGCCTAAGCTACCTCAGGCACTTTCCAATCGACACATTGAAGATTGACCGGTCCTTCGTCTGCGCGCTTGCCACAAGCGAGGGTGGCGAGGGTGAAGCAGCCTTCGTCGGCGCGGTCATTGGCATGGGTCGAAATCTCAAACAACGGGTCATCGCCGAAGGCGTGGAAACACTCGAGCAGTTGACCTTTCTTCGCGCCCGCCAATGCGCCCAGGGACAGGGCTTCCACTTCAGTCGGCCGTTGTCCGCGACAGAGTTTGCGTCGCTGCTGGTTGCAGAACGCCAGCAGGTGGCATCCCCATCCCCGGGGTGAAGCATTGGCTATGTGCGACACCGCACCGATCGTATCGCCCTTTCCGACTAGGGTGTGGACACGGCCTCCGCTCGTGATCTGGCAAGGCCGCTCGGGAGGCTACGTGGTCTGTCAGTTCCGTTCATATCACCTATGGAGAGTCAATCATGAAACAACTTAGCAGGTACCTTTCTGCACTTTTCCTCGCTCTTGGTCTGATGTCTCTCATGGGCTGTGCATCGACAGCCAAGCACGAGGGAACTGGCGAGTATTTCGACGATAGCGCCGTCACCACCAAGGTGAAAGCCGCCATCTTCGAGGAAAGCACACTGAAATCAGCAGAGATCAATGTCGAGACATTCAAGGGTGTGGTTCAACTCAGTGGCTTCGTTAGCTCGGAGGCAGCGGCAGCCAAGGCAGTGGAAGTTGCCCGCGGCGTGCACGGCGTGCACTCGGTGAAGAATGACATGCGTATCAAGTGACGGCGCATTGGCCGCAGTGAACGGATATTGCCGATCCATCGGCAATATCCCGATGCGGCTTGCCGTCATGGTGACAGGCAGGGGGATGAAGCCTAGTCGCAGGTAGCGCAACACGGGCCAGGCCGGAGGTCATGTCAATGCAGCCGTTGAACTTGAAATTGACGACCGGCAAGATATTTGCGGGGTTGATTGAGCGACTACGAAACTGGTTTTCCGCCAGGCGTCGGTCGCGGTCTGCGCGTGATGAAGAACCGCCGTTGCGGGCAGAGTTGTTCAGCGCCGACCAGATGGAGCAGTATGGCAGGGTGCTGGCGACCAGGCATCAACTTGCTGATCGGCCTACGCCGGACCGCCTTTTGGCACGCCTGTCAGCGAACGAAATCGCCCTGTCCGGGGTCTGTGAACTGTTGACGGCAGCGGTGACTGGCAAGCTACGCATTACTCCGGCGGGAGAATGGTTGCTCGACAATTTCTACCTGATCGAAGAGCATATCCGCGCCGCCAAGAGGCATCTACCCAAAGGGTA
Source organism: Rhodocyclaceae bacterium (assembly GCA_003157035.1). Lineage (GTDB taxonomy): Bacteria > Pseudomonadota > Gammaproteobacteria > Burkholderiales > Rhodocyclaceae > Fen-999. Next base: position 9,181 of record PMIF01000243.1, read on the forward strand.
CAGCCACGAACTGCCGCGCCTGAAACACATGCGATCAGGGTCTTCGGCGGGCTGCCCGCGTGTCTATGACATTGCGCTGGAGGCCGTTGCCCACGGCGACGGGCGCGTCGATGCCGACAGCCTCAGCCGCTTTGTCGCTGCCTACCAGACTGTCACCGTGCTCCGTCTCGGCGAGTTGTGGGCGATCCCGATCATGTTGCGCCTGGCGGTAATCGAGAATCTCCGTCGTGTCGGCGTACTCATTGCCAACGGCTGGGCTGAGCGGAACCTGGCCGATACTTGGGCGGACCGGATGATCCATGTCGCCGAAAGCGATCCCAAGAGCCTGATACTGGTCATTGCCGACATGGCCCGCTCGGATCCGCCGATGGCCGGCGCCTTCGTCGCCGAATTGGCGCGCCGCTTGCACGGGCGTGGTCCCGCTCTGGTTCTGCCGCTGACATGGATTGAGCAGCGACTCGGCGAATCAGGCCTGACGATCGAACAATTGGTTAACGCCGAGAATCAGCAGCAGGCCACCGATCAGGTTTCGGTCAGCAACAGCATTGGCAGTCTGCGTGTTCTGGCGGCAATGGACTGGCGCACGTTCGTCGAACGCATGAGCAGCGTGGACCAGACGCTGCTGCAAGATCCGGGCGGCGTCTATGGCCGGATGGATTTCGCCACTCGCGACGTCTACCGGCACGCAACGGAAGAGATGGCAAAATTGGGCCGTCTCGATGAAGTCTCGGTGGCTCGCCAGGCTATTGAAATGGCGCGAGCCGCGGCCGCAGCCGGCGGCGAGGAGCGGGCGGCGCACGTCGGCTATTACCTGATCGACAAGGGCCGGCCCGCACTGGAACAGGTGGCGGAGGTGCGCCAGCCCTTGCCCAAAGCAATACGCAGAGCAGCGGTTCAACATCCCTTGCTGCTGTACCTGGGCACCATCGCGCTAATCACCGCCATCGTCACCGGCTGCCTGTTGGCTCAAGCGCTTGAGTTTGGCATCGACGACTATGCGCTGCTGCCGATCGGTATCCTCACGGTGCTGGCTGCCAGCCAGTTGGCGGCGGCGCTGGCGAATTGGCTGGCCACTGAACTGGTCACGCCGCGATCGCTCCCCAGAATGGACTTCTCCGAGGGTATTGCAGCGGCATCACGCACGTTGGTTGTGGTGCCTACCATGTTGACGAGTGCGAGCGAGATCGATGAGCTGGTCGAGGCGCTCGAAGTGAGGTTCCTCGCCAATCGCGATGACCACTTGTACTTCGGTCTACTGACCGATTTTCGCGACTCGGGCGAGGCGTCGTTGCCTGAGGACGGTGCCTTGGTCGAAGCCGCCAAGTCGAGGGTGGACGAATTGAACGCCAAGTATCGGCGTGGCGCAGGCAACGACGACAGATTCTTCCTCTTCCACCGGCCACGACTCTGGAACCCGCAACAGGGAATCTGGATGGGGTATGAACGCAAGCGTGGCAAATTGGCAGCCCTGAATGCACTACTGCGCGGACGCTCCGGCGACGATTTTTCGCTGGTTGTCGGCGACACCGCGGTGCTTCACGATGTCAAGTACGTGATTACCCTGGATACGGATACCCAGTTGCCGCGCGACGCGGCTCGTCAGATTGTCGGGACAATGGCGCATCCGCTGAATCAGCCGCATTTCGATGCGGCCAACCGCTGCGTCATCGACGGCTACGGTATTTTGCAGCCGCGCGTGGCAATCAGTCTGCCGGGCAGCAACCGTTCCCGCTATGCGCAGTTATACGGTCGCGATGCCGGCATCGATCCCTACACGCGTGCCGTCTCGGATGTCTATCAGGATTTGTTCGGCGAAGGTTCCTTCATCGGCAAGGGCATCTACGACGTCGATGCCTTTGAACAGGCGCTGGGAGGTTGTTTTCCGGCGAATCGGATTCTCAGTCATGACCTCATCGAGGGTTGTTATGCGCGCGCCGGACTGCTCAGCGATGTGCAACTGGTCGAGGTCTATCCGGCACGCTATGGCTCTGATGTCAGCCGCCGTCAACGTTGGATCCGCGGCGACTGGCAGCTCGCACGCTGGTTGCGCGGGCGCGTGCCAGACGACTGCGGACAATGGCAAGCGAATCCGCTTTCGCTGCTGTCGCAGTGGAAGTTGTTCGACAATCTGCGCCGCAGTCTGGTCCCCGCCGCTCTGACCGTCCTGTTGCTGCTGGGATGGACGTTGCTGTCAGCGGCATGGTGGTGGACGCTGTCGATAATCGGCGTCCTGGTGTTCCCCTCGCTGTGCGCACTGTTCACGGCCGTGTGGCGCAAGCCGGAGGAAATGCTGTTGCGCCAGCACCTTGCTGCAGTCATGGACTCGGCTGGCTTGCGCCTGGCGCAAGTGGTGTTCGAACTGGCGTGTCTGCCATACGAGGCCTGCTTCAGTCTCGATGCCATCGCCCGGACGACTTGGCGGATGCTGGTATCTCGCCGACGACTGCTCGAATGGAATCCCTCGAGCGAGACCGACCGGACATCGGTCGGCAAGCGTGCCGATAGCCTGGCAGCGTCGTTTTCGACCATGTGGGTGGCACCGACAATTGCTGCCGCCGTTGGCATCGACTTGACATTACTGGCGCCGGGCGCATTGCTGGTGGCAGGGCCGATTCTGCTTCTGTGGTTGCTTTCACCGGCGCTCGCCTGGTGGATCAGCCGGCCGCTTACCCATCGACCGGCCGAATTGACTGTTGCCCAGCTCAACTTCCTGCGCTCGCTGTCGCGGCGGACCTGGGCCTTCTTCGACACCTTGGTTGGTGCGGAAGACCATTGGCTGCCGCCGGACAACTACCAGGAGTATCGTGTTGCGGCAGTTGCCCATCGGACGTCACCGACCAATATCGGGCTGACCTTGCTGGCCAACCTTGCCGCCTACGACTTTGGCTACATTACCGCCGGCCGATTCATCGAGCGCACGACCAACACGCTGCGCACCATGGCGGGGTTGGACCGCTACCGGGGGCATTTCTACAACTGGTATGACACCCAGACCTTGCAGCCGTTGCCGCCACTCTACGTATCCACCGTGGACAGCGGCAATCTGGCCGGCCACCTATTGACCTTGCGTGCTGGCCTGGCCGAGCTTGCCGATGATCGCTTGTTCGGAGCGCGTCTAGTTGCCGGTTTGCAGGATACCTTGAGCATTCTCGCCGGTGTGGCGGGCCGAGCAACCATGGAACAGGTGGCGGAGTTCGCAAGGGAAGTGGACTCCCTGTCTGCATTTCTGCCCAATACCCTGGCGACGGCGCAGTCGACGCTCGAACGTCTGGCAATCAAGGCCGCCGAGCTGGTCACTCAGGCAGCGGCTGGCTCGCCAGCCGGACACGGCCCTGAAGCAGAAAGCCAAGCCGTGGAGTGGGCCCAGGCGCTTTCCCGGCAATGCCGCGAGGCGCTGGATGATTTGGCTTTCCTTGCCGCTGGCGCCACAATGTCGACGATTCCAACGCTGCGCGAACTGGCGAACGCTGGGTGCAGCCGCGCCCGGGAAAGGCTGACGACCCTCGAACGCCTGGCGGTGCAGGCGGACGATCTGGCCCGCATGGATTACGACTTCCTGTTCGACAAGCCACGTCATCTATTGACCATCGGCTACAACGTCGGCGAGCATCGGGCGGATGCGGGCTACTACGATCTCCTGGCCTCCGAAGCACGCCTCTGCAATTTCGTCGCAATTGCCCAGGGTCAGTTGCCGCAGGCGAGTTGGTTCGCCCTCGGCCGCCTGCTGACCGTCAGCAGCGGCGCCCCGGTGCTGTTGTCCTGGAGCGGGTCGATGTTCGAGTACCTGATGCCGCTCCTGGTGATGCCCAGTTACGAGAACACCTTGCTGGATCAGACCTGCAAGGCGGCGGTAGCGAGACAAATCGAGTACGGTCAGCAGCGCGGTGTCCCGTGGGGGATGTCCGAGTCCGCCTATAACGTCGTCGACGGACACCTCAACTACCAGTACCGTGCCTTCGGTGTCCCGGGGCTCGGCCTGAAGCGCGGCCTGGCCGACGATCTGGTTGTCGCTCCCTATGCTTCGGCGCTGGCCTTGGCGGTGGCACCCGAAGCGGCATGCGCCAACCTGGAGCGGCTCGCCGCCGACGGTATCCTCGGCAAGTTTGGTTTCTTCGAAGCAGTCGACTACACGCCGTCACGCCAGCGACGCGGCCACTTGCGGACGATCGTACGGGCGTTCATGGCGCATCACCAGGGCATGAGTCTGCTGGCCCTGGCCAACTTGCTTCTGGCACGGCCGATGCAGCGGCGATTCGAGTCGGATGCGGAATTCAAGGCGGTCATGCTGTTGTTGCAGGAGCGTATCCCCAAGGCGACAGCGTTGTATTCGCACACGGCGCAGCTCTCGGCCGTGCGTTCGGCCTGGACGGCAGTGGAGACGCCGATTCGAGCCTTTACCAGCCCAGATACGCCAACTCCCGAAGTGCAGCTGTTGTCGAACGGCCGTTACCATGTGATGGTCACCAACGCCGGCGGGGGCTACAGTTGCTGGAAAGACCTCGCCGTCACACGCTGGCGGGAAGACAGTACCTGCGACAACTGGGGCAGCTTTTGCTACATCCGCGATCGCGCCAGCGGCACCTTCTGGTCGTCCGCCCACCAGCCGACGCTCAGGCGGGCCGAGAGTTTCGAGGCGATCTTCGTCGAGGGACGTGCCGAGTTTCGTCGCCGTGACGCCATCGGCAACGGCATTTTCGAGACCCATACCGAAATCGTCGTATCGCCGGAGGATGACGTCGAACTCCGGCGGGTGCACATCATCAATCGCTCACGCCACCGCCGGGAAATCGACGTCACCAGCTACGCCGAGGTGGTGATCGCGACGCCGGCCGCCGACGCGCTGCATCCGGCTTTCAGCAACCTGTTCGTCCAGACCCAGATCCTGCGGGAGCGACAGGCGGTCCTGAGCACTCGTCGGCCGCGCTCCCTCAGCGAGCAGGCGCCATGGATGCTCCACCTGATGGTGGCACATGACGCGGAGGTTGGCGAGGTTTCCTATGAAACGGATCGACTGCGCTTCATCGGCCGCGGCAGAAGTACGGTTGATCCCGCGGCGATGAGCAGTTCGGCGGCGCTTTCTGACAGCGATGGTTCGGTCCTGGATCCGATCGTCGCCATCCGCTGTTCGCTGACGCTCGATCCGGAACAGTCTGTGACCATCGACATGGTTACGGGCATCGCCGAGACACGCGATATGGCCGTCGGCCTCATCGACAAGTTTCAGGATCGCCACTTGTTGGATCGCGTCTTCGACTTGAGCTGGACCCATAGCCAGGTCGTTCTACGTCAAATCAATGCCAGCGAAGCCGATGCCCAGCTCTATGCGCGCCTGGCCAGTTCCGTCATCTACGCCAACCCCGACTTGCGTGCCGAGGCGGCCGAGCTGATCAAGAATCGTCGCGGCCAGAGCGGCCTGTGGGGTTACGCCATCTCTGGTGATCTGCCGATCGTCTTGCTGCGGATGGGCGCGGCAACAAATATCGACCTTGTCCGTCAGCTTGTTCAGGCCCATGCCTACTGGCGACTGAAGGGGTTGGCCGTGGATCTGGTGATCTGGAACGAAGAGCACAGCAACTATCGGCAACGATTGCAAGATCAGATCATCGGCCTGATCGCTTCCGGAATCGAGGCCAATGTCATTGATCGGCCCGGCGGCATCTTTGTCCGCATCGCTGAGCAGATACCGGGCGAGGACCGCATCTTGCTCGAGTCCGTGGCACGGGCGATCATTACAGACAGCCAGGGATCGCTGGCCGAACAACTCGATCAGCGCCGTATCGCGGAACCGCTGCCGCCAAGGCTGAAGCCGAATCGAGCGCAGCGCCTGGATCCCAGCGCGCCGCCTACGCCCTCAGAGCGTGAGCTGATCCTCGGTAACACCTTGGGCGGCTTCACCCGCGATGGGCGTGAATACGTGATCACGCTCGCCGTGGGCCAGATGACGCCAGCGCCATGGGTGAATGTCATGGCCAATGCAAGCTTTGGCACGATTGTTTCTGAAAGCGGATCCGCCTATACGTGGAGCGAGAACGCACACGAATTCCGCCTCACACCCTGGTACAACGACCCGGTGAACGATGCCAGCGGCGAGGCCATCTACCTGCGCGACGAAGAAACAGGGATTGTCTGGTCGCCGACACCCGGTCCGGTACGTACAGCCATTCCTTTTGTCGTCCGCCACGGTTTTGGTTACAGCGTATTCGAAAGTCGATACGCAGATATCGACGTCGAGCTGTGGATCTATGTTGCCGTCGATGCTGCCGTCAAGTTCTCGGTATTGAAAGTGCGCAATACATCGAGCCGATCACGTCGGCTGTCGGCGACCGGCTATGTCGAGTGGGTGTTGGCGGATCTTCCTGCCAAGTCGGCCATGCACCTGAGTACCGGAATCAATGCCGAGGACGGCGTGCTTTATGCGCGTAATCCTTACAGTGCGGATTTCCCCGAGCACGTAGCCTTCTTCGATACCGACGATCGGACGCTCAACGTTACCGGCGATCGCAGGGAGTTCATCGGCCGCAACGGCACGCGAAAGGATCCCGCGGCCATGAGTCGATTGTCTCTTTCCGGCAAGGTCGGTGCCGGCCTCGATCCCTGCGCAGCAATGCAGGTGAACTTCGACCTGATGGCCGGCGAGGAGCGCGAGATCGTCTTTCGCCTTGGCGTTGGCCGCACTTTCGATGAAGCGATGCAAGTCAGCCGACGTTTTCGCGGCACGGCCGCCGCACGTGGCGCGCTCGAGGCCGTGTGGCAGTATTGGAAGCACACGCTCGGTGCAGTGCAGGTGGAGACGCCGGATCCGTCCGTCAATGTGCTGACGAACGGCTGGCTGCTGTATCAGACACTGGCCTGCCGGCTCTGGGCGCGCAGCGGCTTCTACCAGTCGGGAGGCGCCTTTGGTTTCCGCGATCAGTTGCAGGACGTGATGGCGCTAGTTCATGCTGAGCCGCGTCTAGTGCGCGAGCACCTGCTGTTGTCGGCCAGTCGCCAATTCCTCGAGGGTGACGTCCAGCATTGGTGGCATCCGCCATCAGGCCGTGGTGTGCGCACCCATTGCTCGGACGACTATCTCTGGCTGCCGTTGGCGGTGTGCCGCTACGTCGGCGCTACGCACGACACCGGCGTCCTGGATGAATCCGTAGCCTTCCTTGATGGCCGCGCAGTCAATCCGACCGATGACTCCTATTACGATCTACCCGGCAGATCGGCCGAGTCGGCAAGCCTGTACGAGCATTGCGTGCGTGCCATCCGACACGGACTGCGCTTCGGCGAGCGGGGCTTGCCGTTGATGGGTTCGGGCGATTGGAACGACGGCATGAACCTGGTCGGCATGCAGGGCCGGGGCGAGAGCGTTTGGTTGGGCTTCTTTCTCTGCCACGTGCTTCGACAGTTCGTCGCCGTGGCGGAGCTTCATGGTGATGCGGACTTTGCCGCCCTTTGCCGGCTGGAAGGCACCCGTCTGCGCCAAAGCATCGAGCAGCACGGTTGGGACGGCGCCTGGTATCTTCGCGCCTATTTCGACGACGGCACGCCACTGGGTTCGGCCAACAACGCGGAATGCCAGATCGATTCGATCCCGCAGAGCTGGTCCGTGTTGTCCGGTGCCAGCGATGAAGCGCGGTCGCGCCTGGCCATGAAAGCAGTCGACGAACGACTGGTGCGCCGCGACGCCTCGCTCATCCAGCTCTTGGCACCGCCTTTCGACGACTCAGCCCTCGATCCTGGCTACATTCGCGGCTACGTTCCCGGCGTCAGGGAGAACGGGGGCCAGTACACCCATGGTGCCGTCTGGGCCGCGATGGCGTTTGCCGCCTTGGGCGATCCCGAGCGCGCCTGGCGGTTGACGAACATGATCATTCCCGTCAACCACGCACTCTCGGAACAGGCGATCGCAACCTACAAGGTGGAACCGTACGTCGTGACGGCCGACGTCTATGCGACACCGTCTCATCTTGGCCGTGGTGGCTGGAGTTGGTACACCGGTTCGGCCGGCTGGATGTATCGCCTGCTCCTGGAATCCCTGCTGGGGCTGCGACTTGAAGGCGAGAATTTGCATTTCGCTCCTTGCCTGCCGACGGATTGGCAGGCCTTCAAAATCCACTACCGGTATCGCGAAACCGTCTATCACATCACCTTTGCGCAAATTCGCCGCCTCGACGAGCAAGCGGGCATTGCCAGCGTCACGGTTGACGGCTTGGACCAACACGATAGAACGGTTCACCTCGTCGACGATCATCAGGAACACTCAATCGCCGTAGTGGTATTCGCGCCATAGAGACGCCTTTCCCGCGGCCGATTCCTCCGCTTTTGACGCTGCAACGAATAGTCCGTAAGATGCCGCAGTTCCATACCCCATCGGCCTGCGGACTTGCGGGCTGCTCCGATATCTGAAGGTGTCCCCCGGGCCTGCGAAATGCTCAACATTCATCCCCGCCTCCTGCTCGCCGTATCGACTGTCGTGGCTGCTTGCTCGGGCGCTCCGGACCTGACCTTGCAGGAGAAGGCCAAGTTCACCGCCGAGCTCGTCGAGGCGCGGCCCCAATGTCAGTCATACATCGACAAACTGATCGTTCCGGTCGTCGATGAGAAGTTCATCGCTCAAGTCTACGAACAGGCGCGAGTCGCACACTGCGTCAAGCCTGACGTCTGACTCGCGGCCCTCGCTGCAGCCGTCAACCGCTGGGCGACCGTTGATTGCTGCGGCAGCAGGGTTTGCTACACTTCGGAACGCAGTTGAAGCGGTTCGTTGAGTAGCCGATACTGAAATGGCAGCCACGGTGGGGGAACCGTGAAGACCGGACGGGTTCAGTCGATCCTATTAGCCTTGCGCGCTTGGACAACGGCGGGCGCCGTGGTTGTGGCGGTGGCGATCGCGCCGGCGCCCGTTTGTGCGGGCGATACTCTGTTATGGGCCGTCCTCGATTTCCCGCCATTCCAGATCCTTGACGGTGAGCATCGCAACACTGGCAGTTTCGACGGACTGCTTGATCTGATGATCCGCCAACTTCCAGACCTCGAGCACAATGTCGTAGCGATGAGCTTTGCTCGGCGCGAAGAAGAAATACGCCAGGGCAGTCGGCTATGCACTCCCGGTCTTTTTCGCACGCCGGCGCGCGAAAAATTGCTGGTGTTCTCGCGCCCGGCCCTGATTCACCTTGATAACAGGCTGGTTATTCGCGCCGCGCGTGCCAACCTTGTCGATTCTGGCCACGCGGTGGATTTGGCGTCCTTGCTGGCAAACCGGGAACTGGTCGGCGGCGTCATTACCGATCGTTCCTTTGCACCCAATATTGATCCACTGCTGCAACAACACGCCCAGGCGCCGAACGTCGTCATGCGCTCGGTCAAGTCGTCGCAAATGTTCGAGATGCTAATGAAAGGGGAAATCGACTACACCATTCTGTTCCCCCACGAAGCGGCATACCTGGTACGGAAATTGGGTAGGCCAGACGATATTCGGACCTTGCCCATCGCGGCAACACCCGCCTACATATTCACGCATGTCGCCTGCACAAGGGGTGAGTGGGGCGAAGGCATGATCACGCGTATCGACCGTATCCTGCAGGCGCAGATGCGAACGCCTGAGTATCGTGCCTTGTCAGAACGCTGGTATGACGAGTCGGACAAGGCGCTCATTCGCCGCTACTATCCGCAGCTGCTGGCGCCGTCGCCCCCCCGGCAATGAGTTTCTGGCAGACACTGACTGGCCGGCTGTTCAAACTCGTCTTCGGCTGGTACCTGATTCTTGCCATCGCCGTAACCTCAGTCCAGTTGATGCTCGAGTATTCGTCGATCAACGACGATATCGCGGCCAACCTGAAGTCACTTGGTCATTCCTTCGCGCCCAGCGTTGCGGATGCGCTGTGGGCCATCGACCGACCCCAACTCGAAGCCATGGCAACGGGTATTGTTCGGGCCACGTACGTGACTGGCGCAGATATTGAATCGGAACGCGGCGACATAGTCGCCAAGGCGGGAGAAGTCCCAACGACAAGCGGCGATCCCGCACAAGGGCTGTTTGCTCCTTATCAGTTTGAACGTTTTCCACTCGTTATCCGCTCGCCGCGCGGAGAACAGATGCACGTCGGTCATCTAGTGCTGTATTCCAATCGTGGGGTAGTGATCGATCGTGTCAGATACAGTTTCTTCGTCATCGTCATCAACTCTCTGGTCAAGACAGCCGGTTTGTGGTTGATCTTCTTCCTGGTGATCACAAGGTCCCTGGCCAGGCCCCTGGCCGCGCTGACGGGTGTCGTTTCACGCATCGAGTTTGCCGCCAGCGGTGGTGAGCCGGCGAGCATGGAGTATCCCCATGAAGACGAACTGGGACGCTTGCTACAGGCGACTGACAAGATGCAGGAACGCGTTGCCGCGTCACAACAATTGGTTGCCGAGCGCACGCGCGAACTGCTGGTGGCGCTCGATGCCGCCGAGTCGGCCAATCGTCTGAAGTCGGCATTGCTGGCGAATGTCAGCCACGAATTACGCACTCCGCTCAACCTCGTCCTCGGCTATACGCAAATCCTGAGCATGAGTAGCGAGTTGTCAGAAGAGCAACGGAAATACGTGAATGAGATCGGTTGCAGCGGCCACCATTTACTCGACTTGATCAATGACATGATTGAGGTTTCGCGCATCGAGGCGCGCGCGATCGCAGTCGTCCCGGTCGCGTTTGACCTTCGCGAGTTCCTTCTCGGTGTGCAGACGAGTTCCGAGGCGCTGGCGTTCGACAAGGGATTGCAAGTCCGGATGACTATGTCGGCAGATCTGCCGCAAGTTGTCATCGGCGATGCGGGCAAGTTGCGTCAGTCCTTGCTGAACCTGTTATCTGCATTGGTGAAGCGAAGCAATGGCGGACAAATCGAGTTCTCGGCGTCAGCCGAGGTGACGGCGCAAGGGACTCTCTTGGTGTCGTGTGTTCATTCCAGCAGCACGGATATGTCGGCAGATGAGATCGAAAGCATCTTTCAACCGTTCGTCCATACCCGTCTTGGCGGCCTTGGCAGCGAGGGCAGCGGCCTCGAATTGGTGCTTAGCCGCGAGTATGCCCTGTTGCTGGGAGGCACACTGACAGCAGAAAGAGACCCGGAGGGTGGCATTCGAACCCGACTGACGGTGCCGATAAAACTGGCTGAATGCTCCGCCGACGGCGGTTAAACCAGATCGGCGCGCGAAATCAGGAAGATCTTGCCTTCGCCGCTCGGGGCATCGATCCAGGTCAAGGGCAGCGCCGGGAAGGCAGTCTCGACCAAGTCGGCATTGTGGCCGACCTCGACCAATAACACCCCGTTCTCAGTCAGATGATCCGGCGCCGTGGCCAGCAATCGGCGAACGATATCCAGGCCGTCCGGGCCGGCGGCAAGCGCCAAAGCCGGTTCATGCCGATACTCGGCCGGCAGCGCGGCCATCGATTCTGTCGTGACATAGGGCGGATTGCAAAGAATCAGATCGTAACGGCAGCCGTCCAGCGCCGCGAACAGATCGGACTGCACGAGGCGAATGCTCTCCTGCAAGCCGTAGTCGTCACGATTGATGGCCGCGACCGCCAGCGCCGCCGCGGAAATGTCGACGGCGTCGATGTTCGCGGCCGGGAAAGCGTGGGCCAGCAAAATAGCCAGACAGCCGGAGCCGGTGCACAGGTCGAGCGCCGAAGCGACTTCATCCGGTGCAGCGATCCAGGGCGCCAAACGATCGGACAACAGTTCGGCAAAATAGGATCGCGGTACGATCACCCGTTCGTCCACATGAAAGCGAAATTCGCCAAGCCAGGCTTCCTGGGTCAGATAGGCGGCGGGCAGGCGGCGGACAATGCGTTGCTGAAGGACATTGGCCACCGCGAGGCGCTCCGAGTGCGTCAATCGGGCGTCAAGGAAAGGCTCCAGGCGATCGAGCGGCAAATGCAATGTGTGCTGGATCAGGTAAGCGGCTTCATCGAAGGCATTGTCGGTTCCGTGGCCGAAGAACAGGCCGGCTTCATTGAAACGGCTTACTGCCCAGCGCAGCCAGTCGCGGACGGTCAGCAATTCGTCGCACAAACTATTCATTGTCCGAGCAGACGGCGGAGAACCTGGCCATAGATTGCCGCCAGTGGATTGAGGTCAGCAATGTTCACGTGTTCGTCGACCTTGTGGATGCTGTCGTTGATCGGGCCCAATTCAACGACCTCGCGACAAATCTCGGCGATGAAGCGGCCATCGGAGGTGCCGCCCGAGGTCGATAACTTGGCCCGAGTGCCCGTCACCGCCAGTACGGCTTCGGCAAGCACATCGACCAATCGACCCAGCGGGGTCAGAAATGGCTTGGCGCCGAGCTGCCAATGAATCGCGTAATCGAGGCCATGGCGATCAAGCAGCGCTTCGACCCGGTGTTGCAGGCCGACAACCGTACTGGCGGTCGAAAAACGAAAATTGAAATCGATCTCCAGGCGCCCGGGGACAACGTTGCCGGCGCCGGTTCCGGCATGAATGTTGGAGACCTGAAAGCTGGTCGGCGGAAAGTACTCGTTGCCATCGTCCCAGCGCGAGCCCGCAAGCTCGGCGATGGCCGGGGCCGCGAGATGGATGGGATTTCGCACCGCATCGGGGTATGCCACATGTCCCTGGATGCCTTTGACGATCAACTTGGCCGACAGCGAGCCGCGACGGCCGTTCTTGATGGTATCGCCGAGGTGCTCGACCGAGGTCGGCTCACCGACGACGCAGTAGTCGATCGCCTCGCCACGCTCTTGCAGGCGCTCTGTGACGCGCACCGTGCCATCGATCGAATCGCCTTCTTCGTCCGAGGTCAACAGCAAGGCCACCGAACCGGCATGCCGAGGGTCTTCGGTGACAAACGATTCGGCGGCGATGACGAAGGCGGCGACCGACGATTTCATATCTGCGGCACCGCGGCCGTAGAGTTTGCCTTGTCGGATCGTGGGGACAAACGGCGGCGAGCTCCACTGTTCTAGCGGCCCTGGTGGTACGACGTCGATGTGGCCGGCGAAGCAGACCAGTGGGCTGGCGTCGCCGTGCCTGGCCCAAAGGTTGGCAACGCCACCGACATCGATGCGCTCGCAGACGAAGCCCGCGGCTTGCAAGTGACCGGCGATCAGGTCCAGACAACCTGCATCACGGGGTGTTACCGACGGCAGAGCGATCAGGCGCTGTGCCAGATCGAGGGTATTGTCCGCCATCAGTTGTCCATGTTGAGCGTGAATTCCGAAAAGGAAGCCCCGCTGGCTGTCTGGTCAGGATCGGCAGCGCCGGTGGCAGTGACGAAGGGCACCTTGATGTTCTTTTCCGCCGGCGCGTGGATCTGCTGGTTGTTGATCAGCCACGACATGTTGGTGGCCGAATCGGCGTTGGCCAGCGCTTCTTCGAGGGTGATGATGCCGTCCTTGTACATGCGATAAAGATCCTGCTCGAACGTCTGCGAACCCGGTGCCAGACTCTGTTCCATCGCCTCCTTGATGCCGTTGAGTTCGCCCTTCTCAATCAATTCGGCGATGTGGCGGGTGTTGAGCAGAATCTCGACCGTCGGCGTCAGCTTGCCGTCCGGTTTGCGCACCAGGCGCTGCGAGATGATGGTCTTCAGGGTCGCCGAGAGGTCGAGGAAGAGCGACGTGCGGTTTTCCAGGGGGAAGAAATTGATGATCCGGTTGAGCGCGTGATAGGCATTGTTGGCGTGCAGCGTTGCCAGGCACAGGTGGCCGGTCTGAGCGTAGGCAATGGCTGCACTCATCGTTTCCTTGTCGCGGATTTCGCCGATCAGGATGCAGTCGGGCGCCTGGCGCATGGCGTTCTTCAGCGCCTCGGCCCAGGATTGGGTATCGAGACCGACCTCGCGCTGGTTCACCAGCGAACGTTTGTGTTTGAAGAGGAACTCGATCGGATCCTCGACGGTCAGAATGTGCCCGGAACGACTGGCATTGCGGTGATCGAGCATCGCCGCGATCGTGGTTGACTTGCCCGATCCGGTGGCGCCGACGACCAACACCAGGCCGCGCTTTTCCATGATGAAGTCGGAGAGGATCGGCGGCAGGGCCAAGACATCAATCTTCGGTATGTCGCTGGTGATGAAGCGGACGACGATAGCAATGGTGTTGCGCTGCCAGAACATGTTGATGCGGAAGTTGCCGACGCTGGCTATGCCGATCGAAAGGTTCAGCTCGCGCTTGACCTCGAAGTTGTGGATCTGGTCCTGGGTGAGCATCTCGTAGGCCATCTTCTGAATGGTCACCGGATCCATCACCTGCTGGTTGATCGGGATCGTATTGCCATGAATCTTGATACTGATCGGGGCACCGGCGGAAACGAAGATGTCCGAGGCGTTCTTTTCCGCCATCAGTTGGAACAACTTGTCGAAGATCATGGTGCTCCTCTCGCGCCGGCTGGCGCCAAACGGATCAGTCGCGCAACAGTTCGTTGATCGAAGTCTTGGAACGGGTCTGCGCGTCGACTGTCTTGACGATCACGGCGCAGTAAAGACTGTACTTGCCATCTGCCGAGGGCAGGCTGCCATTGACCACCACTGATCCGGACGGCACGCGGCCGTAGCTGATTTCGCCCGTCGCCCGGTTGTAGATGCGCGTGCTCTGGCTGATGAAGACGCCCATGGAGATCACGCAATTGTCTTCGACGATGACACCCTCGACGATTTCCGAGCGGGCACCGATGAAACAGTTGTCGCCGACGATCGTCGGGTTGGCCTGGATCGGCTCCAGAACGCCGCCGATGCCGACTCCGCCGGAGAGGTGGACGTTCTTGCCGATCTGCGAGCAGGAACCCACCGTGGCCCAGGTATCGACCATCGTGCCTTCGTCGACATAGGCGCCGATGTTGACGAAGCTGGGCATCAGCACCGTGTTCTTGCCGATATAACAGCCGCGTCTGACCACGGCGCCCGGCACGATGCGGAATCCGCCCTGGCGGAAACGGTGATCATCGTACTGGCCGAACTTGGTCGGCACCTTGTCGTAGTAGCGCAAGACACCACCATCCATGACACGGTTGTCTTCCAGCCGAAAGGAAATCAGCACGGCTTTCTTGACCCATTGATTGGTCACCCATTGGCCGTCGACCTTTTCCGCGACACGCAGACGACCGCTATCCAATTCGGTGAGAACCTGGTCGACGGCCTCGCCGACCCGCGCCGGGGACGAACCCGGATTGAGGTTCGCCCGGTCTTCCCAGGCCTGTTCGATGATTTGTTGTACGTCTTGCATGATGCGGTCCTCAGGATCAGAGTTGCTGGCAGAAATCGGTAATGCGTCGGGCGGCTTCCAGACATTCCTCGAGGCCAGCGACCAGCGCAATGCGCACATAGTTCTCGCCGGGGTTGATGCCACCGGACGATCGCGCCAGGAAGCTGCCAGGCAATACCGTGACATTGTACCGGTGGTGCAATTCCCGCGCGAACTTGGCGTCGTTTATAGGCGTTCGCGCCCAGAGGTAGAAACCGGCCTCCGGGACGCGCGTTTCGAGATGCGCGGCAAGCAAGGGCGTTACCCGGTCGAATTTCTCCTTGTACAGGCGCCGGTTGTCACGCACGTGGTCCTCGTCCCGCCAGGCCGCCGCCGAGGTCGCCTGTATCGGCAGGCCCATGGCGCAGCCGTGGTAGGTGCGGTAGAGCCAGAACTGGTCGACGATGTCGGCATCACCCGCGACGAAGCCGGAGCGCAGACCAGGTACGTTCGAGCGCTTCGACAGGCTGGAGAACATCACCAGGTTGCGATAGTCGTGGCGGCCAAGCTGGTGCGCCGCCTGCAGGCTGCCCAATGGCGGTTGCAACTCGTCGAAATAGATTTCCGAGTAGCATTCGTCTGAGGCGATGACGAAGCCGTAGCGATCGGACAACTCGAACAAGCGTCGCCAGTCCGCCAGCGTCAGCACGTTGCCGGTCGGATTGCCCGGAGAGCAGACATAGAGCAATTGCGTTCGCCGCCAGGTCTCGTCCGCCACTGCGGCGAAATTCATCGCGAAGCCGTTGTCCTCCACCTGATTGATGAACATCGGGGTGACGCCGGCCAGATAAGCGGCGCCCTCGTAAATCTGGTAGAAGGGGTTCGGACAGAGGACGATGCCGGTGCCGGAGGTCGGATCGGTGATGCAGTGGGCGAAGGCGAACAGGGCCTCGCGCGACCCATTGACCGGCAGCACTTGATGCTCGGCGTCGGGTAGGGGAACTCCGTAGCGGCGGGCAATCCATTCGGCGATCGCCTGTCTCAGGTTGTCGCTGCCGTCGGTTGCCGGGTAGTTGGCGAGGCCGGCCAGATTGCCGGCCAATGTTTCCTTGATGAAGGCCGGTGTTCCGTGCTGGGGTTCGCCGATCGACAGCCTGATTTCCTTCAAGTCAGCCGGCGGCTCGGTGCCGGCGAAGAGTTGGCGGAGTTTCTCGAAAGGGTAGGGCTGCAGCTTGGCGAGATTCGGATTCACGGAACGGCACAATGACGCAAAGCAACAATTATAAGGCAGGACCGCTGGCGGCAGTCGCCTCGCTGCTGTTCGGCGCCGCTCTCTGGGGCGTCATCTGGTATCCCTACCGACTCCTGGAAGCGGGCGGCTTGCCAGGCGTCATGGCGACGTTGTTGACCTATGCCATTGCGCTCATATTGGCGGTGTTGCTGTTTCGCATTCGGCTGCGCGGTTGCCGGGTCGATGGCTGGCTGGTCGCCATCGCGTTGAGCTCCGGCGCCTGCAATCTGGGCTATGTATTGGCGACGCTGCATGGCGAAATCGTCCGCGTTCTGTTGCTCTTTTATCTGGCGCCGTTTTGGACCGTGCTGCTGGCCAGAATGCTGCTTGCAGAGCAATCGGGCAAGATCGGCCTGGCAGTCGTCGGCATGTCCCTGGCTGGCGCGGCGATCATGCTCTGGCGCCCTGAACTGGGAGCGCCATGGCCCGGCAACGCCGCCGAGTGGCTGGCCATGGCAACCGGCTTTCTCTTTGCCCTGTCGAACGTCTTGATCCGGCGCGCCGATCATTACTCGATTGAATTCAAGTCGGTCGCGGTGTTCGTGGGCGTCATCGCCCTTGCTCTGCCCTTGCTCGCCCTCAACGACTGGGACCGTACGCAATGGCCGAATGGCACGACAACCTGGTTGGCGATCACCGTCGGCGCGCTCCTGGTACTGGCCAACGTGCTTGTCCAGTACGGCCTGACGCGGATGACGGCAAGCAGGGCAATCGTTATGCTGACCTTTGAGTTGCCAGTGGCGGCGTGCGCCTCGTGGCTTCTTGCCGGCGAGGCCATGGGTCCGGCAGAATGGTCGGGCGGGTTGTTGATCGTGCTTGCCGGCGTGACTTCCGCCAGGCTGGAAGCCTAAGCGCGGGTGTTGGACTGCGGCGGCAGGCTGTCCAGCAGAACCGGGGACGGCGGCTGCCACCCCTTTTTGCGGTGTTCGGCGACGACGTTGGTGAAAATGCCACCCCGGACGAAGAAACGGGCGGTCAGGCGCATGAAACGGGGCTTCGTGGCTTTGACCATCTGATCGAGAATCCGGTTGGTAACGTCTTCGTGGAAATGGCCTTCCTCGCGGAAACTCCAGATGAACAGTTTGAGGCTCTTCAACTCCAGGCACAGCTTGTCCGGTATATAGTCGAGCGTCAGGACAGCGAAATCCGGCTGGCCCGTCTTCGGGCACAGGCAGGTAAATTCAGGGATTTCCATGTGGATCCGGTAGTCGCGATGCGGTGCCGGATTGACGAAGGTTTCGAGGGTCTTGGCAGGAAGGCTGGGCATGATGTCGTCTTGACCGACGGGCGGCATGGCAATCAAGGCTTGCGATTATAATGCCGCCTCGCTTCGCCCCGTCGATTGCCGATTCAACCAGACATCTCGATTCATCCAGCGTGCGCCTAGTCAAGCTCAAACTCTCCGGCTTCAAGTCCTTCGTCGAACCGACCATCGTCCTCTTCCCTGGCGTTCTTGCCGGCGTCGTTGGCCCCAACGGTTGCGGCAAATCGAACATCATCGATGCCGTCCGCTGGGTATTGGGCGAATCGAAGGCATCAGAACTTCGCGGCGAATCCATCCAGGACGTCATCTTCAAAGGCTCGGGCGGGCGCAAGGAAGTCAGCCGCGCCAGCGTTGAATTGTTCTTCGACAACGCTGAGGGCCGCGTCGCGGGGCAGTGGTCGCAATACGCCGAGATCACCGTCAAGCGCGTGCTCGACCGGGATGGCAACTCGAATTACTACATCAACAACCTGCACGTGCGCCGGCGCGACGTCATTGACCTCTTCCTCGGTACTGGCCTGGGCCCGAGGGCCTATGCCATCATCGGCCAGGGAATGATCTCGCGCATTGTCGAAGCCAAGCCGGAGGAACTGCGCTTCTTTCTGGAAGAAGCCGCCGGCGTCACCAAATACAAGGACAGGCGGCGGGAAACCGAGAATCGCCTGGAAGATGCCCGCGAGAATCTGGCCCGCGTCGACGACATCCGCAACGAACTGGAAGGGCAGATTGGCCGTCTGGACTCCCAGGCCGAAGTCGCGCGCCAATACCGCGAATTGCACGGACAACTCGG
>PMIF01000171.1 GCA_003157035.1 Rhodocyclaceae bacterium
GGTTCGGCGTGGTGGCCGTGACCATGGTCGCCGTGGTCGCCCTGATGGCCGCCGGCGTGGCGGAAACGTTCCTCGCCGTGGAAGGCGAAGAAGACCAGGCGGAAGGAGTAGAAGCCGCCGATGAAGACGCCGGCCAGCAAGGCGAGATAGGCGAAGCCGGCACCCGGTATGTGGGCCAGCTGCACCGCCTCGATGATCGAGTCCTTGGAGAAGAAGCCGCTAAACGGCGGCAGGCCGGCGTTGGCGATGGCGCCGATCAGCACCGTCAGGTAGGTGATCGGCATGTACTTGCGCAAGCCGCCCATGCGGCGCATGTCCTGTTCGTGGTGCATGGCGATGATCACCGAGCCGGCGCCGAGGAACAGCACGGCCTTGAAGAAGGCGTGCGTCATCAGGTGGAAGATCGCNNGTGATGGCGCCGATGACGATGACGAAGGACAGCGCCGTTTCCGACAGCTCGAACAGCGGCGACATGCGCGAAACCATGAAGATGCCGGCGGTGACCATGGTGGCGGCGTGGATCAAGGCGGAGATCGGTGTCGGGCCTTCCATCGAATCGGGCAGCCAGACGTGCAGCGGNNGCCCTTGGCGAACACCTGCACGTAGTCCAGCGAGCCGGCGTAGGCCGCGATCAGGCCGATGCCGATGAGAAAGCCGAAGTCGCCGACGCGATTGACCAGAAAGGCCTTCAGGTTGGCGTAGATGGCCGTCGGCCGCGTGTACCAGAAGCCGATCAGGAGATAGGAGACGAGGCCGACCGCTTCCCAGCCGAAGAACAACTGGAGGAAGTTGTTGCTCATCACCAACATCAGCATCGAGAAGGTAAACAGTGAGATATAGCTGAAAAAGCGCTGATAGCCCGGATCGTCGGCCATGTAGCCGATGGTGTAGATGTGCACCATCAGGGAGACGAAGGTCACTACCACCATCATGATCGCCGTCAGCGGATCGATCAGGAAACCCACGGTCAGCTTGAGGCCGCCGACTTCCAACCAGGTGTACAGATCGCCGTTGAAACGGGCGCCAGCCAACACATCCTGCAGCACCAGCAAGGCGCCGACGAAGGAAACGCCAACACCGAGTATGGTCACCAAATGGGCGCCGACGCGGCCGATGCGCCGGCCAAGAAAGCCGGCGACAATGGCGCCGAGCAGCGGTGCGAAGGGAATGATCAGGTAGAGAAGTTTCACGGCATCATCCCTTTAGGCTGTCGAGGTCATCCACATCGATCGACGACAGGTTGCGGAACAGCACGACCAGAATCGCCAGGCCAATGCCCGACTCCGCGGCCGCCACGGTCAAGATGAAGAAGACGAACAACTGGCCGGCGGCATCGTGGAGAAAGTGCGAGAAGGCGATGAAGTTGAGATTCACTGCCAGCAGCATCAGCTCGATGGCCATCAAGAGCACGATGAGGTTCTTGCGGTTCAGGAAGATGCCGACGACGCCAATGGCGAACAGCATGGCGGCAAGAATAAGGTAGTGCGTCAAGGTCATCAGTCGGCCTCCTTTTCGGCCGGCATCTGGATGATGCGCAGGCGGTCGGTGTGCTTGACGGCGATCTGCGCCGCCGGATCGAGGCGCTTGACGTCGGAGCGATGGCGCAGCGTCAGCACGACAGCGACAATGATCGCGACCAGGAGGATGATCGACGCCAATTCGAACGGATAGACATAATCGGTGAACAACAACCGACCCAGCTCCTTGGTGTTGCTGTAGTCGGCGGGCTGCACATAGTCCGGGAAGGCCGTGGCGCCGAAATAGTCGGTGGACAGCACCAGAGCCATCTCCGCGAGCAGAAGCAAGCCGAGGGTCGCTGCCAGCGGCATGTTGCTCCAGAAGCCGCGGCGCAGGCGCTTGATGTCGATGTCGAGCATCATGACCACGAACAGGAACAGCACCATGACGGCGCCGACGTAAACCATGATCAGCGCGATGGCCAGGAACTCGGCCTGCAACAGCAGCCAGAGACCACCGGCGTTGAAGAAGGCAAGCACCAGGAAGAGCACCGCGTGCGCCGGATTGCGCGCTGTGATGACGCGCAGGGCGGCGACGATCATCACGGTCGCCAGAACATAGAAGGCAAAGGAATTGAGATCCATGGCGTTAGCGGTACTTGGCATCCTGCTCGCGGGCGCTGGCAATTTCCGCTTCGTAGCGGTCGCCGTTGGCCAGCAGCATCTGCTTGGTGTAGTAAAGGTCGGCACGCGACTCGCCGTGATACTCGAGTATATGCGATTCGACGATGGCGTCGACCGGGCAGGCCTCCTCGCAGAAGCCGCAGAAGATGCACTTCATCAGGTCGATGTCATAGCGCGCCGTGCGTCGGCTGCCATCCTCGCGTTCGACCGATTCGATGGTGATGGCCAGCGCCGGACAGACGGCCTCGCAAAGCTTGCAGGCGATGCAGCGTTCCTCGCCGTTCGGATAGCGGCGCAAGGCATGCAGACCGCGAAAGCGCGGCGACAGCGGCGTCTTCTCTTCCGGATACTGGATGGTGATCTTCGGCGCAAACAGGTAGCGCAGCGTCACCGCCAAGCCCTGGCGAAGTTCGCTGAGCGAGAAGGTCTGGATCAGGTCACGGGCGCTCATGGCTCACTTCCAGATGTTGAACGGCGACATCATCCAGATACCGGTGAGCGGAATCCAGACGAGGCAGACAGGCACGAACACCTTCCAACCCAGACGCATGATCTGGTCGTACCGATAGCGCGGGAAGGTTGCCCGTAGCCACAGGAAGGTGAACAGGAAGATCGTCATCTTGGCAAAAAACCAGAGTATGCCGTCGGGCAGGAAACTGACCGGTGACAGCCAGCCGCCGAGGAAGAAGATCGAGACCATGGCCGCGACGAAGATCATGTTCGCGTACTCGGCAAGGAAGAACATGGCAAAGGCCATGCCCGAGTACTCGACCATGTGACCGGCGACGATTTCCGACTCGCCCTCGACGACGTCGAAGGGTGCCCGGTTGGTTTCCGCTATACCGGAAATGAAATACACCAGGAACATGGGGAAGAGCGGCAGCCAGTTCCAGGACATGAACTTGACACCCCAGTCGCGAAACATGCCGTGATCCTGGGCGCGAACGATGTCGGACAAGTTAAGGCTGTTCGAGACCATCAACACGCAGACCAGCGCCAGGCCCATGGAAATTTCGTAGGAGACCATCTGCGCCGCCGAGCGCATGGCACCAAGGAAGGGATACTTCGAGTTGGAAGCCCAGCCGGCGATGATGACGCCGTACACGCCCACCGAAGTGATGGCCAGCACGTAGAGCACACCGGCGTCGAGATTGGCCAGCGCGCCCCCCTCAAAGAACGGCACCACCGACCACACTGCCAGTGCCGGCGCAATGGCCAACACCGGTGCCAGCAGGAACAGCCACGGGTCGGCCTTGGTTGGCAGGAGAATTTCCTTGACGAACAGCTTGATGCCGTCGGCGAATGGTTGCAGCAGACCCCACAAGCCGACGCGGTTCGGGCCGATACGACCCTGCATCCAGCCGATGATCTTCCGTTCCCAATAAGTCATGTAGGCAACGCCCAGCAGCAGCGGTACCAGGATGGCGACGATCTTGATGATGATCCAGATCACCGGCCACACCGGCTTGACGAGGGCCCACAGGGCATCCCACCAGCCAAACAGGTTCCAGAACCAGGCGAAGGCGGCCAGTACCGACTGTTCCATCACGCACGCTCCACAGTGATGGCGCCGAACATGGCACCGAGGTTGGCGGTCGTCGCGTGAGCGGTGGCAACGCGAACGCAATTGTCGGGCAAACCGGCATCGAGCGAGGCGAGGAGTGTCGCATCGCCCTGCCCGGCCCGAACCCGCACCATTGCACCCGCGGCGATATCGACCTTGGCCAGGGTCGCGGCATTCATGCGCGCCGTCGGTGCCGCTGCGTCGGTCGTACGTTGCAGGCTGCCGGCGCGACGCACCAGCGGGTCGGCGAAGTGGATGGGCACATCGGCAACGCGTTCCATGCCCGTGGCAGCCGCAAACTCGACGGCAACGCCGGAAATAGCGTTGTCGAGACCGGCGGCAAACTCGGGCTTGCCGGGCAAGCACTCATCACGAACTTCTTCGCTACTATCAAAACCGAAGCCGTCAAGGTTCAGCACATTGCCGAGCGCGCGCAGCACTTTCCAAGCGGGACGGGTCTCGCCGAACGGCTTGGCGATTGCCTGGAAGCTTTGCACCCGGCCCTCGGCGCTGACAAACGTGCCTGATGTCTCGGTGAAGGGTGCGATGGGCAGGATCGCGTCGGCGTAGTCGAGCGCCGCCACGGACTTGAACGGCGACAGCACGACAACGCTGGCGGCCTGCTGCAAGGCCGCCAAGGCGGCGCGGCCGTCGGCGCAGTCGAGTTCAGGTTCGGCGCCGACAAGCAGATAGGCACGACGCGGCTCCGCCAGCATGCTGGCGGCATTAGCGCCATCGCCAGCGCCGCAAGTGGCCCTGGCGATGTAGCCACCGACAGAATTCGCCGCCTCGCCGAGGAAGCCGAACCTGGCCCCAAGCAAACCGGCAAGCTGCTGGGCCAGCGCGTTGAGCAATGAAGCCTGCGGATGCTGCTGGGCGAAATTGCCGAGCAAGATCGCGCAGTTCTGGCCGGAGACGAGGCTCTCGGCCACTCTCCTTGCCTCGTTGGACACGGTCACAGCGAGATCGCTTGCCGAGCCCTTGAGCTCCGCCGCCGCCTTGACCAACTGCGCCAAACGATCGGCCAATTGCGCCGGCGCGACAATCAATTTTCCGGCCAGCGGCATCAAGAGGTCATCGTCGGCACTGTGTAGCACCGACACCTGAGCACCACGCTTGGCAGCCTGGCGCAGGCGCTGGGCAATCAGCGGCTGATCCTTGCGCACGAACGCCCCGACGAGCAGTACGCGGTCCAGACCATTGAGCTCGGCCACCTTCATGCCCAACCAAGGCGTACCGGCACGCTGGCCGAAGAAGTCGCTCTGACGCAGGCGAAAATCGATGTTGTCACTGCCCAGGCCACGCATCACCTTGCCGGCAAGGTACATCTCTTCCAGTGTCGCCTGCGGGCTGACCAGCGCCCCGATGGCCGCCGGGGCATGATCGTTGGCGATATCGCGCATGGCATGGGCAACATAGTCGAGCGCCTGATTCCACTCGACTTCGCGCCACTGTCCGCCTTGCTTCANNAGCCAGCACTCGTTGATGGCTTCGTTCTCGAACGGCAACACCCTGAAGACCTTATCCTGCTTGACTTGAACGACCAAGTTGCTGCCCAGGCCATCGTGCGGCGCGATCGACTTGCGCCGCGCCAGTTCCCAGGTGCGGGCGGAATAGCGGAAGGGCTTCGAAGTCAGCGCGCCAACCGGGCAGAGATCGATGATGTTGCCGGAAAGTTCAGAGTCAACGGTCTTCTCGATGAACGGCATGATCTCGGCACGATCGCCGCGAAAGGCTTGGCCGAGTTCCATTTCGCCGGCGATTTCCTGGGTGAAACGGACGCAGCGGGTGCAATTGATGCACCGGGTCATGTCGGTGGCAACCAGCGGGCCGAGGTTCTTGTTCACCACCACGCGCTTCTCTTCCTGATAGCGCGCCGCCGAACCGCCATAGCCGACAGCGATATCCTGCAACTGGCATTCGCCGCCCTGGTCGCAAATCGGGCAGTCGAGCGGATGGTTGATGAGCANNAACTCCATCACCCCCTTCTGCGCCTTGACGGCCATCTCGGAATGCGTGAACACCTTCATGCCGGCAGTAACTGTGGTGGCGCAGGCGGGCAGCGGCTTTGGCGCCTTCTCGACCTGCACCAGGCACATGCGGCAATTGGCCGCGATGGAGAGCTTCTTGTGATAGCAAAAGTGCGGGATGTAGATGCCAGCCTGATGCGCGGCAGTGATCACTGTCGTGCCCTCGGCGACTTGCAGCGCCTTGCCGTCGATTTCGATGTCGATCATGCCGCGGCTCCAGCCATCATGCGCGTGTAAAAAGTGCTTCCGGCTTTCTGCACATCAGGCGGCACCAGGCATTTCTTGTACTCGATGTGGTATTCGTACTCGGGGCGGAAGTGCTTGAGGAAGCCATTGACCGGCATCGAAGCCGCGTCGCCGAGCGGGCAGATGGTCCGCCCCATGATGTTGCCGGTGAGGTTACCGAGCAGATCGAGATCCTCCGGCCGCCCCTGTCCGTGCTCGATGCGATGGATGATCTTGTACATCCAGCCCGTGCCCTCGCGGCAAGGCGTGCATTGACCGCAGGACTCTTCGTAGTAGAACCAGGACAGGCGCTCAAGCGCCTTGACCATGCACACCGTCTCGTCCATGACAATCACCGCGCCGGAGCCAAGCATCGAGCCGGCCTTGGCGATCGAGTCGTAGTCGAGCGTGCAATCCATGATGATGTCGGCAGGCAGCACCGGGGCCGACGAGCCGCCCGGGATCACGGCCTTGAGTTTGCGCCCACCACGCATGCCGCCGGCCATTTCCAGAAGCTTGGCAAAGGGTGTACCGAGCGGCACTTCATAGTTGCCGGGTTTGTTGACGTGGCCGGAAACCGAGAACAGTTTGGTACCGCCGTTGTTCGGCTTGCCAAGACTGAGATAGCTCTCGGCGCCGATGCGGAAGATAAAGGGTACCGCGGCGAACGTCTCGGTGTTGTTGATCGTCGTCGGCTTGCCATAGAGACCGAAGCTGGCGGGGAAAGGCGGCTTCATGCGCGGCTGGCCCTTCTTGCCCTCGATCGACTCGAGCAGGGCGGATTCCTCGCCGCAGATGTAGGCACCCCAGCCGTGATGGGCGAACAGTTCGAAGTCCAGCCCGGAACCGAGAATGTTCTTGCCGAGATAACCGGCGGCGCGTGCTTCGGCCAGCGCCGCCTCAAAGCGATCATAGATCTCGAAGATCTCGCCGTGGATGTAGTTGTAGCCGCGGCCGGCGCCGACCGCGAAACCCGCGATGATCATCCCTTCGATCACGGCGTGCGGATCGTAACGCAGGATGTCGCGATCCTTGAAGGTTCCGGGTTCGCCTTCGTCGCTGTTGCAGATGATGTACTTCTCCGGCGCCGCCTTGGGCATGAAGCTCCACTTGAGGCCGGTCGGGAAGCCAGCGCCGCCGCGGCCGCGCAGCACAGCGGCCTTCACCTCGGCGATGACCTGATCCGGGGTCATCTTCTCGGTCAGGATGCGCCGCAACGACTGGTAGCCGCCGCGCGCCTCATAGTCCTTGATGCCCCAACCGGCATCGCCCTTGTTCCAGCCAGCAGACAGCAGTGGATTGATCGATTCGATGAGCGCCATTATTTGCACTCCGCCAGGAGTTTTTCGATTTCATCGGGCGTCATGAAGCTCTTCATGCGGATGTCGTTCACCAGCATCACCGGTGCATCACCGCAAGCGCCCATGCACTCGCCTTCCTTGAGCGTGAACTTGCCGTCGGCTGTCGTCTCGTTGAAATCGATGCCGAGCTTCTGCTTCAGATAATCGGCGGCGTGAACGCCGCCGGATAGCGCGCAAGGCAGATTGGTGCACACGGTCAGCTTGTACTTGCCGACCGGCTGCAGGTCGTACATGTTGTAGAAACTCGCCACTTCATATACCGAAATTGCCGGCATCTGCAGGTAGCCAGCGACGAAAGCGATCGTCTCCTTGGCCAGCCAGCCCTTCTCTTCCTGGGCGATGCGCAGCGCCGCCATCACGGCCGACTGCTTCTGGCCAGGCGGATATTTGGCGATCTCTTGATCGATCTTGGCTAGGGATTCCTGACTCAGCATTTCCTTACTGTCGCTCATCTGTCCGTGTCGCCGAGAACGAGATCGATGGTGCCGATGATTGCCGTCACGTCGGCAATCATATGGCCCTTGCACATCTCCGTCAGCGCTGCCAGATGCGGGAAGCCAGGCGAACGCAGCTTGATGCGATAGGGCTTGTTGGCGCCGTCGGAGACCGCCCAGACCCCGAACTCACCCTTCGGGTGCTCGATGGCGGCGTAGGCCTCACCCGGCGGCACGTACATGCCCTCGGTAAAGAGCTTGAAGTGGTGGATCAGCTCTTCCATGTTGCCCTTCATGGCCTCACGGGACGGCGGCGCCACCTTGTGGTCGTCGCTGATCACCGGGCCAGGGTTCTTGCGCAGCCACTCGACGCACTGTTTGATGATGCGGTTCGACTGCAGGAACTCTTCCATGCGCACCAGATAGCGATCGTAACAGTCACCATTGGTGCCGATCGGAATGTCGAAGTCCATGCGATCATAGACTTCGTATGGCTGCTTTTTGCGCAAGTCCCAGGCGATGCCCGAGCCGCGCAGCATCGGGCCGGTAAAGCCCAGTTGCAGGGCCTGCTCCGGCGGCACGACGCCAACGCCGACCGTACGCTGCTTCCAGATGCGATTCTCGGTCAGCAGCGTGTGGTACTCGGCAACCAGGGCGGGAAAGCGACTGGTGAAGTTCTCGATGAAATCGAGCAGCGAACCTTCGCGCGCGGCATTGAGGCGCTTGACCGTCGCCGCGTCCTTGAATCGGTTCACCTGGTACTGCGGCATGCGCTCAGGCAGGTCGCGATAGACGCCACCAGGCCGGTAGTAGGCGGCGTGCAGGCGCGCGCCGGACACCGCCTCGTAGACGTCCATCAGGTCTTCCCGCTCGCGGAACGTATAGAGCACCATGGTCATGGCGCCGATATCGAGCGCATGGGTGCCGATGTTGAGCAGGTGATTGAGGATGCGCGTGACTTCGTCCATCATGACGCGGATGTACTGGGCGCGGATGGGAACTTGTAGCCCGAGCAGTTTCTCGATGGCCAGGCAGTAGGCGTGCTCGTTGCACATCATCGACACGTAGTCGAGCCGATCCATGTAGGGCACGGTCTGCAGCCAGGTCCGTGTCTCGGCAAGCTTTTCCGTGCCCCGGTGCAAAAGGCCGATATGCGGATCGGCGCGCACCACGACTTCGCCGTCGAGTTCCAGGATCAGGCGCAGTACACCGTGTGCAGCGGGGTGCTGCGGACCAAAATTTAGAGTGTAGTTCTTGATCTCAGCCACGGCCGTAACCTTCCTCACGCACCACTCGCGGCGTGACTTCGCGCGGCTCGATGGTCACCGGCTGATAGACGACGCGGCGCTGTTCCGGGTCGTAGCGCATCTCGACATATCCGGAGATCGGGAAATCCTTACGGAACGGGTGGCCGACGAAACCATAGTCGGTAAGGATNNTGGCTCACCGCCGCGAAACGCTTGCCCTGCCAGCCGGTGAAGGTCGAATAGTCGATGCCGGAAAGGTCGATCAACTGCTCGAACTGGAGATCGGCGTGATCGCGAAGCAAACCGGCCACTTCAAGGTAATTCTCGGCGCGCACCTCCAGCGAAATCTCGCCGAGTTGTTGCACCGGGGCAGCGGCGCGCTCGCCGATGAACTCCGTCAGTTTCTGGCACAGGCTGTCGAGTTTGGCGCTCATGGCGTCTAGGCGGCTTCCTCAGCGGGCAATGGTGTAGGTACGCTTGATCTTGTTCTGCAACTGGATGAGGCCGTAGAGCAGCGCCTCGGCTGTCGGCGGACAGCCGGGGACGTAGACATCGACCGGCACGATACGATCGCAACCGCGTACCACCGAATACGAGTAATGGTAGTAGCCACCGCCATTGGCGCACGAGCCCATGGAAATCACCCAGCGCGGCTCGGCCATCTGGTCGTAGACTTTGCGCAGCGCGGGCGCCATCTTGTTGGTCAACGTGCCGGCGACGATCATCAGGTCCGACTGGCGCGGACTGCCGCGGAAAAGGCCGGCGCCGAAGCGGTCAATGTCATAGCGCGCCACGCCGGCGTGGATCATCTCGACCGCGCAACAGGCCAGGCCGAAGGTCATCGGCCACAGCGATCCCGTACGCGTCCAGTTGATCACCGTGTCCAGCGAGGTCGTGACAAAGCCTTCCTGGAAAACGCCCTCAATACTCAAGCTTCACTCCCAATCCAAAGCGCCCTTGACCCAGGCGTAGATGTAACCGACAACGAGGATGCCGATGAAGACAAGCATCTCCAGGAAACCAAAGAGTTTCACCTCGGGGGTAGCGACAATTTCGCGGAAGATAGTCGCCCAGGGGAAAAGAAAGGCAATTTCCAAATCGAACAGGATGAACAGGATAGCGATCAGGTAATAGCGCACATCGAATTTCATGCGTGCATCTTCGAAGGGCTCGAAGCCGCACTCATAAGGGGATAGTTTCTCGCTGTCCGGCCGATGCGGCGCAATCACCCAGCCGAGAAGAATGGGCACGACGCCAAAGGCCAAGCCAACGGCGATGAAGACCAAGACCGGAAGATAATTCTCCAGCATCTGCCCCTACCCATCTCGTTCGACAAGCGCGCTGGCGCCTGCCATTGTTTAACCCTGGTGCCGACGGCGAGACTCGAACTCGCACAGCTTTCGCCACTACCCCCTCAAGATAGCGTGTCTACCAATTTCACCACGTCGGCGACTTTCGCGTCGCGCAGTTTGCCACAGCCACTGCGCCTCAGCGTCGACTTTCGTCGAACTCGCGCAAAAACTCTCTAGTTCGGAATGTCCTTACTCTTCGATTCATTGCCCGGCGCCGCTGGCGGCGTCGCCGCCGGTGCCGGAACCACTGATTCGGTCTTGACCGTATCCATGACACTGCCTGACTGCTTCGGCTTCGAGCTGGCCAGATAGGTCAAGCTCAAGCTGGTGAGAAAGAACACGGCGGCGAGAACAGCCGTGGTGCGCGACAGAAAGTTCGCTGAACCGGAGGCGCCGAAGAGGCTGCCCGAGGCGCCGCTACCGAAAGCCGCCCCCATGTCTGCCCCCTTGCCATGTTGCAAGAGCACCAAACCGATTACGCTGAGGGCAACCAAGAAATGTACCGTCAGCAGCGCAGGAAACAAAATACCTTCCATGATCAATTCCCAATCTAGAGTTAGGCCGCGGCGCAGATGCCGAGAAAATCCTTCGCTACCAGCGATGCACCGCCAATCAGGCCGCCATCGATGTCCGCCTGACCAAACAGCTCGGCCGCGTTGCCCGGCTTGACCGAGCCACCGTACAG
This sequence comes from Rhodocyclaceae bacterium, assembly GCA_003157035.1. Lineage (GTDB taxonomy): Bacteria > Pseudomonadota > Gammaproteobacteria > Burkholderiales > Rhodocyclaceae > Fen-999. The sequence goes on from PMIF01000171.1 coordinate 11,040, forward strand.
GATCTGCACGCCGGCGCCGATCGCCGCATTGTCTCTTGCTACACGAGCACGAATCAGCGCGTGCACTGCCTGCGCCTGAGCCGGTGTCGCCGTCTTGCCGGTGCCGATCGCCCACACCGGCTCATAGGCGATCACCGCCCCAGCCAATGCCGCGACGCCAGACCGATTCAACACTGCTTCCAACTGGCGGGTAACCACTTCAGCTGTGATGTTGGCCTCGCGCTCGGCGAGCGTCTCGCCGATGCACAGGATCGGCACCAGGCCGCCAGCCAGGGCCGCGGCAAACTTCGCCGCCACAACGTCGTCGGTATCGCCGTAATAGCAGCGACGTTCGGAATGGCCGACGATGGCATAGCGGCAGCCAAACTCGGTGAGCATGCCTGCGGCCACTTCGCCGGTGTAGGCGCCTTGCGCATGCTCCGAGAGATCCTGGGCACCCCAGCCCACCGGACTACCGGCCAGCACCGACTGGACCTGAGCGAGATACGGATAAGGCGCACACACCGCTACTTGCGCCTTGACGCCTGCCATGCCACCACGCAAAGCGTTCAGCAACGACAGATTGACGGCGAGACCGCCGTGCATCTTCCAGTTGCCGGCAACGAATTTCGTTCTGGCCATTATCTCGTCGGTTCCGTGCTCGTTTGGTAAGTCGGTGATTATAGCGAGCGGCCGCGAGTGCCGTCAAACCACTTAGCGACGCAAGAGTTCACCCTGCCCACGGCTCACTTGGTCATCAATTTTTCGGCGTGCCGTTGGCCTGCCGCCGGCAAAATGCAATTAGAATGCCGCGCCGCAATCGCTGCTGCTGCGGCTGCAGTGGCCGATGCCAATTTTGGCTTGTCAATCACAGGAGAGGCTATGAACCGTCGTAAGGTGTTGAAGAATCTTGGGCTGCTGTTGGGTGTCACCGTTGCCGCCCCTGGCCAGGCATTCGATCTTGGCAAGGCCGTCGGCGCCGCCCAGTCGATGGGCAAGGCCGCGACAATCACCGATGCCGACCTGAAGCGCCAGTTCGATCAAATGACCGTGCAGTACGACAAGAAGAATACGGTTGCCCAAGCCGACAGCCCGTACGCTGCGCGCCTCGGCACGCTCACCTCGGGGTTGGCCAAATACGACGGTCTGAACCTGAACTTCAAGGTCTACCTGACCAAGGACGTCAATGCCTTCGCCATGGGTAACGGCACGGTCCGCATTTACTCTGGCCTGATGGACCTGATGACCGACGACGAGATCCGTTACGTCATCGGCCATGAGATCGGTCACATCAAGGCAGGTCACTCCAAGGCGCGCATGAAGGCAGCCCTGACCACCGACGCAGTCCGCGGTGCCGTCGCGGCAAGCGACTCGAAGGCGGCCGCCGTCGCCGACTCGCAGATCGGCGAACTGTTCCAGAAGGTCATCCTCGCCCAGCACTCGCAAGCCAATGAAAACGAGGCCGACGACTATGCCATGGGTTTCCTCAAGAAGACCAAGCATGAGCCAATGGCTGCCGTCACCGCCCTCGACAAGCTGACCAAGCTCTCCGGCGGCAGCGGTGGCTGGCTGGCAACTCACCCCGCACCAGCTGAGCGCGCGAAGCGGATGCGCGCCAAGCTCGCCTAAGGCTGCAGATTCCTCATGCCGGCCCTGTTGAACCGGCATGAGGGGCCCTGTCCATCAGTCGGCCGCCGTCGCGCTGCGCACGGCGGCCGCGATGGCCTCGGCTTGATTCAAGACCAGTCCGGCGCTGCGCGCCTCGACCATCACGCGCAGCAATGGCTCGGTGCCCGAAGGTCGCAGCAACACGCGCCCCGCGCCATCGAGCGCCTTTTCTGCCGATGCCACGGCCAAGCGAATTCCATCATCGTTCTGCCAGTCGAATCCCGCTGGCAGGCCAACGTTGATCAGCTTCTGCGGATACATGGTCAGGTCAGCGCAAGCCTGTGCCAGCGTTTCTCCGGCAATCGCCAGCGCCGCCAGCACCTGCAACGCCGCGATGATGCCATCGCCAGTCGTGTGCTTGTCGAGGCTGATGATATGGCCGGAATTCTCGCCACCGAGCGGCCAGCCACGCTCGATCATCATTTCCAGCACATAGCGGTCGCCGACCTTGGCCCGTGCGAAGGGGATATCGAGTCGACCAAGCGCATGCTCGAAGCCGAGATTGCTCATCAGGGTACCGATGACACCGTCGACGCCACGGCCGCGTCGCTGGCGCGCGATGACATAGAGCAGTTGATCGCCATCGTAGACGTTGCCGGCCGCGTCGGTCATCACCAGCCGGTCACCATCGCCATCGAGAGCGATGCCGAGATCGGCCCTGTGCTCGAGCACGGCACAGCGGAGGTGTTCAGGCGATGTGGCGCCGACCTGATCGTTGATGTTGAGGCCGTTAGGTGACGCGCCGACGGCAACGACCTCTGCCCCCAACTCGTGAAAGACCTTGGGCGCCACATGATAGGCCGCGCCGTGGGCACAATCGACGACAATCTTCAGCCCGCGCAGATCGAGTTCGTTGGGAAACGTGCTCTTGCAGAACTCGATGTAGCGGCCGGCGGCATCGTCGACGCGACGGGCACGGCCCAGTTGTGCCGAATCCAGGCAGGCCAGGGGCATTTCCAGGCATTCCTCGATTGCCTTTTCGACCGGATCGGGCAGCTTGGTGCCTTGCGCGGAAAAGAATTTGATGCCATTATCATCAAAGGGGTTGTGCGACGCCGATATCACCACGCCAGCCTGGAGCCGCAGTGCGCGCGTCAGGTAGGCGATCGCCGGTGTCGGTAGCGGGCCGCACAGCATGACATCGACGCCGGCCGCGGAAAAGCCGGATTCGAGCGCCGCCTCCAACATATAGCCCGAAACACGCGTGTCCTTGCCGATCAACACGGCCGGGCGCTCACCAACCGGCAGATTTTCCCGACGCACCAACGTCCTGCCCGCCGCATAGCCGAGCCGCAGGACAAATTCCGGCGCAATCGCACCGGCGCCGACCCGCCCCCGAATGCCGTCAGTGCCGAAGTATTTTCTCGCCATCATCCGCTTCCATCAATCGCCGCCAGCACCGCCAGAGCATCTCGCGTGGCACCGACGTCATGAACTCTGACAATGCTCGCCCGACGTTGTACGGCAAGCACCGCCGCCACCGCACTGCCACCATCGCGCTGCTCGAGCGGGCGCCCGGTGATAGTGCCGATCATCGACTTGCGCGAAACACCGATCAGCACCGGCAGCGCGCACTCCGCCAATCCGGGCAGCGCTCGCAACAAAGCGAGATTATGCTCCAGTGTCTTGCCGAATCCGAACCCCGGGTCGATGACGATGCGATCTCGGGCGATTCCAGCCGCAGCACATGCCGCCACCCGCTGGCAGAGGAATTCCTGCACTTCGGCGACGACATCGCGGTAGGCCGGCGCCGCCTGCATGGTTCCCGGCTCGCCCTGCATGTGCATCAGGCAGACCGCCGCGTCACCCTCAACTACTGCGGCCAGCGCGCCAGGCGCCCTCAAGGCAGCGATGTCGTTGATCATGTCGACGCCCGCGGCCAGTGCGGCCGTCATCACGTCTGGCTTGGTGGTGTCCACCGACAGCGGCCGACCGCAACCGCGTAAGCCCTCGATCACCGGCAGGAGGCGATCCAACTCCTCCTGCAGCGATACCGAGGTGGCACCCGGCCGCGACGATTCGCCACCGATGTCGAGAATATCGGCGCCGGCATCGATCATCCGCAACGCCTGGGCGATCGCCGCCGGCGTGCCTCCACGCAAGCCATCGCCAGAAAATGAATCGTCCGTGAGATTGACTATGGCCATGATTCGCGGCCGCGCCAGATCAAGCCGAAAGCGACCGCAGCAAAGAAACATCGCCAAGCGCCAGTGGCGCCCTCTCCCGAGGAGCTGCTCAGGCCGGCGCCGGCGCCGGCGGCGCGGCGCCTGGTGCGCTGTCCGACGGGGCCTTGGCGACCGCGGCCGAAGGTTTCGGTGGCCGCGGCGGCAGACCGTCCATGATGTCGTTGATCTGGTCGGCGTCGATGGTTTCCAACTCGAGCAATGCTGCCGTCATCGCCTCGACCTTGTCGCGGTTGTCCTCGATCAGCTTGCGCGCCAAGCCGTACTGCTCGTCGACGATGCGGCGGATTTCCGCATCCACCTTCTGCAAGGACGCTTCCGACATATTCTTGTGCGTCGTCACCGAGCGACCGAGGAAAATCTCGCCTTCCTCTTCGCCATAGACCATCGGTCCGAGCAGGTCGGACATGCCCCACTGCGTCACCATACGCCGCGCCAGGTCGGTGGCGCGCTGGAAATCGTTCGAAGCGCCAGTGGTCATCTGCTTCATGAAGATCTCTTCGCAAATACGGCCACCGAACAGCACGGCAACGGTATTGAGCAGGCGATCGCGATCCTGGCTGTAACGATCTTCCGTCGGCAACTGCATGGTGACGCCGAGAGCGCGGCCACGCGGAATGATGGTCACCTTGTGTACCGGGTCGGTCTTCGGCAGCAACTTGGCCACCACGGCATGACCGGACTCGTGATAGGCGGTGTTGCGGCGCTCCTCTTCGGGCATGACCATCGAGCGGCGCTCGGCGCCCATCATGATCTTGTCCTTGGCCTTCTCGAAATCCTCCATATCCACCAGGCGCTTGTTGCCGCGGGCGGCAAACAGCGCAGCCTCGTTCACCAGATTGGCCAGGTCGGCGCCGGAAAAGCCGGGACAGCCGCGGGCGAGGATGGAAGGATCGACATCGGGCGCCAATGGCACCTTGCGCATGTGCACTTTCAGGATTTGCTCGCGGCCACGAATGTCGGGCAACGGCACGACGACCTGGCGGTCGAAGCGGCCGGGGCGCAGCAACGCCGGATCGAGNNACATCCGGACGGTTGGTGGCGGCAATGACGATCACGCCGACCGAACCCTCGAAACCATCCATCTCGACCAACAGCTGGTTCAGAGTCTGTTCGCGCTCATCGTTGCCACCGCCGAGGCCGGCACCACGCTGGCGGCCGACGGCATCGATCTCGTCGATGAAGACGATGCAGGGTGCCGACTTCTTGGCTTGCTCGAACATGTCGCGGACACGGGCGGCGCCGACGCCGACGAACNNCGCGCCAGCAGGGTCTTGCCGGTGCCCGGACTGCCGACCATCAACACGCCGCGCGGAATCCTGCCACCCAACTTCTGGAACTTCGACGGATCGCGGAGAAAATCGACCAGCTCGGAAACTTCGTCCTTGGCCTCTTCGCAGCCGGCAACGTCAGCGAAGGTGACAGTATTGTTCGCCTCGTCGAGCATGCGTGCCCGACTCTTGCCGAATGAGAAGGCGCCGCCGCGGCCGCCG
>PMIF01000204.1 GCA_003157035.1 Rhodocyclaceae bacterium
TCCTGCTCTATAACCTGCCGGGCAGCTTCCTGCCGGAGGAGGACCAGGGTTACTTCATCAACGTTGTTCAGTTGCCGCCCGGCGCCACTCAGGAGCGCACGCTCGAAGTCGTCAAGCAGCTTGAGGCGTACTACCTGAAACAGCCGGAGGTGGACCACGTCATCGGTGTCGTCGGCTTTTCCTTCTTCGGCCGCGGCCAGAATGCCGCCCTGGCCTTCGTCCGCCTCAAGGACTGGGACGAGCGCAAGGATGCCAACAGTCTGGCCGGGCCCGTCATCCGTCGGGCCAATATGGGCTTTTTTCAGATCAAACAGGCTTTCATGTTCGCCACCAACGTGCCGCCCATTCCCGAATTGGGCGCCATCGGCGGCTTCGACTTTCGCCTCCAGGACCGTTCCGGGATTGGCCGCGACAAGCTGATGGAAGCACGCAACATGGCACTCGGCCTCGCCGCCAAGAATCCGGCCCTGGCCGGCGTCAGACCGGAAGGTCAAGAGCCCGGACCGCAGCTGATGCTGGACATCGATCAGGCGAAGGCCCAGGCCTTGTCCATCGACATGGCCAGTCTCAACGACACACTGCAATCGGCCCTCGGCGTTTCCTACATCAACGACTTCGTCCGTCAGGGACGCATCCTGCGCGTGCAAATGCAGGCTGAGGCCAACCTGCGCTCCCGGCCTGAGGATATTCTGCAACTACCGGTAAAGAATTCGCGCGGCGAAATGGTGCCACTGGCTGAAATCGCCACGTCCCGCTGGGTGGTTGGCTTGCCTAAACTTGACCGCTATAACGGCAATCCATCGTTCAAGCTATCCGGCGGTCCGGCTCCCGGCAAGAGTACCGGCGAAGCCATGAGAGCCATGGAAAATATCGCCGCCCAACTGCCGCCCGGCCTGGGTTTCGAGTGGTCGGGCACTTCCTTCGAAGAGCGTCTCTCCGGAGCCCAGGCACCCTTCCTTTTCGGCCTCTCGCTGGTGGTGGTCTTCCTCGCCCTGGCCGCCCTCTACGAGAGCTGGTCGATCCCGTTGGCCGTGATTCTGGTCGTGCCGCTCGGCATCCTTGGCGCCCTGCTGGCCGTGACAGTGCGCGGACTTCCCGACGACGTCTTCTTCAAGGTCGGCCTGATCGCCATCATCGGTCTGTCATCCAAGAACGCGATCCTGATCATCGAGTTCGCCAAGACCCTGCACGAGGACGGCATGGAACTTGTGGCAGCGACACTGGAAGCCTGCCGACTGCGCTTTCGACCGATTCTGATGACTTCGTTTGCCTTTATCCTCGGCGTTCTGCCCCTCGCCATTTCGACCGGCGCCGGCGCCCAGAGTCGCCACGCGATCGGCACCGGCGTCATGGGCGGCATGATTGGCGCGACGGCCCTGGCAGTATTCCTGGTGCCGGTATTCTTTGTCGTTGTCTCCCGTCTTCTGCCCGGACATAAGCGTCGGCACCAAGAGTCATCTGGGGATCAAGATCATGCGTAAGCGAATCGTTCCAGCCATTCTGAGCCTCACCGTTGCCGCAACATTCGCCGGCTGCAGTCTTGCTCCGGACTACGTGCGTCCCGCCCCGCCGGTAGCCGCGCAATGGCCGGGCGGCGCCCAACCGGAAGGCACCCGTCATGCCGGCGAACTCGATATGGAGAGCTTCTATCCCGATCCACGCCTGCGGGCACTGATCGGCATCGCGCTCACCAACAACCGCGATTTGCGCATCAGTACCGCCCGCGTCACCGAGGCGCAAGCACTTTACGGTATCCAGCGCGCCGACCGATTGCCCACCGTCGGCCTCGGCGTCGACCGCAGCGCGGCATTGACGCCGGCGGACCTCTCGATGACCGGCCGACCGCTGTCCAGCCAGCGCTTCGACGTCAACCTCGGCATAGCGGCCTTTGAACTGGATTTCTGGGGCCGGGTCAAGAACCTGTCGGCGGCTGCCCTGGCCAGCTATCTTGCGACGGAGGATGCGCGCAGTGCCTTTCGCCTGTCGTTGATCTCCGACGTCGCCGACGCCTACCTGAGTACACAGGAACTGGACGAACGGGCGGCCCTGGCGCGCGACACGGTGACGACGCGTCAGGAATTTCGCGACCTGGTCGCTCGGCGACGCGAAGTCGGCATCGCCAGCGATCTCGACTACCTGACGGCCGAAGGCAGCTTGCAGTCTGCTCGGGCCGAACTGGCCAGCCTCGAGCGCCAACGTAGTGCAAGTGACAATTACCTGCGCCTGCTGGTGGGGGGGGCACCGACCGACCTGCCACCGGGACGGCGTTTGAGCGAACAGGGCATCGTCCCCGACCTCGCGGCCGACCTGCCGGCAGATGTGCTGNNAGCGAGGCCTGGTCCTTCCAACCAGCCTTGAGTCTGCCGCTCTTCGACTTCGGCCGCACCAGTGCCAACGTCGACCTCGCGCAAGCGCGCAAGGTGATCGCCGTTGCCCAATATGAGAAGGCCATTCAGCAGGCGTTTCGCGAAATCGCCGACCTGCTGGTGGCGCGCGATAAGCTCAAAGCGCAACTCGATAGCCAGGAAGCAGCCGAGCGGGCGCAGAACGAGCGCCTACGCCTGACCGATGCCCGTTACAAGGGCGGTGTCGCCAGCTATCTTGAACTGCTGGACGCCCAACGCGACTCCTTCAACGCTCAACAGGCCACGGTGCAAGTGCGCCGCCACCTCCTGTCGGCTTACAACCAGCTCTACACAGCCCTCGGCGGCGGACGGGAGACGGCGGT
>PMIF01000075.1 GCA_003157035.1 Rhodocyclaceae bacterium
CGGCATCGGCAGCCAGCCCGATCAGCGCCGCAACGGGTCGCTCGTCCGCCACGGCGAGTTCGTCCAGGGTCTCGAGCAGATCGGCGCATTCGTCGTCGTCCAACTCCGGCAGGTGCACGATGGCGTCGCGGATGGCATTGCCGACGCTGTTGTTCTCCCATTGCAGATCGTCCAGCGGATAGATTTCCGACATGCCGGGCACCAGAATCCGACAGGCATAGACGCCGAGGTGGGTGAAGTCGGCGATGTAGATGTCGTGACCAGCGCGATGGATCCGGTCGACCAGCCACTGGTAGTCCTCGGCGGTAGTGGCGCTGAAGTTCCAGTCGCAAAATTCGAAGTCCGGGGTCGCGCCGAGAAAGTTCCAACTGATGATGCCGCTCGAATCGACAAAGTGGATCTCGATGTTCGGCGCGGAGGCGATTTCATCCAGGTCGAAGCCGGGTTCGGGGAAGCCGCCGAGGGCATCGAGCCCACGACCCTGCAGCAGTTCGGTCAGGGCGCGCTCGAGAGCGATCTCGAAACGCGGGTGGGCGCCGAAGCTGGCAAAGCAGCCCTGATCGCCGGCGTGCAGCAGGGTGACGTTCATCACCGGAAATTCGCCGCCTAGGGACGCGTCCTTCACCAAAATGCCGAAACCCGCATCGCGCAAGCCACGGATGCCGGCCTCGATGCGTGGATAGCGGGCGATCACCTGCTCGGGCACGTCCGGCAGGCAAAGCCCTTCGCTGATGATGCGGAACTTGATGTGGCGCTCGAAAATCTCCGCCAGCGCCTGGGTGCGCGCCTCGGCCTCGGTGTTGCCGGCCGACATGCCGTTGCTGACATACAGGTTGCCGATGATATTGACCGGGAACCAGACGTTGGCGCCGTCGCGCAGACGCTGGTAAGGCAGGGCGCAGATGCCGCGTTCGGCATTGCCGGAATTGAGATCCACCAGGGACGCGGCGTCAACGGCGCCGTCCGGGTTGTAGAACTGGCGCAACTCAGGCGTCAGCAACTGCTCCGGCCAGGCGCCGGAGTCGCCCAAGGGAAACCACTGTTCCCGCGGGTAATGGGTGAAACTGCGCCGGGCAAACTGCTCCCCCAGGTAGTAATGCGTCCAGAAGTAGTTGCAGGACAGGCGCTCGAAAAACTCGCCGAGCGCGCTTGCCAGGGCCGCCAGCCGCGAGGCGCCCTTGCCATTGGTGAACAACAGTGGACAATCGCGGTCGCGCACATGCACGGACCAGATGCCAGCCACCGGATTCAGCCAGGAGCGCTCTTCGACATGGAAGCCCAGTTCGTCCAGCTTGCCTTGCATGGTGGCGATGGACGACTCGAGGGCGGCATCTTTGCCGGCAATGAAGCTTTGCATGGAAATTTCCGCTGGAGGGCTGATGAAATTGGCGCCAGCCGGCATACTAGTGGCAATCCCACCGAAATTCGAACCGAAATGCACGAAATCAAGCCTGGCCAGTCGACCGAACTGCTGAAAGAGCTGCACATCCTTACCCGTGACGGCAAGATGAATCAGGACAGCCGGCGCAAGCTGAAGCAGGTCAATCACCTGTGCCAGTTCATCGAACCCCTGCTGGAGGAAATCCGCGCCGACCGTGCTGACCGTGGCGCCATCCACCTCGTCGATCACGGCGCCGGCAAGNNCTGGCGGCGCGATTGGATTTCCCGGGCATGACGTTTCTCAATGTCACGGTGGAGCAATCCATCGCCTCGGAGCAACTGCCGGCACGGGTGGATATCGTCACGGCGCTGCATGCCTGCGACACCGCCACCGACGACGCCATACGTTTCGCGCTGGCCAAGGAGGCCGCTTTCATCGTGCTGGTGCCTTGCTGCCAGGCCGAAGTGGCAGCGGTGCTGCGCAAGAACAAGGGCAGGATGCTCGCGAATCCGCTGGCCGAGATCTGGCGCCATCCTCTGCACACGCGCGAGTTCGGTAGTCACATCACCAATGTGCTGCGCTGTCTCCAACTCGAGGCCCACGGCTACCAGGTCAGCGTCACCGAGCTGGTCGGCTGGGAACACTCGATGAAGAACGAACTGATCATCGCCCGCTACAAGGACCAGCCGCGGCGCGCGTCGGCCGAGCGCCTGAAGGAACTGCTCGGAATGCTGGGGCTGGAAGACCTGAGCGGACGCTTCTTCACCCAGCCCTGAAGCCGGCTGGAGTTAGGGTCTGCCGACTTGGGCCTGCGCTTCAGCTTCTTCGACGGCAATGTGCTTCGCCAGCAAGACCTGGGCAGCCTTGATCTCGACAGCCTCCGCTGCTTTCTCCGCTGCCACCCGGCGCTGTTCCGCGTCGGCCAACTTGCGAGCCGCCTCGTCGCTGACCAGCTTCTGTGCGGCTTCGTCGCGCGCCACTTTGTTGTTCCAACCCCAGTAGCCGACACCGCCGCCCATCACCAAGACCAGCGCACCGATGGCGCCCCACACCGCCAGCTTGCCGCTGCGCGCTGCGACCGGCAATGCCGGCCGGGACGGCGCCGACATCGCGGGGGACGGGCTGATGGCCGACGCAGAGACCGGCGAAGAAGGCACGTCGGCCTGCTTCGCGCCGCATTCCGGGCAGAATTTTGTCTTCGGCTCTATGGCCTTGCCGCAACTGGTGCAGAACATATTGTCTCCCAATCTACCGACTATATCGCCGCGACTCGCACACCCGTCTCTAGCAACGGCGGGAGGCCGCACAGGCGCTGACTCGTTGCATGTTGTCTTCTACACGCTCGCTGAAGCCGTTAAGCATCTCCTGCAGTTCGGTCAAGCGGACTTGCACTCGCTCGCCGAGCCGGCAGCTGTTGGAACCGCTGGCAATGACGTTCATCTCGGCAACGGGGCTGCCGGCGGCTGGCAGCGTCGAAAAGCCAATCAAATCGCCCGTGTTCAGGAAGCAATCCCCCCCAGACACAGCATCCACGTTCACGGGCTGCGCCGTCTGAAACAGGAAGATCTTCGCGTAACCGGAGGCCAGCACATCGGACAGCACCAAGGATCGGCCGTTCTGATGCATGGCGACACTGAGGCGTACCTGCTGGCGCACCTGCTGCCGGACGTCTTCCGAAATCTGTACCGGCACCGCGCTACTCACCGCCTGCTGCACCTGTGCCGACGCCGCCTGAACATCGACACCTGCCAACTGGTCCTTGAGCGCCGCATTGCCCTGAACGCTAGTGTTGACCTGCTGCTGTACCGCCAGCATCTGGCTGCGAAGCGCCACTGCGTCGGGCTGGTCGTACAGCGGTGTCGCTCCCGAATACGACGAATCGGCATAAGCTTCTTCGAAGCCGGAAGAGATTTGCATATCGCCCATCAAGGCCACCGGATCGTCGTAACTCGTGACCGGAGTGGCAAACGCAGCCCACGCCGCCGCCGCGGCCGTCGCGACCACCACCGGCGCCAGGAAGCGCGAGTGGAAACCTCGGTAGTAGTCCGGCGCGTAGCGCGACGGGCGGTATAGGGCCACCGGCGCACCGTAGATATCGCCCACGTCGTACCGCCGAACCATTGGCCGATCGTGACTTTCAATGTGTCCATGCGACCAATGGACGTATCGCGTCCGCTCGATCATTCGGCGCTCACTGCCATCCCGATCACGATAGGCAGCATAGCGATCCCTGAAGACCGGGCGCCCATCCGACAACACCGCCTCACGGAGTCCATCCCGTTTGGTGACGAAATCCATTTTGCCCACGGAACGACGTTCAAAATCGCGCCCCTGAGTTACTCGGCGACCGTCCGAATAAATGCGCGTACTCGTTCCGTCGCGCGCATTGTCGGTCTCTCTGAAACCGGTCACCCTCTTGCTGCCGTCCGGCAGGAGCCTCTGCGATATCACCATCTGCGAGCCGTCCGAATTCTTGTGACGAATGTCGAAGCTCTTGTGGTCGCCGTGCGGAACCACATTGGTTACGGCGCTGACAGACACGGGGGGGACGGATGTCGTTTGGTGTCCGTCCGAAGATGGATGCTGCCTGGCGCGAAGCTGATCTGCCTGCTGACCGAGGAGCCTGGCGTGCTGCTGGTCCGACAACTGCNNGCCTGCTGTGCCTGGAGCTTGGCGTGCTGCTGCTCCTGTTGCTGACCCAGGAGCTTGGCGTGCTGGTCGTCCTGCTGTGACGATAGCCGCCTGGCTCGTAACTGATCGGCCTGCTGTGCCTGG
>PMIF01000151.1 GCA_003157035.1 Rhodocyclaceae bacterium
GTTCGGCTTCGCTGAGGATTGTGTTCAGCGTGACATAGATCCGCACATGGAAGTGGTGGGCGAATTCGGCCAGCTCGGCAATGTCGCGCATCTCGTTGCCGGCGCCGTGACGAGCACCGAATGCCGAGGCACCGATGTACACTGCATCGGCACCGTGGAGCACGGCTTCGCGGCCGATGGTGGCATTGCGGGCCGGCGCGAGTAGTTCTATGCTGTTGTTGGCGTTCATGATTGTTCCGACTATATCCCGGACTGATGCTCCCGGTAGCAATCGACTGAAATACGGACTAAAGTGATAGCGAGGGTAGGTAGAAGACCTCGCTTGGCTGTTTTTGCGCCCTAAACGACAGAGGATCGAATCATGAACATTGGGTCAGTTGGCAGTGCCCCCAGCTTCAACATTCAAGCCCTCCAAGGACAGCCGGAAGCCGCGGAGACCAAGAAGGCAGGGCCAGATGGCGATGGCGATGCGGACGACGGTGGCGCCGCCATCAAGGCACAGGCCCCTGCGCCAACGGTGAACGAAAACGGCCAAACGGTGGGCCAGGTGATCAACATTACGGCCTAACGGGCAGATCGCGGCGGGTTCCCTCGCTGGTCGCTGAATTCGCCGGCAGCGTATTCGTCCCTGGATCTAGGCTACAATCTATCCAGCATGGATGAGATTGGCTTTCCTTTTCCGGTTTGCGAAAAGAAAAGGGCGACTCGAATGAGTCGCCCTTTTGGGATGGCTCCCCGACCTGGGCTCGAACNNTCTACCAACTGAGCTATCGGGGAAGAGGAAAGGCGCGGATATTAGACACTTCGCACGAAGCCGTCAACCTAGATGAACGACGCAACCATTTTTGACAAGACTGCTGCTGGGGACGAGGCGATCAGGGAGAAGACCCGGCTCGTTCAGCGCAACTTGCGCTTGGTCTTGGTGCTGGTGAACGGCATTGCCGATGTCGCTTCCCTGAAGCACTCGCTCGGTGATCCGGCGATGGTCGAATCGGCGTTGGCCGAGCTGGAGCGGCTTGGCCTGATCGAATCTGAAGAAGCCTGCGCCAAGCGATTGGCGCAACAGGAACAGACAGCAACGAGGATCGTGGCTGTTCCGGACGAACAGCCACTGGTCGAGGCGCAAACTGTCTTCGATGAGGAGTTGGCGACCCAGGTCCGCTTAACGCCGGTTGTAGTCCCGCGATCCGACGACGACACGCCGCGGAGTTCGCCGCTGGCGGCGATCCCCAACTGGATTGAGGGCTTGCGCAAGAGCCGAGCCCGTGCCCAGGAAGAAGCGCTGTACGAACGCGCATACGGCAGCGAAGCCATGGATCGCGAACTAGTCGATCCGGTGTCGATCGATCCTTCGATGGCGCCGCCGTTGCCCACTACCAGGCCTCGAATCAACCCCGGATCCCTGATCAAGGGTGGGTTGCTTGTCCTTGTTATTGGCCTTGTTGCTGCAGTCGCTTTCTATCCTTATGACAACTATCGCCCCGAGTTCGAGCAACGCTTGGCAGCGATTACCAATGATTCGGTAAAGATCGGTGCCTTGCGCGTGGCCTTCATGCCTCCCGCTGTCGTGCTGGAGAACGTGACCCTCGGCAATCCGGTCTACGCCGAGGCTGCAGCCATTCGCTTGCTGCCCGATGCAAGTTTCCCGTTCGCGGGCGCCAACTTCCGTAAAGCGGAAATCGACGGATTGCGAATGCAAGAGGCCATTTTGCCCCGACTGAGCCAGTGGTTCGCGCCGAGTGCGATGGGCGAGGCGCGAATTGGCGAGATCAGCTTCGAGCACGCATCCTTGACTGTCGCAGGGCACGCGTTGACAGACTTGGCTGGCAAGGCCGAGCCGTCGAATGGCGTCGGCCGCGTTGTTGTCCAGGCAGCGGGCGGGAAGTTGGTAGCAGAGATTTCTCCGACTCCGGCCGGCGTATCGGTCAATGCGACGGCTCAGTCCTGGCGGGTCCCGTTTCGCCCTGGTTTCGAGTGCACACGCATGGACATCCATGGCGACCTCTCGCCGGGCCGCTTCGACATTCGAGACATGGGCATCATGTTCTATGACGGGACGCTGTCAGGCAGTGGTGGCCTGGCGTGGACGGGAAGTTCGGCACGGGTGGACTTGAAGGCCGAATTCCAACACCTGGCCAGCAGTCGCCTGCTGAGCGGAATCGGGGCGACGCCACTGGTTGATGGCGAGGCGAGCGGGCAGTTGAGCGTCCAGGGGCGGGCAGCGGCTGTCGACCTGTTGGATAGGGTCGCGCACCTCGATAGTACTTTCAAGGTCCTCCATGGCACTCTGCGCCTGGACTTGGTCGAGGCGATGAGATCGAAGTCGGCGATCAGAGGCGGTCAAATGCGCTTTGAGGAGTTTGCCGGCAATATCGGCGCCGATGCGGAAAGGATCCGCCTGGGGAACTTGCGCCTCAGCTCCGGTTTCCTGCGCGGCAACGGTCAAGCGACCATCAACCGGGCGAACGGCACAATGGCAGGAGCCGTCCGCCTGGAAATGCGCAGCGGCGCGGAGGGCACGCAGACAACCCTGTCGCTCGATGGCACAGTCGATGCACCGGTGCTGCGCGCGACGCGCTGAGCGCCGGCGATCCTCAGGTCTATTTCAGGGTCGTGGCGATGGCGTCGGCGACGTAGTCTATGTTCTTGTTGTTCAGCGCAGCGAGACAGATACGGCCAGTGCTGACGGCATAGATGCCAAAATCACTCCTCAGCTTCTCTACTTGGGTAACGGTAAGGCCAGTGTAGGAGAACATGCCGCGCTGCCGGGCTACGAACGAGAAATCCTGGGCGATGCCACGTGCTTTCAGCTTGTCGACCAGCCCGATGCGCATGGTACGGATGCGGTCACGCATGCCGGCGAGTTCCTGTTCCCATACTGCGCGCAGTTCCGGGCTGCTTAGCACGTTGGCGACGATAGCGCCGCCATGCGTCGGTGGGTTCGAGTAGTTGGTGCGGATAACGCGCTTCAGCTGCGACATCACCCGTGCCGACTCGTCCTTGTTGGCGGTGACGATGGAGAGCGCGCCAACGCGTTCGCCGTAGAGCGAGAACGATTTCGAGAACGAGCTGGAAACGAAGAACTGAAGGCCGGAGGCAGCGAATAGATCGAGGGCTATGGCGTCCGGCTTGATACCGTCGGCGAAGCCTTGGTAGGCCATGTCAATGAAGGCGACGAGGTTGCGTTCGCGCACCGCGCCGACGACGTCCTGCCACTGCTCAGGCGTCAGGTCGGCGCCAGTGGGATTGTGGCAGCAGGCGTGCAGGACGACGATGGAGCCGGCGGGGAGCGTGCCGATGGTGGATTTCATGCTGGCGAAGTCGACGCCGCGCGTGCTCGCATCGTAGTAGGGATAGCTTTCCACAGTGAAGCCGGCCGATTCGAACAAGGCCTTGTGGTTCTCCCAACTCGGGTCGGAGATGTATACTTTGGCCGCCGGCAACAGGCGCTTCAGGTAGTCCGCACCCACCTTGAGCGCACCGGTGCCGCCGAGACATTGGGCGGTAATGACGCGGCCGTCGGCGAGCAGTGGCGACGTCTCGCCGAAGACCAGTTTCTGTACCGCCTGGCTGTAGGCCGCGGGTCCCTCGATAGGCTGATAGCCGCGCGGCGGCATGGCTTCGAGGCGGGTCTTTTCTGCGGCACGGACGGCGTTGAGCAAAGGGATCTTGCCATCGTCGCTGTAGTACACGCCAACGCCCAGGTTGACCTTGTTCGGGTTCTTGTCGGCGTTGAAGCCTTCGGTCAGACCGAGGATCGGATCGCGGGGGGCCATTTCAACCGCGGCGAAAATTGAAGCACTCATTTGAACTCCAGATGCGGATTTGGTGACAAAGAACAATAATATCCGATTCCACCGACCGTCCCGAAGGGCGGCCAAAATCGAAATTTCTGATGACAGAACAAGTCGCTAATTACCCTGGCAGTCCCTACCATCTACATCAGCCGTTCCCGCCCGCCGGAGACCAGCCGGAAGCCATCCGCCTGCTCATCGAGGGGATCGAGGACGGGCTCTCCTACCAGACGCTGCTCGGGGTAACGGGGTCGGGCAAGACCTACACCATGGCCAACGTCATCGCCCGCCTGGGACGGCCGGCACTGGTGCTGGCGCCAAACAAGACGCTGGCAGCGCAGTTGTATTCCGAGTTTCGCGAGTTTCTGCCCGAGAATGCCATCGAGTACTTCGTCTCCTACTACGATTACTACCAGCCTGAGGCCTATGTGCCGGCTCGCGACCTCTTCATCGAGAAGGATTCATCGATCAACGAGCACATCGAACAGATGCGCCTGTCGGCGACCAAGAGCCTGCTCGAGCGGCGCGACTGCGTCATCGTCTGTACTGTCTCGGCGATCTACGGCATCGGCGATCCGGTCGACTACCACAGCATGATCCTGCACCTGCGCCAGGGCGAGAAGCTCGGTCAGCGTGACATCATCCGACGTTTGAGCGAGATGCAATATGAGCGCAACGAGGTCGATTTCCATCGCGGCAGCTATCGCGTGCGCGGTGATGTCATCGATGTCTTCCCCGCCGAAAATGCCGAGAGCGCGGTGCGCATCGTGCTGTTCGACGACGAGGTGGAGACCCTGACGCTGTTCGACCCGCTGACCGGCCATACGCGGCAGAAGCTTGGCCGCTTCACAGTCTTCCCGTCGAGCCATTACGTGACGCCGCGCGCAACGGTGCTCAAGGCAGTCGAGGCCATCAAAATCGAACTGCGCGAGCGCAGCGAGTATTTCCACAAGGAGCAGAAACTCGTCGAGGCCCAGCGCATCGAGCAGCGCACTCGCTTCGACCTGGAAATGCTGGAGCAGCTGGGTTTCTGCAAGGGAATCGAAAACTACTCGCGCCACCTGTCCGGGCGCAAGCAGGGTGAGCCGCCACCGACGCTGATCGATTACCTGCCGCCGGACGCGCTGATGTTCATCGACGAATCGCACGTGAGCATTCCTCAGGTCGGCGGCATGTACAAAGGCGACCGCTCGCGCAAGGAGAATTTGGTCAATTACGGTTTTCGCCTGCCTTCTGCGCTCGACAACCGGCCGCTCAAATTCGAAGAGTTCGAGCGCTTGATGCCACAGACCATTTTTGTTTCGGCGACGCCGGCAAACTACGAGCACGAACACCAAGGCCAGGTGGTGGAGCAGTTGGTGCGGCCAACCGGGTTGGTGGACCCCGAGGTGATCGTCCGTCCTGCGGCGACGCAGGTCGATGATCTGCTGTCAGAGATCAAGCGTCGCGTCGCCAAGGAAGAGCGCGTACTGGTGACGACGCTGACCAAGCGTCTGTCCGAACAATTGACGGATTTCCTCGGCGACAACGGTGTCCGCGTCCGCTACCTGCATTCGGACATCGACACCGTCGAGCGGGTCGAGATCATTCGCGATTTGCGCCTGGGCGAGTTCGACGTCCTGGTCGGCATCAATCTGCTCCGCGAGGGACTGGATATTCCCGAGGTGTCGCTCGTCGCTATCCTCGATGCCGACAAGGAAGGCTTCCTGCGCTCTGAACGCAGCCTGATTCAGACCATGGGGCGTGCGGCGCGCCACCTCAACGGTACGGCGATCCTCTACGCCGACAGGACTACCGACTCGATGCGCCGCGCGATTGCCGAAACCGAGCGGCGGCGCGCGAAGCAGGTGGCGCACAACATCGAGCAAGGCATCACTCCGCGCGGTGTCGTCAAGCGCATCAAGGATCTTATCGACGGCGTTTACGAGCCGGATGCCGCGGGCCGCGAATTGAAGGCTGCCCAGGAGGCGGCAAAGTACGAAGCAATGAGCGAAAAGGCGCTGGCGAAGGAGATCAAGCGCCTGGAGAAAGCGATGCAGGAACATGCGAAGAATCTTGAGTTTGAACAAGCCGCCGCCGCTCGTGACGAGCTATTCAGAGTCAAGCGGCTTGCCTTTGGCGCTGACGTTCCGGACCATTTGACATGAAGACGCGCGTACTTTTTGTCTGCACCGGCAACATTTGTCGTTCGCCGACGGCCGAGGGTGTGCTGCGAAAAGCCGCCGAACGCACCGGGATGGCCGATCGGCTCGAAGTCGATTCCGCCGGCACTCATGGCTATCATGTCGGCGATCCGCCCGATGAGCGTTCGCAGCTGGCTGCGCGGCATCGCGGTTACGATATTTCCGGCTTGCGAGGGCGACGGGTGTCGCCAGACGACTTCCATCGCTTCGATCTGATTCTCGCCATGGATCGAGAGCACCTGGCGATCCTGGAGCGCTCACGGCCAAAGAATGCTGGTTGTCGGATCAGCTTGTTCCTCGAGTTCGCGCGCAATTCCGAGGAAATGGAAGTGCCCGACCCCTACTATGGGGGCGCAGCGGGATTCGAGCGTGTCCTCGACCTGATCGAAGATGCCGCGACTGGCTTGCTCGACTCACTGCACCAGTCGCGGCTGCCGAAGCCCTAGGGGCGCTTCGTCTCCACTATTTGCAGTGGTTCCTCGACCGGGATGATCGCCGCCTTGGGTTTGCGCCCTAGCGCCGGTTTGGTCTGCTCGACGACGGCCGTTGTGGCACGGGCGGTTTCGATCATGACCAGGCCTGCGCCGGCCAAGTCAGGTGGCGCCAGCGTTACTTCCGCAACCAATTCAGCGGGCACATTCGGGCTTTGCTCGGGCTCTATCGCCTGCACGATGACGGCCGGCGCCTGTGCGATGACGGCCGGCGCTTGTACGATGACGGCCGGCGGCACCTCGACTTCCGCCACGGGCTGAAGCGGCTCTTCCGGTTTCGGCGGTACTACTGGCGGCTGTGGCGTGGGCCATGCCAGGCGGTACGGAACCAATGCCGCAGGAGTGTCAATCCGAGCAACGGCGTCGTCGCTGGGCATTGCCGCGGTGTCGGCAACAGTCGACTCGGAGACAGCCACGGTCGGCTCTTCTCTGCGCTCGCCGCGGCCGCGGCCACGGCGTCCGCGTCGCCGCCCACCTTCGCCGCTCGGCGCCGCCTCGGCGCCAACGGGTGCGGTGAGGATAGCTTCGGTCGGCGTGGTCGGGGCGGGCTCGGTCTTGGCCGCTTTGGGCTGACGAGGTTCGCCAGTGCGCTCGCCGCGGCTGCGGCGACCTTCCTTGGCGATTGTCGGTGGCGTCTCTACCGGTTCTTTGGCGGCGGCTGGTTGTTGCGGCCGCGCGGACGATTGTTCGTTGCGCTCCTTGCGCTCGCCGGGTTCGCGTTGCGGGCGGTCCTGGCGACCGTCGCGATCCTTGCGATTGCGACTGCGCTCGCCACGTTCCCGACCGCCGCGTTCCGAGCGCTCGCCACGTTCGCGGCGCCCGGCAGGCTTCACCGGGGCGGCAGGTGCCGGCGCCGGCGTCGGGCTGCGGAACCAGGAGAGAATGGTCTCGATAAAGCCCACTCGCGGTGCGGTAGCTGTTGCCGTCGGCGCGGGCTTCGCTTTCGGTTCCACGATCGGCGCAGGTTGGTCGGGCGTGATGCCCTTGACAGCGGCTTCCTGCTTCGGCTCGCGTGCCTCGGTCTGCGCGGAAGGAGGCTGATAGGGCTCGTCCAGAATCTTGTCGGCCATCTGATAACTGGGCAGGGCAACCTCGTCGGCGTTGAGCTGATCGTGACGCAGGCGGGTGATTTCTTGCTGGGGCGTCTCGAGTTGCCGATTGGGCACGATGACCAGATTGATACGATGGCGAAGTTCAATGCGCGCGATGTCAACGCGCTTTTCATTGAGCAGGAAAGTGCCGACGTCGACCGGTACCTGGGCGTGGATGGCGCCTGTATTCTCCTTCATCGCCTCCTCTTCGAGAATGCGCATGATGTGCAGTGCCGCCGACTCTACCGACCGAATGTGGCCGGTGCCGGTGCAGCGCGGACAGGTGATGTAGCTGGTCTCGGCCAGGGCAGGGCGAAGGCGCTGGCGAGACAGCTCCAGCAGGCCAAAGCGACTGATCTTGCCCGTCTGAACCCGGGCGCGGTCATAGTGCAAGGCATCGCGCAGACGATTCTCGACTTCGCGCTGGTTCTTGCTGCTTTCCATGTCGATGAAGTCGATGACGATCAGGCCGCCGAGGTCGCGCAGGCGCAACTGGCGGGCAACTTCGTCAGCTGCTTCGAGGTTGGTGCGCAGGGCAGTTTCCTCGATGTCCGAACCCTTGGTGGCGCGTCCTGAGTTGACGTCGACAGAGACCAATGCTTCCGTATGATCGATTACCACGGCGCCGCCAGATGGCAGGCTGACTTGCCGCGAGTAGGCGGATTCGATCTGGTGTTCGATCTGAAAACGCGAAAACAGCGGCACGTCGTCGCGATAGCGCTTGACCCGGTTGACATTGCCTGGCATGACGTGGGACATGAACTGCTGGGCCTGCTCGAAAATGTCATCGGTGTCGATCAGGATCTCGCCGATGTCGGGCTGGAAGTAGTCGCGGATGGCACGGATGACCAGGCTCGATTCCTGGTAGATCAGGAAAGCGCCGGTCTGGACTTTTGAGGCGCCGTCGATGGCTGTCCACAACTGCAACAGGTAATTCATGTCCCATTGGAGTTCTTCAGCGGTGCGGCCGATGGCGGCGGTGCGGGCGATCAGGCTCATGCCGTTGGGTACATCGAGCTGGTCGAGAACGTCGCGTAACTCCTGGCGGTCCTCGCCTTCGACGCGGCGAGAGACGCCGCCGCCGCGCGGGTTGTTCGGCATCAGGACCAGATAACGACCGGCGAGGGAGACGTAGGTGGTCAGGGCAGCACCCTTATTGCCGCGTTCATCCTTCTCGACCTGGACGACTATCTCTTGGCCGACCTTCAGGGCATCCTGGATCTTGGCTCGACCAGCCTCGACATCGGCACGGAAGTAGATGCGCGAGACTTCCTTGAAGGGGAGAAAGCCATGGCGATCGGCACCATAGTCAACGAACGCGGCCTCAAGGCTTGGCTCGATGCGGGTGATGACTGCCTTGTAGATGTTGCTCTTGCGTTGTTCCTTGGCGGCCGATTCGATGTCCAGGTCAATCAACTTCTGACCATCAACAATCGCGACGCGGAGTTCCTCGGCCTGCGTCGCATTGAACAGCATGCGTTTCATGTGTGCTCCCGCGCGCTGGCAGGGCACGACGATAAGCCGCTCGATATCGAGCGGCGGCGACTAAGTTTGCGGTTTCGTGGGTCGGTTCATCGGCCTATGTGGCAAACGGCTGTCGTTTGGTTGTCATCCGACGCTGGTCTGCTGACCTGACCCTCGTCGGGAAATCGTCTGTGCCTTGGCTTGCGCGCAATCAAGTAGTATCGCTTCTTCGGGCGAGCGAGATACCCTCGGGGGTTGCTCCGGAAGGCGATGGCTGCAATGGCGTCCTATGGACAGTGTCGTGCAGCCGAATCTGCCTCTTGCCGACTCGGTACCACGATAGGCAAGGCCTTGCGCGGTAGGGAGAGGGCAACGCTTCGGAACGATGCCACCGACGCCACTTCGGGTTGTCGGGCACACCGTTGCAAAACGGCAAACCAATGGGCAGTATATTGCAGAATGAATGAGTTAGGTAAAGATCGCGCGACTCTGCTTGAGGTGGGTGAGGAGTCCGCCGGGCAGCGTATCGACAACTTCCTGCTGAAGGTGGCCAAAGGCGTGCCAAAGAGCCACGTCTACCGAATCCTGCGCAGCGGTGAAGTGAGGGTCAACAAGGGGCGGGTGGGACCCGAATACCGTCTGCAACAGGGCGACGGTGTCCGCATTCCGCCGATTCGTACGGCGACGGCGAGCCAGCCAGCGGCTCCGCCGCGCAATTTCCCTGTCGTGCACGAGGACGAGGCGATACTAGTCGTCGACAAACCGGCAGGCACGGCGGTTCATGGCGGTAGCGGCGTCAGCTTTGGCGTCATCGAACAGCTGCGTAGTGCTCGCCCGGAGGCGCGTTTCCTCGAACTGGCGCATCGTCTGGATCGCGAGACTTCGGGGCTGCTGGTCCTCGCCAAGAAACGTTCCGCCTTGACACGATTGCACGAGATGTTCCGTGACGGCGGAATCAACAAACACTACCTGACCTTGGTGCACGGAAAGTGGTGCAATGCGCTCCAGCATGTGCGACTGCCGCTGGAAAAGTATTTGACGGCGGAAGGCGAACGGCGAGTGAGTGTTTCCGCTGAGGGCAAGTCGGCGCACAGTATTGTTCGGCTGCTGGCGCGTTGGCAGAATTTCAGTCTGGTTGAGGTTGAACTGAAGACCGGCCGGACTCATCAGATCAGGGTGCACCTGACCCATCTGGGATTTCCCCTGGCTGGTGACGACAAGTACGGCGATTTCAGCCTGAATCGGGACTTGCAGCGAGTCGGTCTGAAGCGGATGTTTCTGCATTCGGCTCGCCTTGAACTACCCCATCCGCTGACCGGCCTGCCACTAAAGCTGAGTTCGCCACTGCCAAACGAGCTGTCGACTTTCCTGACGCGCATGGACGACAACGAAACGAGAAGTTATGGGCAAACGCTTCGAATTGATCATCTTTGATTGGGACGGCACGCTGATGGATTCGGCGGGCACGATTGTCGCCTGCATCCAGGCTGCGGCTATCGATCTCGGTCTGCCGCCACCGAGCGACGAAAGAGCGCGACATGTGATCGGTCTCGGCTTGCACGAGGCCTTGCGGTTTGCCATGCCGCAGCTGGCCGATGACCGGCACGCCGAGCTTGCCGCACGCTACCGACACCACTATCTCGCCCAGGATCAGGAGCTGCGGCTGTTTGCCGGGATCTTGCCGTTGATCGATATGCTGGCGAAGAAAAGCCGGCTGGCTATCGCCACCGGAAAGTCGCGCAAGGGCCTGGATCGGGCGATGGCGGTCAGTGGTCTAGCTGGCTATTTCGCGGCTAGCCGGTGCGCCGACGAATGCCATTCGAAGCCTCATCCGCAGATGGTCGAAGAACTGATGGCGGAGTTTTCCGTCGCCGGGAATGCAACACTCGTGATCGGCGACACCACTCACGACTTGGAAATGGCATTCGCGGCTGGTGCCAGCGCGGTCGCCGTTACCTATGGTGCGCATTCCCGGCGCGATCTCGAAGTCTTGTCGCCGCTTCATTGCGCGGACTCGGTTGCGGATCTCGCGGCATGGTTGAGCCGGCACGCCTGATCGGCGCGTATACTTGCGACATTGCAACAGGGAGATCTCGACGTGGCTGACGAAAAGGGCCCCAATTGGGAGCACCAGATTCTCGAAAAACTGGTTCTGGAAACATTGGTTGAACAGCGGCGCCGCCGCCGCTGGGGCATTTTCTTCAAGTTCCTCGGCTTTGCCTACGTGGCTGTCTTCTTCTTCGTGGCAGTCGACTGGAAGAGCCACGACGGTTTGTCCGACGGCGGCCGTCATACCGCGGTCATTCAGTTGACCGGCGTCATCGCCGCCAAGGGTGATGCCAGTGCGTCAAATGTTGTCGATGCCTTGCAGGCGGCATTCGAAGACAAGGGAACGGCCGGCGTCATCCTCGATATCAATAGCCCGGGCGGCAGTCCCGTACAGGCCGGCATGATCAACGACGAGATTCGGCACTTGCGCGCCAAGTATCCGGATACGCCACTGTATGTCGTGGTCGAGGACCTGTGTGCGTCGGGTGGCTATTATGTTGCAGCTGCGGCCGACAACATTTACGTCGATAAGGCGAGCATCGTTGGTTCGATCGGTGTGCTGATGGACGGCTTCGGTTTTACTGGTGCGATGGACAAGCTCGGCATCGAGCGGCGCTTGCTCACGGCCGGCGAGAACAAGGGCTTCCTTGATCCATTCTCGCCGCAGAATGCCCAGCACAAGGCGCACGCCCAGCAGATGCTGTCTGAAATACACCAGCAGTTCATCCAGGTCGTGCGCGACGGACGTGGCAAGCGCCTGAAGGAGACTCCGGATATGTTTTCCGGGTTGATGTGGAGTGGAGCCAAGAGTATCGAACTGGGCTTGGCAGACGGCTTCGGCAGCGTCGAGTCGGTTGCGCGGGATGTCATCAAGGCTGAAGATATTCGCGACTACACGGTCAAAGCCAATTTCGCCGAGAAACTGGCGAAACAGTTGGGGGCCGATCTGGCCGAGGGCGCGGCAAGCTTCGCCACCCGAATTAGCTGGCGCTGAGGATCAAGAAGACGCTTGGCCGTCGATCGATCGACGGCAGGGGTGCCGTGCGCCAGTCACTGATGCGTTGGCTGATGATCGTCTCGGTCGGCAGACTAAGGTCGGTGGCGACGCAAAGTCGCGTTGCCGGCCGGGCGCCCGCGATTAGCGCCCGCAGAAGCGATTCGTTTCGGTAGGGCGTCTCGATGAAGATCTGGGTCTGGCCGAGTCGCGCCGAAGTGGTTTCGAGTTCTGCGATGCGCCGGGTTCGCTCCGGCTCGTGGGCAGGCAGGTAGCCGTGAAAGGCGAACTGCTGACCGTCGAATCCGGACGCCATCAAGGCAAGCAGTAGCGACGAAGGGCCGATCAGGGGCTGGACGCGAATTGCCAGTTCATGAGCCCTTCGGACCAGCAGGGCGCCCGGGTCGGCGACTGCCGGACAGCCTGCTTCCGACATCAGGCCGACGTCGGTACCGGCGAGCAACGGTTGCAGAAGACGGTCAATTTCTTGACTGCTGAGCCGTTCTGGAATCTGCTCGATGGCGATCTCGCGCAGCGGTTGCGGGTGGCCGATACGCTTTAGTTCGGCGCGGGCGGTCTTGGCATTTTCGACGATGAAGCAGCCCAGGCGACAAGCGATGTCCCGGGTCGCCGGCGGCAGGTAATCGGACCACGAGGAATCGCCGAGCGACGATGGCAGCAGGTAGAGTATCCCAGGCATCAGGGCAGGTCGATTCCCTCGGCGCGCAACATTGCGCACAGTGAGATCAGCGGCAGGCCAACCAGGGCGTTCGGATCGTCGCCGCGCATGTATTCGAGCAAGGAAATTCCCAGGCCCTCCGAGCGTGCACTGCCGGCGCAATTGAGCGCGTTTTCGCGCTCCAGGTAGCGATCGATTTCCCCCTCGGTTAGGCGACGGAAGCGAACTTCGATCGGCACGCCGCATACCTGAGTCCGGCCTGTGGCGGTATTGAGAACGCACAGCCCGGTGTGGAAGATCAGCGTTGTTCCGCGCATCCGCATAAGCTGGATCTTGGCATTTTCGCGCGTTCCCGGTTTGCCGAAACGGTCACTGCCCACATAGGCGACCTGATCCGAGCCGATGACCAGACTGTCCGGGAACAACGCGGCAACCGCCCGGGCCTTGGCGACGGACAGGCGTTCTGCTGTGGCGACTGGCGACTCCCCAGCCAACGGGCTCTCGTCAGCCTGCGGATCGACCGTCTCGAACGGCAGTTGCAGTCGGCTGAGCAGCTCGCGCCGGAAGGGCGAGGTGGAGGCAAGAATGATCCGAGACATGTTTTTGTTTTGACGGGGAAAGCAACGGCATGATATCATTCACGGTTTATGTCGCGCCAAGTACCGGACGTAAATTCCGCCACCGATCAGATCGTCATTGATGGGTTGGAGTTTGCCCGCCTGGGACGTCGGCTGGTGGGGAAGGTGCCCATTCGGGCGTTGGCCCGGCTAGCGGATCAGTTGGCAAACGACGACGGCGAAATCGCCTGGGAACTTCGCGGCGAGCAGGACGAGGAAGGAAAGGCTTTCCTGTGTCTGCAGCTGTCCGGGAAGCTGAGCCTGCGCTGTCAGCGTTGCTTGGGCAGTGTCGATGAGGTGCTGGCGGTAAGCAGCCGGCTGCTTCTGGTGCGACCAGGGCATGTTTGGCCGGATGAGGAATTGGCTGAAGACGGATTCGATGCCGTCGAGGCCGGCAAGGAAATGGCGCTGGCGCCGATGATCGAAGAAGAAGTGTTGTTGGCGCTGCCGATTGCACCGACACATGGAACCTGCGATCAGCCGTTGTCGTCGCACGAGGAACATGAACCATCACCGTTCGCGGTGCTGGCGAAATTGAAGAAAGGAGTTTGACCATGGCTGTCCAGCAGAACAAGAAATCTCCGTCGAAACGGGGCATGCATCGCGCCCACGATTTTCTGACTGCACCGTCGTTGGCTGTCGAGCCGACTACCGGCGAAACCCACCTGCGCCATCATATTTCCCCCTCCGGTGTTTACCGGGGCAAAAAAGTCCTGAAGGTCAAGGGCGAGTAATCAGCCAAATCGGACACGGCCGGGTGCGCTGAGCGCCCGGCCGTTTTCACGATGACGATTACTATTGCTGTGGACGGCATGGGAGGCGACCACGGTCCGTCGGTGGTTGTCCCGGCGACCGTCGACTTCCTGCGTCGCGATCCCGACTGCTCGGTCGTACTGGTCGGGCGTGAGGAGACCTTGCGGCCCATGCTGGCCAGGTGGTCGGCCGAATTTGCCGGTCGCATTGTCATTCGTCATGCCAGCGAAGTCGTCGAAATGCACGAAGCGGTGGCCAGTGCGCTGCGAGGAAAGAAGGATTCCTCGATGCGTGTGGCTGTCGATCTGGTTAAGGCGGGCGAGGCCGACGCTGCGATTTCTGCCGGCAATACGGGCGCTCTGATGGCCATATCCCGCTTCGTCCTGAAGACACTGCCCGGTATTGACCGGCCCGCGATAGCGTCCATCCTGCCGACTGTGGGTGGCCACGTTTATGTGCTTGATCTTGGCGCCAACGTCGATTGTCAGGCCGAGCATCTGCGCCAGTTCGGCATCATGGGCGCGCTGCTGGTTTCGGCACTGGAACATCGGGAGCGGCCGAGCGTCGGCCTGCTCAACATAGGCGAGGAAGACATCAAGGGCAACGACGTCGTCAAGCAGGCTGCCGAACTGCTCAAGCAAAGCGACCTCAACTTCTATGGTAACGTCGAGGGTGACGATATCTGGAAAGGTGTGACCGATGTGGTGGTCTGTGATGGCTTCGTTGGCAATGCGGTGTTGAAGTCCTCCGAGGGACTGGCCCAGATGATTGCCGGCGGACTCAAGGAAGAGTTCTCGCGCAACCTTTTCAACAAGCTGGTCGCCGTATTGGCCTTGCCAGTCATTCGTGCTTTCAAGCGGCGCTTCGATCATCGTGGCTACAACGGGGCCAGCCTCCTGGGCTTGCGCGGCATTGTCTTCAAGAGCCACGGATCGGCCGACGCCTACGCATTCCGTTGCGCCATGGAACGTGCAGCCGAGGCCGCACGCCAACGGCTGCCGGAAAGAATCGCTGCCCGTATGGCGCTTATTCATCCCGAAGCAGTCGGCGCATGACCTACGCACGTATTGGCGGTACCGGCAGTGCCCTGCCTGGCGAACCCATCAGCAATGATGCCCTGATTGCCACGCATCGGCTCGATTCTTCGGATGCCTGGATCGCCGAGCGCACGGGCATTCGCAGCCGACATCTGGCTGACGCTGCGGAGACGTCCTCCGAATTGGCGGCGACTGCTTGCCGTCGGGCCATCGAGGACGCAGGCTGCGAAGCCAACGATATCGACCTGATCATTGTTGCCACGTCGACACCGGACTTTGTCTTTCCCAGTACCGCGACGCTGCTCCAGGCGAAGTTAGGCATCGTCAACGGGGCTCCGGCCTTTGACGTGCAGGCAGTGTGCAGTGGCTTTGTGTTTGCTTTGGCTATCGCTGAGAAGTTCATCGCCAGCGGAGCGTCGAGGCGGGCGCTGGTCGTCGGCGCAGAAGTCTTTTCGCGCATTCTCGACTGGACCGACCGCGGCACTTGTGTCCTGTTCGGCGACGGCGCCGGTGCGGTGGTCCTGGAAGCAGCCGACGGGCCGGGCATCCTCGCCAGCGCTATTCATGCCGACGGTCGTCATCAGAACATGCTGTCGGTACCGGGACAGCTGTCCGCGGGCAAGGCGGTTGGCGATCCCTTCTTACGTATGGACGGCCAGGCCGTGTTCAAGTTCGCGGTACGAGTGCTCACCGATGTCGCGCAGGAAGTACTGGCCAAGGCCGGATTGTCCACGCAAGATGTCGACTGGTTGGTTCCGCATCAGGCAAACGTTCGCATCCTGCAATCCACTGCCAAGAAGCTTGGCCTGACAATGGACAAATGCATCGTCACCGTCGATCGCCATGGCAATACTTCCGCCGCATCGATACCGCTGGCTTTGGACGTGTCCATCCGCGAAGGCAAGATCCGCCGCGGTGACCTGCTGCTGCTGGAAGGCGTCGGCGGCGGCTTCACCTGGGGTGCGACGCTCCTTAGCTATTGAGAGATCGACACATGCAATTTGCGCTGGTGTTTCCCGGACAAGGTTCGCAGTCGTTGGGCATGATGAACGCCTACGGCGACTCCAGTGTTGTCCGCGCCACATTTGCCGAGGCCTCGCAGGCGCTCGGTCGCGATTTGTGGCAGCTGGTTGCCGAAGGTCCGGCAGAGGACTTGAATCAGACCGTCAATACGCAGCCACTGATGCTGACGGCCGGCGTGGCCGTTTGGCGGCTCTGGCTCGACAATGGCGGCGCGCAACCAGCGTTGCTTGCCGGGCATAGTCTGGGCGAGTATTCGGCATTGGTGGCAGCGGGAGTCTTGTCGTTGCAAGATGCGGTACCGCTGGTTGAATTGCGTGCCAAAGCTATGCAAGAAGCGGTGCCTGCCGGTACCGGTGCCATGGCAGCCATCTTGGGGCTGGATGCCAGCGCGGTCGACAAGGCCTGCGCGGAGGCTGCGCAGGGTGAGGTCGTCCAGGCGGTGAACTTCAACTCACCCGAGCAGACGGTGATTGCCGGCAATAAGGCCGCAGTTGAGCGCGCCGCAGAAATGTGCAAGACGGCTGGCGCAAAGCGTGCGATCATGCTGCCGGTTTCCGCACCGTTCCATTGTTCCCTGATGCAGCCGGCAGCGGAGAAGCTGCGCCAACGACTGGCTTCGGTGAGTTTGTCGCCAGCGCGGATTCCGGTAATCAATAATGTCGACGTCGCTAGCGTCGACTCCGCCGATGCCATTCGCGATGCCTTGGTGCGGCAGGCGGCGTCGCCGGTCCGTTGGGTGGAAACGATGCGCGCGATGCAGGCACGAGGCATCACCCATGTGTTTGAATGTGGTCCGGGTAAGGTGCTGGCGGGGTTGGTCAAGCGTTGCGCCGACGGTCTGGTCGGCGGGGCGATAAACGACAAGACAGGATTGGCGGCGGTACTGGCCGCAGTTGAAGGGTAGACATGGACAATAACTTGCAAGGACAAGTAGCACTGGTTACCGGGGCCTCCCGCGGCATCGGGCAAGCGATTGCCATGGCGCTGGGACGCCGGGGCGCGACCATCGTCGGCGTCGACATCAATGACGCCGCTGCGGCCGATATTCAGAAGATGCTGGACGAAGCTGGAATCAAGGGCTGGGGAACGGTCCTGAACGTCACCGATGGTGCAGCCATCGAAGCGGTCGTGGGCGAGATCGAGAAGCGTTTCGGCGCGGTCTCTATCCTTGTCAACAATGCTGGCATAACCCGGGATAACCTGGCGATGCGGATGAAGGACGAGGAGTGGGATGCCGTCATCGATACCAACCTGAAGGCGGTGTTTCGTTTGTCGCGGGCTGTGGTGCGGGGCATGATGAAGGCGCGCAGCGGTCGCATCATCAATATCGCCTCTGTGGTCGGCGCTTCCGGCAACGCNNTCGGTAGCCGCAACGTGACGGTCAACTGTGTAGCTCCCGGCTTCATCGATACCGCAATGACGCGTGCGCTCAACGACGAGCAGCGTGGTCTTCTATTGCAAAAAATACCTTTGGGTCGGCTGGGACAAGCGGAGGAAATCGCCCATGCGGTGGCCTTTCTCGCCGGTCCCGAGGCGGCCTACATCAGCGGCGTCACCCTACATGTCAATGGCGGCATGTACATGGCCTAGGCCTGTTCGTTGTTGCGGCTAGTCCGTTCGGCGACAGATTTGCTAAAATAGACAAGTTTTCGACCAGACCCTAATATCAGGGAAGGAGTAAGTAAATGGAGAACATCGAGCAACGTGTGCGGAAGATCGTCGCCGAGCAGTTGGGCGTCAATGAAGCCGACATCAAGAACGAGTCGTCCTTTGTGGATGATCTTGGTGCCGATTCGCTGGACACCGTCGAATTGGTGATGGCGCTCGAAGAAGAATTCGAGTGTGAAATTCCGGACGAGGAAGCCGAGAAGATCACCACGGTCCAGCAGGCCGTCGACTACATCAACAACCACCTCAAGAAGTAAGCGGAAGTCCCGCTTCAATCCCTCATTTTCCCTGGAGATCGACTTGTCGCGCCGTAGAGTGGTCGTGACCGGCATAGGGCTTGTCTCGCCCGTCGGCAACACAGTTGCAGAGACCTGGGATGGCATCGTTGCGGGCAAGAACGGCATCGGGCGCATCACGCGCTTTGATGCCTCGGCGTTCAAGTCCCAAGTCGCAGGTGAGGTGAAGGGATTCGACGTCGGTACCTACCTGTCAGCCAAGGAAGCACGCCGGATGGATGTCTTCATCCATTACGGCATGGCTGCCGGGATCCAGGCGGTGCGCGATTCGGGGTTGGTCGCGACCGCGGAAAATGCCGATCGCATCGGCGTCAATATCGGTTCTGGAATCGGCGGACTGCCGATGATCGAAGACACGCACCAGGATTTTGTCGCCGGCGGCCCGCGCAAGATCTCACCGTTCTTCATTCCCGGAACCATCATCAACATGATCTCGGGCAACTTGTCGATCATGTTTGGCTTTCAGGGCCCCAATCTGGCGGTGGTG
Organism: Rhodocyclaceae bacterium; assembly: GCA_003157035.1. Taxonomy (GTDB): domain Bacteria; phylum Pseudomonadota; class Gammaproteobacteria; order Burkholderiales; family Rhodocyclaceae; genus Fen-999. The sequence goes on from PMIF01000151.1 coordinate 18,627, forward strand.
ACGGCGTGTACGACCGGTTTGCATGCCATTGGCATCAGCTATCGCATGATCCAGCACGGTGATGCCGATGCGATGATCTGCGGTGGCGCCGAATCAACGATTACGCCGTTGGCGGTGGGTGGGTTTGCGTCAGCACAGGCGCTCTCCTGTCGTAACGATGATCCGGCAACCGCCAGTCGTCCCTGGGAGAGAAATCGCGATGGCTTTGTCCTCGGTGAAGGCGCGGGGGTGTTGGTGCTCGAGGAATTCGAGGCCGCCAAGCGCCGTGGTGCCAGGATCTACGCCGAGTTGATTGGTTTCGGCATGAGCGGCGACGCCTATCACATGAC
>PMIF01000011.1 GCA_003157035.1 Rhodocyclaceae bacterium
GGATTCGAGCATGACTTTCTCCTAGGCCGGATGGGCATTGTTTTCGGTAGCGTCGGCGTCGGCATAGCCGGTGTCGTATTTCGCGTGCAGCAAGCCGCGGATGGCCGCCTCCGGCGCCTCGAAGAGGTTGGCGGCACCGACATGGGCGGCGGGTTCCAACACCCTGGCGCCACACATGTGGATCGGCGAGCGGATCACGGCGCCGCCAGCGCGGCCCAGACGCAGGTAGAGCGAACCGATGCCGGCCAGCACGAGCAGCAGGATCGACAGCAGCGCCGGATGCCAACCGCCAGCCGTCGGCAGCGGCCCCATCCAGGTGGCGGCGATCGGCGTCATGCCGAGTTCCTGCTGGATGGCGGCGATCGGTACCAGCAGCAGGCCGGGGATCATGCCGACGAGGAAGCAGGCGCCGGCCAGAATGATCATCGGCACCAGCATGGTCAGTGGCGCTTCCCTGGCGTGCTCCGCTGCCGCGCCGGGCGTGCCCATGAAGGCGGCGTGGGCGAACTTCAGAATTGCCGCCAGTGTGAACAGGCTGGCAATCAGCGCAAAGACGCCGAGTACATAGTGGCCGGATTGGAAGGCGGCGACGTAGATCAACCACTTCGAACTGAAGCCGTTCAACGGCGGAATACCGGCCAGCGACAAGCCGGCGAAGAGGAAGATGCCGAAGGTGATCGGCATCTTGCGGCCGAGGCCGCCCAACTCGTCGAGCGTGCGCGCGCCACTGGCAACCATGATGGCACCAGCGCAGAGGAACAGCACGTCCTTCAGCATCATGTGATTGACGAAGTGCATCAGGCCGCCGGCGACGCCGAGGCTGGTACCGAGAGCCACGGCCATGGTGATGTAGCCGAGCTGACAGACCGTGCTGTAGATCAATAGGCGCTTGATGCCGGTCTGTACCACGGCCATGGCGCCGGCGTAGAGCAGCGTGACACCGCCGATGACGGTTGTTGCGTACATCAGGCTCGACTGGCCCTGAATGATGCCCAGGCGATCGAATACCAAAGCGCCGCCGAGGACAACGAACAGCTTCAGCACGCCGTAGGGGCCGCTCTTCAGCAACACCGCCGAGATGTAGCCGGAGACTGGCGTCGGAGCTGTCGCCGGGTGCATCTGGTAGTCGATGCGTATCGGCAGCATGGCCGCCTTCATCAACATGCCGGCAAAGACCAGCACCAGTGCGCCGCCCAGCCAGGGCAGGGACATCGCTGGCGCCGCGACGGCGATGGCGGTGAATTCGAAACTACCGCTGGCCGTGCCGAGCATTGCGATGCCGAGGAACATGAGGCTGGCGCCGACAGTGTTGAAGATGAAGTACTTGAAGGCCTCGCGGCGGGCATCGGCGGTCTCTTCATGAACAAGCGCGACGTAGAGCGCCCAGCTGCTCATCAGTTCCCAGAAGGCGAAGAAGTTGAAGAAGTCGTGGCTGCCGGCCATGCCCATCAGGCCTGCCATCATCAGCGCGAAGGCGGCGTAGAAGCGGTGCTGCGCGTGCGGGTGGTGCGCCAGGTAGCCGGTGGCGTAGGCCATGTTCAGCGTGCCAACGCCGGAGACCAGCAGCGCGAAGGCGAAGGAGAGACCGTCGTAGCGCTCGGGTTGCAGCAACACGGCGACGAAGGCGATAGCTGGTACGGCGATGGCGAGCTTGGTCGCCAACGTCGGTACTGTCTTGCCGAGCAGCCAGATGGCGATTGCGCCGAGCGTGGCGATGAGCGCCGCCGCCGGCCAGGCGATCAGCAGGTTGGGCAGGACCACCGGCGGCATGCCGGCCCGGGCGGCGACCAGATTGCCGACGGCAGTGACAGCATCGATCTGCACGTTCGGCGCGACGCCGCCAAAGACGATCGCTGCGGCCAGGATGCCCATGGCGGCGAGCATGGAGGCGGGCGCTTCCTTGACCGCAGGGCCTTCATACGGCTGGAAGAACAGGACGCGGACGACGCGCAGGTAGTAGAAGGCGGCGATGATGCTGCCGATCAGGATCAGCGCGGCGACGTCGACACGGCCGGCCGCGGCGGCAGCTGTGATCATGAGAAACTTGCTGATGAAGCCCGAGAAGGGTGGCAGGCCCATGATGGCGATCGTTGACAGCGCGTAGCAGCCGGCGGTGAAGGGCATGACGCGACCGAGGCCGGCCAGTTCGGCGATGACACGCCGGCCGGATTGCAGGATGAAGGCGCCGGCGGCGAAGAACAGCAGGGTCTTCATCACGGCATGGTTGGTGACATGCAGCATCGCCGCACTGGTGGCCAGCGTCGTGCCCAAGCCCAGGATGGCGGCGATTTCGCCGATTTGCGCCAGGGTCGAATAGGCCAGCATGCGCTTGAGTTCCTTCTGGAACAGCGCCATGACCTCGCCGTAGATCAGTGTCAGGCAGCCGAGCACCAGCATCAGTGTACTTATGTCGAAGCCTGCGGCAGCGTAGCGGGTGAGCTGCGTGGCGCCGAAGATCACCAACAGCACCTTGACCATGCCGAAGATACCGGCCTTGGTCAGGATGCCGGACAACGGGCCGGAGATCGAGGAGGGTGCTTCCGGGTGAGCCAGCGGCAGCCAGGCGTGCATCGGCACGAAGCCGGCCTTGACGGCGAAACCAATGAACAGGCAGAGCGCGGCGATAGCGCCAGTCGTGGCATCGACGTCGGCGATCCGGGCAGCGATGTCGGCGAACTCGAAGCTGCCCGTCTGCGCGTGCAGCAGCAGAATGCCAAAGTTCATCACGTAGGCGCCGGCGGCGCACATCATGAAGTAAATGAAGCCGGCGCGCAGGGCCTTTGGTGTCTGTTCGTGGATGACCAGGAAGTAGGAGGTCCAGGTCATCAGCTCCCAGAAGACGTAGAAGTTGCCGAACTCATGGGCGCTCGCCAGCCCGAGCATCGAGCCGGTCATCAGGAAGACGAAAAAGTAGTAGCGGTTGCTGTGATCAGAGTGGCGCATGTAGCCGTAGGAGTAAAGCACCACCAGGAAGGCGATGCCGGCGACGATGACGGCGAACAGGTACGAGGCGGCGTCGAGGCCGGGAGCGACGACCGTCAGCACCAGGGTGGCGAAGGCCAGCAGCACAGCGTGCAGATCGCGCATCATGCGTGTGCTGAGGCCGATGGCGTAGATGACGAAGCCGCCGATGTAGGGCACGAGGACCAGCATCGACCAGGGTGACTCGAACTGCGGCAGGCCGGCATCAGCGGCACCGGCCAGCGTCGCAGCCGCATTCAGGAACGGCTCCGGCCAAAGACTCATGACCACGGTCAGCACGGTGAGTACGGCGATGGGTGCGGCGAGCCAGGAGGGCGCAGCGTTCAACTCGATCGTCTTCGTCGGCGCTTCAAAACAGACGCGCTGGATAACGCGCAGGTAGTAGAAAGCGGCGATGATGCTGGCCAAAGTGCCGGCTGCAGCGAGCAGCCAGTGGCCTTGCTCGATGGCTGCGTAGAGGATGATGAACTTGCTGAACGAACCCTTGAATGGTGACAGTCCCATCACCGAGAACAAGGCGAAGCCAAACAGTACCGTCATCAGCGGCATGCGTCGGTAGCTTCCGGCCAGGTCATCGAGCGTGCCGGAACCCGTGCGGCGGATCAGCCACCAGGCAGATAGTACGACCAGGCCGCGCATGGCTGCCTGGTAGCCCAGGTGCATCATTGCACCGGTGTCGCCGGCGGCACCGCCGATGCCGACACCAAGCAAGACATAGCCGACTTCGGCGATGGTCGAAATGATGATGAGCCTGGGCAGGCTGGCGATCGACAGCAAGGCGGCGACTTCGCCCAGCAGGAGTATCGTGGCGCCGATCCAGGCAAGCAGGGCGGCATCGGGAGTTGCATTGGCGAGCATGGTTGTATTCCCCGTCGAGGTCTTGGTGCCAGTATCGGGATTCGCCAATGCAACCGCAACGCAAACCCGGTCTTTGAAAATTCGTGTGTGTCAGTTCGTGACACGGCGCCATGGCCAGGGCGGTTCCGGCTCGCCAGGAACACGGCCGATGAGTACAAAGCGGATATGTGCCCCGTGTGGGCAGTGGCGATGGAGAAGGCTTCATGCATGAAACCGCGATCGTCGAAGGTCTGATGCGCATCCTGAGCGAGCAGGCGGCGCGCCATGGTGTCACTGCCATCGTGCGCGTGAACGTCAAGGTGGGGCGTTTGCGTGCGGTCGAGCCGCAACAACTGGTCTCCTGCTTCGAGATGTTCGCCGAGGGCACGCTCGCCGAAGGCGCCGTGCTGGCCATCGACGAGGTGCCGGTGCGGGCGCGCTGCAAGGCGTGCAACCTTGAGTTCGAGGTACGCGGCTATCGCTTCGAGTGTCCCGCCTGCGGCGCTGGCGACGTTGCGGTGATTCAGGGGCAGGAGCTCTATATCGAGAGCTTCGAAGCCGCCGGGCCACCGGCAGAGGCGCCGCCCGCGTCTGTCACGAAATGACACAGGCAGGTGGTGGTCTGTGGCTTTTGCCTTTCACCACCTGATACAGGCGCCGATACTGGGGGCAAGAGAGATGAGGTGCCACCATGGACGTCCGCCTGAATTCCGTTCGAATCGATCGTGAGCCAACTACCCCCATGGCCTGTCTGGTCGACGGTTTCGGACGCGAGATCAACTATCTGCGACTATCGGTGACCGACCGCTGCAACCTGCGTTGCTTCTACTGCATGCGCGACGAGGTCACCTTCCTACCAAAGAGCGAGATACTTTCGCTTGAGGAAATGGAGCGTCTGGCGGCGTCCTTCATCCGCCTGGGCGTCCGGAAGCTGCGCCTGACGGGCGGCGAGCCGCTGGTGCGCCCCGGCGTCATGGGGCTGATCGAACGTCTCGGTGCCTGGGTTGGCAGCGGTGAACTCGACGAACTGACTCTGACGAGCAACGGCACCTTGTTGGCTGGCCAGGCGGTGGCCTTGTACGCCGCTGGTGTGCGTCGCATTAACGTTTCGCTGGACACTCTGGACGAATACGTCTTCCAGCGCATCACGCGCCGTGAAGGTCTGGCCGATGTGCTGGCCGGCATCGACGCCGCGCGCGCGGCTGGAATTGCGGTGCGCGTCAACATGGTGGCCATGTCCGGCATCAACGATGCCGAGTTCGACAAGGTGATCCGCTGGTGCGGCGATCATGACTGCGACCTGGCGCTGATCGAAGTGATGCCGCTCGGACTTGCCGCCGATCACTACCTGCCACTCGATATGGTGCGCGAGCACCTGATGCAGCGCTGGCAACTGACGCCAGTCGATGACCATACCGGCGGTCCGGCACGCTACTGGCGCGTTGAGGAAACCGGCTGCCGGCTGGCCTTCATTACGCCGATGAGCCACAGCTTCTGCGCCGAATGCAACCGTGTTCGCGTTACCTGTAGCGGACGACTGGTGCTTTGTCTGGGGCAGCGCGACGGCGTCGACCTGCGTCCCGCGCTGCGCGCGTCCGAGGCAGACGTGCGGCTCGAGCGCGAAATACTTTCTGCCATCGCCCGTAAACCCGCCGGCCATGGTTTTGCTTCCGGCCGGCCGTGTGCCGAAATCCGCCCAATGTGGCAACTGGGCGGCTGATTCACAGAACCCGAACCGACGAGACCCCTGCCATGTGTACCGATTGCGGTTGCAGTGTCACCGGCGCCAACCTGAACTTGGCCGATGCCGACCAACGCCATACCATCGAAGTGCTGGAAGACTTGCTGCACGAGAACGATCGGCAGGCCGACCATAATCGCGCCCACTTCGATGATTTGGGTGTCCTGGCCATCAACGTCATGTCCGGACCGGGCAGCGGCAAGACCAGCTTACTCGAGGCGACCATCAAGAGCCTGCCGACCGATATCCGCATCGCCGTCATTGAAGGCGATCTGGAGACCGAGAACGANNCGGCAATCTCGTCTGCCCGGCCAGCTTCGACATTGGTCAGCATCTCAACGTGCTGCTGCTTTCGGTGACCGAGGGTGACGACAAGCCGGCCAAGTACCCGGTCATGGTGCGCGCTGCCGACCAGATGTTGATCACCAAGACCGATCTGCTGCCCTACATCGAAGAGTTCAGCGTTGATCGCGCCCGCGCCGCGGTGAAGACCATTCGCGCCGATCTGCCGGTGATAGAACTCTCGGCCAAAACCGGTAACGGCCTCGACACATGGTTGACCTGGCTGGTGGAATCGGTCGTCGCCCAACGGGCGGAGCTTCGTCGCCGGCCGCGAAAGTTTTTCTACACGCCGCCGACATCACGCGCATGAGCGCCGACGCCAGTCGTTTGGCAGCGTCGCCCTGCCTAGTCGATCGCACCAAGCCCGTACAAATAGTGCTGTGCCTCGGCCGCAGGATCATGGCCCGTCGTAGTGCGGATCAGGTCGAGCAATTCTTGCGTAGTCGCCGCCCGACCTTGGCGAGCCGCCGCGAAATCCCGTAACGCGGCGAGCAGGCGCTGTCGGCCAATCGAGTGCTCGACGCTGGCGAAGAACAACGCGCCCCGGTAATAGGGAATGACGTCATAGATCGTCAAGACGTCGAAATCAGGGTTGCAGCCACTCGGTCGCGCCGGATGATCTGCGCGGCGGGTTTGAGCCGCCAGTTGATCGCGATAGCCGGTCCAGACCGAAGCTTCGCGAGCTGCGCCCTCGACTGCGCCAATGGCCGCTGCGGCGAGATAACTCGCCGTGCCTTCAGACAGCACGAAATCCTCCCAGCACGCAATGCGCACGCCGTCACCAAACCAGCCATGCGCAGCCTCATGGGCGTGCGTCGTGGGGTCGGCATAGTCCTGGGCCGGCACATGCCAGTACGGATGATGTTCCATACCGCCGTAGGCATCAGGTCCCCAATCCACTTCCACTGAAGCCGCTTGTGTTCCCCAGGGATACGGGCCGAGCGTGCGTTCGTACCAGGAAAATTCATCACGCAGGTACTTTGTTCCGGCGATCGCCGCCAGCTCCTGTCCGTTGAGGTAGGCCGCCCTGATCAGCGTGCCAGAGGGCGTTGTGCCTAGATCGAGCCAGCGATAGTCGGCAACCGTCCAGGCCAATTGGTAGGACGGTGCATCGCCGGCCAAGTGCTCGGGGTAGATGGCCGTCAGCCCCGTCGGCACGTTGCGCAAGAGCAAATCAAAGCGGAGTCCGTCGGCTGGACTTGGTTTGCAAGGGAACAGGTTTTCACAATAGTAAGGCCAGAGGAATGTGTACCCTGCCTGGGACCAGCCGTCGAACTGTGTGTGTGCGTGATAGCGATACCGGATGACGACTTCGGTACCGGCACCTGTCGCGATGTCAAGGCGTCTCGCTGGGGTCCGCAGGTCGCCATCGGCGTCTTCAACGCGGTAGTCGAGCGCCTGTTGTCCATCCGATACGCCGAGGATTTCGAGATCGCCGATGCGCAGCGACAGGTTTCGGCTGGATGCGGGCGCGAAATCGATACGCGCACTCACTTCTTGTGCCGACAGGTCGACATCGAGCGATGTCGTTAGCAGGTCGCGATTGAGATCTACAGCAGGCAGTTCGGGCGTTGACTGCCCGCCGCACGCTGCCAGTGCCATGAGTAGTCCAGCCAAGCCCGCATTACTTGCGCAGTGGCCGGTGCGGATAGTGTTCATTGTGAAGGACATATGTGGGGCGGTACGTGCGCTTGGCTGTCCAATTCGAGGTATTAGCGCACGAATGACCAGAGCATGCAATATGATGCGCGCACTTGCGCAAGGGACTCTCGGCTACGTACCAGGAGCGCCCTGACGCGTTACCGTCTATACTCCATGCAGCCCAGAGCCTCGATTTGGTGATCGGGAGGTCGGGCGAAGCTGCGGCCGGTTGTTCGATCCGGCTACCGTCGAGGCCTCCTGATGCCTCGAGAATTTTATGCCAGTGCTCCCTGCCGGGAGTAACATAAAAACTGGCTGGACGCTCGGAGCACGCAATGAGCACCGGTATCATCCCATTGCTTCGTCAGATGCTACGTGTGTCGGTGCGCAAACTGTTCGGCATCATGCCCCGCAAGCAGCGTTTTGCGGTCTACCGGTCCTTTGTCAATTGCGACCCGGCTCCGACTGCCAGGCTTCAACTCAAGATTGCGGAAACGAAGGAGGAACTGGAGGCCTGCTTCCGCCTTCTGCATGATGCCTATGTGGCCAGCGGTTTTATGAAGCCGCACCCATCCAGATTGCGGGTCACCACTTACCATGCCCTACCGACCACAACAACCCTCTGTGCTAAATATGACGGCCAGGTGGTGGGAACGATTTCTCTCATTCGCGACAGCGCACTGGGTTTCCCACTGCAGGCGATTTTCGACCTGAGCGCTGTGCGGAGCAAGGAAGGCAACATCGCGGAGGTCTCCGCACTCGCTGTGCACCCGAAGTTTCGCAAAACTGGCGGGTCGATCCTGTTCCCGCTCATCAAGTTCATGTATGAGTATTGCACGACCTTCTTTGATACCAGGCACTTGGTTATCGCCGTAAATCCAAATCGCATCGACATGTATGAGGCGCTACTGCTCTTTCGACGGCTGACGGCGCACGTGGTGGCGCGATACGATTTCGCCAACGGCGCACCGGCGATTGGCGCATGGCTGGATCTACGTTACGCACCGGCGGCGTTCAAGGCCGCCTACGGATCGAAGCGGCCACGCAAGAACCTGCATGCCTACTTCACCCAGATCAAGTTGCCCAACATTCAGTTGCCGCAACGCCGCTACTTCACGACCAACGACCCCGTCCTGACGCCGGACTTGCTGGATTACTTCTTCAACGTGCGGACGAAGGTATTCGCCAACCTGGACGACCACAAGAAGCTGCTCTTGCATTCGATCTATGACCTGCCGGAATACGAGGTCATATTGCCGCCAATACCGGTGCGCCCAGGGGAGGGGCGGCAACAGCGGCAATACCACCGGTACTCCTTCAAGTGTCCTGGCTATCTGACAATTTCCGATCAGGGAAAGAAGGAGCGCTACTCCATGCAAGTGGTGGAGGTATCGAAATACGGTTTTCGGGCCAGGGCAACGAAGCCATTGCCCATGCACGTCTGGAGCGATGCCGAGGTTCAGCTCGGCAGCCATGAGATTTCCATGGTTAAAGCCATGGCCGTGCGCGACAAGGTCAATGGCTTCCAGGGCTACTACGGTTTCAACCTTGGCGAGCCTGACCTGGTTTGGAACAAGTTTGTCAGCGCGCTGACCTCCGGTCGCACGCACGGTGATCTGGAAGAGGCGAGCCGCTTCCTGGTCTGACGATTTCAATCAAAAGCTGTAGCGCACCTCTGCGTACACACGGTCGCGGTTCGAATATTGACCGAACATGCCGAGGGGCGGCCCCCTGAACACGTCTGCGCCGAACAACAGGCGCCAGTTCTGCTCGAAATTCCACTGTAGACGAGGACGGAACAACCAGTCGCTGCGGTTCAGGCTGGAAATGAACGTCGCCTGAGCTTCCCATTTGCCGCCAAACTTCTTGCTGGCGTAGAGGCTGTAACCGTTCTCGTGCTTATCGGAGATGATGTCCGGATTGTGATCGAAGAACACGCGTTCGAAGAGTTGCACGTTGAACCGGGTGTCAGCCGGTAGCGTGAAATCAAGACCTGCGGCCCAGTCTAGCGTATGTTGTGCCACGACACCGTTGACAGCCGCCGTATTCAGGACTGCGAAGCTGCGGCCCGTCGTGTAGACGGCCTCGCCTTTGAGAACCACCGAGCCCAGATCTTTGGCCAGGGTGCCACCGGTCTGATTGATGCGACCATGCCGGGCCTCGAAGATCATGGTCGATCCGACGATCTCGCGATAGAAAGTTGGCTGGATATCCATGCTGCTGTAATGGAAACCAGAGACGTCCCAGCCGTTCTTCAGGGTCGACAAGCGAACGCCGTAGTTGCCGTTGCTCAGGTTTCTGCTGGGCTGGACCTCGCTGCGGTATTGACTGACGAAACCAGGAAGTACCGGCTGATAGGGGAAGAACTCGGCACCTGGCTTGCCGATTTCATCATAGGTGGCCACCGGTATCCACAGCAGTTCAGCGTGGGAATCGTTCTTGAAATACTCGGCTCGGGCTGCCCATTGGGGGGTTCGCAACATGTCGAAGTCGGGCAGGATGAACTCCCGCAGATCCCGTGCCGACACCACGTCCGCAAAGAACAGGCCGACCATCTCGCCCCAGACAACGTGCTGCCGGCCGAAGCGGAAGTCCCAGTCGCCAGCGCTGGCATCCAGATAGGTCTCGCGCAAGGCCGCGTTCGCCCGCTGGTCATGGGCTACCGCTGACGGGTAGTAGCTGTTGACGTCAAATACGGTGTCATAGTCCAGCCGCACGTTGGCCTTCCATTTCAGGCCGTCGCCGAAATTGCCTTGGCTGCCGACTTCGCCACGCGTGCGCAGCTTCGACCAATGCTCCGGACTGGCGGTGGTTCGCGCCATTTCGAATTGCACGAACCCCTTGATTCCGTGACCTGGCGCGGTCGCTTCGGCTGTGGCTGGCGCTTGCGTTGTCGGTGCCTCGTTGTCATCATCGAAAAGCGCGTCGCGGCTCGATTGCGCCCAACATACCTGTTGGCCGAATGCCAGCCCACCCAGAACGATGGAAACCGTCAGTCTGCCGCCGATGCCGATTGCTTGCATAGCCATCCCGCTCCCCATAAATGGTTTCTGAGTCTAATTATCTGCAGTCACGATTCCGCTACGCTTACGTCCTCTTCGTCCGCTTGGCGCTCACGCGCCAGTATCCATTCGCCGTCGCGGCGAAGTCCCAATGCCTCAATGCGGCCATCGTCGACCTGCACCAATCGGTCGGCGCTGTCGATAACCCGCTTGTCGTGACTGGAGAAAATGAAGGTCGTCTTCATGACTTCGTTGAGACGCTTCATGAGCTTGAGGATGCCGATGCCGGTTCGCTTGTCCAGGTTGGCCGTCGGCTCGTCGGCCAGTATGATGCGCGGCGAACCCGCGAGCGCCCGCGCAATCGCCACGCGTTGTCTTTGGCCACCGCTGAGTTGATTTGGCCGGTTCTGCATCCTGTCGGCCAGCCCGACGACATCGAGAAAGTGTTCCACGCGCTGGCGTCGCTCGACCGGGCCGAATTCCGGCCGCTGCAGCAAGGGATACTCGACGTTTTCGGCGGCTGACAATACCGGCAGCAGATTGAATGTTTGAAAGATGAAGCCGATCGAACGCAAACGCAGATCGGCGAGCTGATTTGCCGTCATGCCACCAACATCCTGATCGTCGATGTAGACGTGACCGCTGGTCGGCCGGTCTATGCAGCCGATGAGATTGAGCAGCGTGGTCTTGCCACTACCGGATGGACCTGCTATTACGAGAAAGACGCCTGGCTCGACGGCCAGAGAGATATCATTGAGCGCACGGACAACCTGGTCGCCGAGCAGGTAGTCTTTTGAAACATGATCGACGCGAACGACACTCATTGATCGGACATTTCCTGGCGTGACCCCGTCCGGACATGGCGATCACTCATTCGCAGAGCAGCCGGAGCGAAATGAAAAGATGACATTCGCTGGATTCTATGCCAAATCGTGGCGATTTCTGCCATTGGCGCTGGTGTTGGGCATCGGCGGCCATTGTCGGGCCGAGGAACCGGTCAGCCAGGGCGGCGTCGACGCAGAGGCGCTGGCCATCGTGGAAAAGGCGGATCAGATTCGTTTCCCGGTTGAGGGTTTTCAGGTCGAAGTGGCCATCACCACGACGCTGGCAGACAAGTCGGTCGATAGCCGAAAATATCGTGTGCTTGCCAAGGGTAATGACAACAGCGTCGTCATGGTGACTGAACCGGCGTCGGAGCGCGGCCAGATAATGCTGATGAAGGGGCGCGACTTGTGGATATTCATGCCGGAAGTCTCGCAGCCGATACGGATCTCACTGGCCCAACGGCTCACCGGCCAGGTGGCGAACGGCGACCTGGCGCGGGCCAACTTCGCCGGCGACTATAACCCGCGGATCATGAATAGTGAGACCATCGGCGGCGACAGCTTTCATGTCATCGAACTCAAAGCCGTGGATCGCACCGTTACCTACCAGCGTGTCCTGTACTGGGTAAACAAGAAGACCTTCTGGCCATTGAAGGCGGAGTTCTTTTCGCTGTCCAACCGACTGCTGAAGCGCTGCCGCTATGAAGATTTCAAGCCGATGGCTGGCAAAGTCCGGCCGACACGCTTGGTCATGGAGGACGCGCTGAAGGAAGGCGAACAGTCGGTGCTTGAGTATCGCGGGATGAAGTTGCGCGACCTTCCGGACAAAATCTTCACCAAGGATTACCTCAAGAAGCTGGATTGAGACGATCTGGTCGCGGGCACATTCAGGTCACGGCGACCGGTGGCGTTCTGAACGCCGACGTTTACAGGCCTAACCACTATGCTGTCAGGGTGAAAGGGAATCTGTCGGGCGTCTTTACAGTGGATGGCCAAAGAGCAGGGAGGGACCGCCATGGATGGATCTCGTGAAGTCTATAACAAACTGTTTATAAATGATAATAGATGTCATCGGCTCGTATTGGCACAACCATTGCTTAGTGAAAGCCAGCCGGAGGACCGGTGTGACCAACCAATTATGGCCTGGAGACTTGACATGAAGAAACTTGTAGCAACATCAATAGCGGTGATGGGAATGGCTGTCTCGATGCCGTCGTCGGCCAATTTCATTGGGGGCATTGATTTCGGTGCCCTTGGCTCTGCGGGCCTTCACCTCGAGACCGCAACCTTGGCTGAGACCTTCGTTGATGGCACGGTAGGGGAGCATTTGCTGGGCTACGGCCTTGTCACTACGCTGAACGGTAGCTCGAGTTACTGCGCTGTCGGTACCTGCTCGCTGTATTTCACCTTCGACTACACCGTAAGTTCTTTCAATGGCTCGCAAGTGACGTTCGATAAAGGCGACGTGAATCTCTATCGCGGTGCCGCTAACATCAACCTGCTGAGTCAGGATTCAAATGCCAATTGGGCCACCATTACGACAGGCATGACGCAATGGTTGCACCTGAAGGGACATACTTTTGCGGATCCGATTTTCGACAGCGCCTCAGGGTACACCGGTCCGTTGACTTACGTGTTGAATGGAAACGGCAACTTGACGGGAGCTTCGTTGAGCGAGAGCGGTCAGGGCATGCTCGACGTCCAGTACGACTGGGGTATGCTCGACGTGGCCGCGTTCCTCGACGGTAATTCGGAAAGCGACAACATGCTTACCCCCGGTTTAGCTGACGTGGTGCTAACCACATCGACCAATAACAAGGTGCTGAATCCGTTCGATCAAAGCGGTCCTCTTGCCGATTCGTGCAAGACCCGCACTCCACAATCCGGAGATTGGTGCTTGCAAGGTACCATGAACGCGCGTGGCAGCGTGATTCCTGAGCCGGCCACGCTGGCCCTGTCTGGATTGGCGCTGCTCGGCCTTGGCGTAGCGCGTCGCCGCAAGCAAGACTGACCTGCATTCGAACGGGCCTAGCTATTCGGGCCCCTTCGCTTTTCTCTAAGAGCCTTCTCCTGACCCAGGGGGAGGCTTTTTTCGTGTACCGATTGCCGACCCTATGGACGAAGGTATCGACTAACCGCGCTTTCAGGACGTATTGCAGGCGTGTAGTATCCAAGATGGATGTACGCCAGCGGGTTGATTGCGGCGGAAAGCCAATGGGCGTAAACGCGGGAGTCCGAATACCATGGTGACAAACAGTCTGTCGGAATCATTGGTCCAGCTATTGAAGGATGCTATCGGCCACGAAAATGTGGTGGTTGAACCTGAGCAGCTTGACGTGATGTCGCGGACCTGTATTCCGTACCGTCAAGTTCCAGGCGCGGTAGTGTTCCCGACTGACGCTACCCAGGTGCAAGCCGTAGTGCGGTTGGCCCGAGAGCATGATGTGCCGGTTTGGCCGGTCAGCACCGGAAAGAACTGGGGCTATGGCGAGGCGACGGCGTGCTATGCCAATGGTATTACGTTGATCCTCAATCGTATGACTCGTATCTCGCAAGTGGACGAGGAATTGGGGTACGTCGTAGTTGAGCCGGGCGTTACCTACAAGCAATTGAATGACTACCTTAAACAGCACGGGTCGGGACTCTGGGCGGATGTCGCAGGCAGCACCCAGTACGCGAGCGTGATAGGAAACGCCTTGGACAAGGGGCGAGGTCTGACTCCCTATGCTGATCATTTCGGCACTATTTGCGGCATGGACGTGGTGCTGGCCGACGGTGAACTGCTGCAAACCGGCGGCGGGCCGACCGACAACAACCAATGCCGCCATGTCTACAAATGGGGACTGGGGCCGTATCTTGATGGCATGTTCGCACAGTCGAACCTCGGAATTGTCGTCAAAGCGGGTGTCTGGCTGATGCCTGCACCGGATCGGTTTGACTGGGCGGCGTTCGAGTTCACCAAAGATGTCGATCGCTTCCCAGAATTCATTGACGACATGCGCCGCTTGGTGTTTCGCGGCGCCCTACGTTCACGGCCGCATATCGCCAACGACTTTGCCATGATGTGCATCGTTTCCCAATACCCCTATGAGCTGTTGGCGGGACGGCGTTGCCTGGACGAGGCGGCGATGGCTAAATGGCGCAAGCAACATGGCGTGGCGCGCTGGACCTGCGGCTGCGGCGTGTATGGCAGTCCGGAGGAAGTCCGCTTTCAAAAGAGGGCGCTGCGCCGGGCGCTGGGACGGTATGGCATGATCCAGTTCGTCGGCGTGGCTGCCGAAGATTCGCTGCTTGGCCGCGTTGCCCGCTGGGTTGCGCCATTCGTCAACAAGCTGATGGGCAAGTCAGATTCGTTCATCGACGCGATGGTTCCGGCGATCAATCTGTACAAGGGGATTCCGACCGACTTCTTCGCTCGCCAGGTCTATTTCAAGTCCCACCAGGAGAAACCCGAGCAGGACATCGATCCAGCCCGGGACCAGTGCGGTTTCTTGTGGATCGGGCCGGTGCTGCCGTTCACGTCGGGCCATATCATGGACGGACTCGCCTTGGCGAAGCGGATCTTCGCTCGCCATGAGTTCGACATGTTCGTCGAACTGATCGTGGAAGGCCCGAGATCGATCATCATGCTGCTCGGGGTGTTCTACGAACGTAATGATCAGGCGGATGCGGCGCGGGCCACGGCCTGGTACCAGGAAACGCGGCAGGGCTTCCTGGACAAGGGCTACCCCCCCTATCGGACGACGACGATGAGCATGCCGAACTCGACGGCGACCAACCCCGTCTTCCGCGACTTCATGGCGGCCGTCAAGAAAGCAGTCGATCCGCAGAACATCATTGCACCAGGACGCTATGGTATGCCGATGCGCCCCAGGGGGCCGGAAGCATCCGACTAGCGTATTTGGCGGCGGCGCTCCGGTCGCCCAGCGCGTGTCGAGCTGCTTGCGTGGCGTTGCTTCAGGTAGTGATCCAGGACTTTGGGTAGATAGTCCCCTGGGTTCGGAATCGCGACTCCTCGCCGCGCCAGCCACGCACTGCATTCGTCGTTTCCGAAAGCCTGCCGGTCTGCCAGGTAATCGAGATACACCGGCAAGGTTGCGAGGACTCGGCGCTGGCCGGGGGGAGCCAGCCAGGCGGCAGCCTGGGCCAGTCGGCAGTACCAGCGCAGGGGAAGGTTGATCGCCGAAGGCACACGCAGGCCGTGGCGCGAAAAGGTGTCTCGAACGATCGTCTTGACTTCCTCCAGCGTTGGCGCGCGATTGGCGCCGGAACAAACATGGAAAATCCGTCCTGCGGTTGTCATGTCATGACTCGCTTCGACGATGGCCGCAGCTACCGTGTCGCACGGAATGACATCCAACTGTGCGCCGCCGAAATCCGGATAGACGCCCATTGTCTTCCGGCCAGAGAGAAACTCGCAGAGGAAGTAGAAGATCTGGAAGTGGATGACGCGGCCATTCCGGGAATCGCCGATGACCATGCTGGGGCGGTGTACGGTGACCGGCAGATTATCCCTGTCGATGGCTTTGCGAACGATCGATTCGGCCTCCGCCTTGGCTTGCTCGTAAGTATTGTGGAAGGCCGGCATTTCCTCCAGCCAGGCCTCGGGCAGAATGCCGTTGCGTTTGCCGGCGACCCCCAGGGTGCTGACGAAATCCACCTTGGTGAGTAGCCCGGTGGCGGCGATCCGTCGCGCCAGGCCGAGGATTTGCTCAGCCGAGCCAACCGCCGAACGGCGCGCATCCTCCAGTGCCAAATTCATCCGTACGGTGCCTGCGCAGTGGATGATGTGGGTGCACTGCTTGGCTAGGTCTGCGTACTGAACATCGCCGAGGCCGAAACCAGGCAGCGCTGCATCGCCGGCCAGTGTGTGGATACGCTTCGCCTCGTCGGCGTCGTCTTGCCAACCCCAGAATCGCATAAGCTCCTTCATGCGCTCGGCCAAGGCCGAGTCAGAGGCGGCCCGGATCAGCAGCCAAACCTCGGCATCCGGATTGCTCAGAATCAACGGCACGACGGCGCTGCCGACGACGCCAGTTGCACCAGTGATGAAATAGGTCGCTATGACGCCTCCCGGATGAGCGGACGTGACCTTTGCTGTCGGCCGGCCAGTTGGTCATACAGCTCATCGAGTTGGGCTCGGTACTTGGCCTCGATGGGCGCACGGCGAAGCTTGAGATTGCTGGTGAGCTCGCCACCGGCGATGGTGAAAGGACTGCGTGTGACCAGTATTCCCGCCGGGCGATCTATGACAGGGATGGCGGCGCAGACGTCGGACAGGTCGCCTGCGATCTTCTCCAGGGCGTCGGTGGCCACGGGTATTCCTGCTGCAGGCGCGTCAGGGAACTGACTCGGCTTCACGCACAGCAGCGCGACAGGGACCGGTCGGTCACGGCCGAATACCACGGCATGCTCGACATAGGGAAGCTGCTTGATCTTCGCCTCGATGGGGACCGGGGCGATGCGACGACCGGTGGATGTCTTGAAGATGTCCGACTTGCGTCCCGTGAGCCATATGAAGCCCTCTGCATCCTGGCGGGCGTAGTCGCCGGTATGCAAGAAGGCGTCGGCATCTAGCGGCGAGGCTTCGTTTGCCTCTCCAAAGTAGCCGCCAAACACGCCGCGACCGCGCACAAGGAGCTCGCTGTCCGCTGCGAGCCGGATCTCGTTCTGTGGCAGCGGACGGCCCACGCTGCCGAACCGATAGGAATCTGGGGAGTTGATGGCGATCGGGACTACGTTCTCGCTCGTGCCGTACGCTTCCAGGACGAGCCAACCGATAGCGTGGAAATCTTCCATGAGCCAAATCGGCAATGGAGCCGAGCCGCTGACCATGAACTGCAGGTCGGGCCCCATCACCGAACGGATCGGACGCAAGAAGAGCCCGTCAGCGACGCGATGCGTGATCCGCAATAGCGGTCCCGGTCGGCCACCACTCCGTTGCCGCTGTTGGTATCGCGAACCTACCCGGCGCGCCCAGCCGACGCCCCGGCGTAGCCAAGCGCTGCGCCTGGTGAGGTTGTCTTCGATACCCTTGTGGAGTTTTTCGAAGAACCGTGGCACGCCGATGAAGAGAGTCGGGCGGATACTCGGCAAGTGGTCAATGATTTCCACAGGGTTCTCGACGAAATATGATTCGCCACCGCGAATCATTCCGCAAAGGTTGATCATTCGCTGGAACAGGTTCGATAACGGTAGCCAGCAGGCGAAGCGTGCGCCTTCGCCAACGCTGCTGAATCGCTCCAGAATTGCCTCGGACGCCAAACAAATCTGCTCGTGCGTATAAGCGATACCCTTGGGTTGTCCGCTGCTGCCTGAGGTAAAGACGATCGTGGCAACGTCCAGCGGATGCACTTGCCGCCGGGGAATCGCCAGCGCGGCCGATTGCTTCACCAGTGCAGAGAGGGCGTGGCAGCCAACGCCTGATGCCGGCCCATTGACGATGCTGAAGAGGGGGGGGCTCTGCACTTGCTGCAGCAATGGCCGCACTTGTTCCTGGCGATCCACGCACAGCGCGCGTGGAGTCACAATGTCGAGGATGTGGCGAATGTTATCGGGCGCGTCGTGAGCGTCGATACCAACCACCACGCATCCGATTGTCAACGCAGCCAGATGGCAGATCTCCCACTCTATGCTTGTGGGCATCATGATTGCCACCCGGTCGCCGGGAAGTAGCCCCAGCCGGATCAGGTGGCCGGAGAGATTCTGCACTCTCGCCGCGACAGACTCCCAGGTCTCACCGGCCCAGCCGCCCGCGGTATGGCGCCAGAAAGCCGTTGCCGCAGGCGAGTGTGCAACGCGCTCCAACAGACAGTCCGGGACGGTCGTCGGATGGCTGGCGGTCATGGCGATGCGATGCGCAGAAGTGGCGGGTCATAAGCGCCGACAGGCAGGCGAATCTGCAGATCCGCATCCTTCAGGCCAAGCCAGCGCATGCTGCGGGTGACATTGCGGCCGAGAAACAACCGCTGGCGAATCATCATATCCACGATCGGTCCCATCGCGCGCCAATAGGCGACACTGGCTTTNNTCCGAGTACATCATCAGCCAGTTGATTGGATAGTTGCTGACGATCGGGTTGGCGTGACTCTTGCGCTTGACTAGCCCAAGGTCGGCCACCCTGGTCATGACCTCATCCTGATCATAGTCCCAGGCGTGGTAGGGCGCGAGGTAGCGTGGAAAGCGAGTACCACCTGGCATTTCGAGCGGGTTGTAAAAATGACGAAGTTCATCGGCGCTGAACTCACCGCACTCCTTGAGATGCGGCGGCGTCCAGTCCTCACTTTGGATCAATTCTTGGGAGAATTCGTATCGCATCCTGGAGGGCTCAGGTTGCCCCGGGGAGTATCCTGCGAGGACGAGAGGAATGTTCTTCTCGATGGCGATGCGAATCGCTTCGCCTTCGAACAGGGGGGCGTAGACGTAGGACACCGTGTATACAGCGCCGCGCGCTTCCTGATTGCGAAGTAAATAGGCGAAAAGACGGCTGAAGAACTGTGGCGCCGGAGAGTAGACCAGGTGGTCGATGTTCAGCTTGGCCAGAGCCGTGCGAATATTGCTCCAGGCGACTTGGGGCAGATCTATGTCGGCGGTAAACGCCAGTACACGCAGCCCGTATTCAACCTTGAGTTTGTGGAGCAAGAGAACGCTATCCTTGCCGCCACTCAGCGGTACGATGCAGTCATAGGATGCGCCCTTGAAATTTCGGCAGCCGCGTAATGTTTCCTCAAGGTCCCTGCGCTGGCCTGCATCCGGTGCGGCGACTTTCGCTGACGGTGAGTAGGTCCTGCAGTCTCGACATATCCCATCGACGTCGATATCCGAACCTGGGACCGCGTCAGGCAGCAAGCATTTCTTGCATCGTTTCATAATGGCACTTAGAGGTACCGGTGGGTGACGCGGTATCTCACGCTAATCAGGATGGATAGCTTATCCCAGAATGCCGCCGTGTGTTGCATGTCGGTCCCGCACGTAGTCAAATGGGTACACGGTTACGCGCTACTAGTTCACGGGTGGGCATAGCACTTAGATGCGATGCACGGCCTCAAAAACAACCACTACAGTATGTCGACAATTTCGAACGATATCAGGCTCGCGGCCCGCAACCTCAGAAGAAATACGCGGCGTACTCTGGGGGGGGTGTTTACGGTTGCCGCCGGAGTCATTGCGTACCTTCTCGCTGGAGGGTTCATTGCCTGGATCTTCCAGGATATGCGCGAGGCAACCATCCATTCACAACTCGGTCATGTGCAGATCGTTAGACCAGAGTTCTTCGAGCGCGGAATTGCCAATCCCTATGGTTTCCTGCTGCCGGCCGACTCAGCCGAGCAAGCGGAGTTGGCGGGCATGGCGGGCGTGGTTGCCATAACTCCGAGACTTGTCTTCAACGGACTCATCAGTCTCGGCGACACCACGGTGGCGTTTGCCGGAGAGGGGGTCGATCCGGTCGGTGAGCGGCCAATCAGTAGTCGGATCCGGCTGCTGGAGGGAGTCGATCTTGCCAGCGCAGACGCACGCAGCATATTGCTTGGCGAAGGTTTGGCCAAGAGCCTCAATGCCAAGCCGGGTGACACGGTCGTATTGATCGTGACGACCGTCAGCGGCGGCACAAGCGCCATTGAGCTCAAGGTGGCCGGGATCTTCGCCACTGTGACAAAGGAATACGATGACAGTGCTGTTCGTGTCCCAATCAACGTCGCGCGCAAGCTTATGCGTGTAGTTGGCGCAACCTCATGGGTGGTCCTCCTTGACGCAGCTGATCGCACGGATCGATTTGTCGCTGCGGCGCGCCTGCGGTTGCCGTCCGGTTCTTTTGCAGTGGTGCCCTGGACGGCGCTGGCGGATTTCTACAACAAGACGGTCCTGTTGCTTTCCAAACAAGTTAATGTGGTCAAAGTCATCATCGGCCTGATCATCGTGCTGACGATATCTAACACCATGACCATGAGCGTCCAGGAACGCACGACCGAGATCGGCACCAGCCTGGCAGTCGGGTTGCGTTGGTACGAGGTTATGCGTCTCTTTGTTGTGGAAGGTCTGCTGATCGGGGTTGCCGGTGGTCTCGTCGGTTTGATCAGCGGCAAGCTCCTTGCGATGGGTATTTCGGCCATCGGCATACCGATGCCGCCACCGCCTGGAATGGCGCATGGGTATATGGGACAGATCGTCGTTTCACCCCTACTGGCATTGGATGCGCTGCTTGTTGCCTTGACCACTACCCTCCTGGCCAGCGTCTTGCCAGCGTCGAGAGCCGGCCGCATGAATATCGTTGACGCCTTGAGGCATGGCCAGTGAGGCTCGAACTGGCGCTTGCGCTACGGAACGTCTTTCGCCAGCGGGCACGCTCAGCCGCGACACTGATCGCCATTATCGTGGGTGTTGCCGGACTCATCCTTGCCGGCGGCTTTGTTCAGGACATCTTCATCCAGCTGGGCGAGGCAATTATTCATTCCCAGACCGGTCACATTCAGCTGACCCGTCAAGGCTACCGGGAGGGCAAGACGCGTGCGCCGGAAGCCTATTTGATTGATAAGCCCGATGAGCTGAAAGCTCGTCTCGTCAATGAGCCCAGGATCGAAGCCGTGTTTGGCCGGCTGAATTTCTCTGGGGTTATCAACAATGGCAAACGGGATTTGGGCATCATCGGCGAAGGCATTGAACCGGACGCCGAGGGCAAGGTTAGCAGTTATCTTCATTACATCGAAGGTCGACCGTTGGCCGATAAGGATGTCGGCGGAATCGTCGTTGGTCAGGGGGTCGCGAAGTCCATGGGTTTGAAGGTCGGCGACCGGGTCAGTCTGGTCATCAGCCTCGCCCAGGGGGCGGTCAACACGCTCGATTTTGAGTTGGTCGGCGTATTCCAGAGCTTTTCCAAGGAATTTGATGCTCGCGCGGTACGCATTCCGCTGTCCGCGGCGCGGGAACTAATGGATACACAGAAAGTTCACGTTCTGGTTGTAATGTTGCATCGAACGGTGGACACCGAAAGGGTTGCGAATGAACTTGCAGTCGGTTACGGTCCACTGGGCTTCGAGATCGCGAGGTGGAGCAAGCTGTCGGACTTCTATGAGAAAGCCGTGGACCTGTACGACCGCCAGTTCGGCGTGTTGCGCGTGATCATCTTGCTGATGGTTCTGCTAAGTGTCGCGAATAGCGTAAACATGACGATCTTCGAGCGAACGCGCGAGTTTGGTACGGTTTTGGCGCTGGGAACCCGTTCGGCGACTGTGTTTCAGTCAGTGCTGGTTGAGAGCGCCATTGTTGGCTCGTTCGGCGCGTTTCTCGGCATGCTGGTTGGCTGCCTGTTGGCGCTCGTTATCTCGGCGATCGGGATCCCGATGCCGCCTCCGCCTAAC
>PMIF01000099.1 GCA_003157035.1 Rhodocyclaceae bacterium
CGCTACGGCCCGGTGTCGATCGGACTTCATTGGGGAATGCTGCTGCTGTTGGTGGCAGTGTATGCATGCATGGAACTTTCCGACCTATTCCCAAAGGGCAGTGACACGCGCGCGGCACTGAAGACCTGGCACTTCATGCTGGGTTTGTCTGTCTTCGTTCTGGTCTGGATTCGGCTGGTGGCGCATATGACCGATCCTGCGCCACGCATCCAGCCGGACCCACTGGTCTGGGAGAAGATACTGGGCAAGGCAATGCATGTGGCACTCTATGCGCTGATGATCGGCATGCCGTTGGCGGGATGGCTGCTTCTCAGTGCAGAGGGAAAACCGATACCGTTCTTCGGCCTGCACCTGCCGGCGCTCATCGCCGAGAACAAGACCTTGGCGGAGTCGATCAAGGAGATTCACGAGACCGGTGGCACGGTGGGCTATTTCCTGATCGGCTTGCACGCGGCCGCTGCCTTGTTTCATCACTATGTCAAGCGGGACAACACGCTGGTGCGAATGCTGCCGAATCGCCATTGAACGCTTGCCGGAGAACAGCCATCAGCAGCAGGCGACGAGGTCGCGCAGAAGCGTTCGTTATAGGAAGCAAACAACATGAACACGAAATCTAAGGCCTACCTCGTCGGCGGTGGCATTGGCTCGCTGGCCGCCGCCGCTTTCATGATCCGCGACGGCAATCTGCCTGGTGGGAACATCTCGATCCTCGAAGCGTCACCCGTCATGGGCGGCAGCCTGGACGGTGCCCAGGATTCGTCGGGCGGCTACTCATTGCGCGGCGGACGCATGCTGACCACCGACAACTACGAATGCACGTGGGATCTCTACAAATCGATTCCCTCGCTGAACGACGGGAGCAAGACGGTATTCGAAGAGACCATGGACTTCAATGAGAAGTACAAGTCCCATTCGATGGCCAGGCTTGTCGATCGGCGGCGTGCGAAGGTGCCGGTGACTTCGATGGGTTTCTCCATGGACGATCGCCTCGAATTGCTCAAACTTAGCCAGGCCGACGAAGCCACCCTGGCCGCCAGCCGCATTACCGACTGGCTGTCCCCACGGTTCTTTGAGACCGAATTCTGGTATATGTGGTCCACCACGTTTGCCTTCCAGCCATGGCACAGTGCGGTTGAATTCAAGCGCTACCTGCACCGCTTCATGCTCGAGTTCTCGCGTATCGAAACGCTGGCCGGCGTCAAGCGGACCATCTACAACCAGTACGACTCCCTCGTCTTGCCCTTGCGGACCTGGCTTGAAGCACAGGGTGTGCATTTGCTCATGGATTGCAAGGTGACCGACCTGGACTGCAAGAGCGACGATGGCAAGTTCACTGTCACCGGCATCCAATGTCTGCGCCAAGGCAAGAGTGAAGTGATCGCTGTCAATGATGGCGATCTGGTCTTCGTGCAGAACGGCTCCATGACGGATGCCTCCAGCCTCGGTTCGATGACCAGCGCGCCGAGAAAGTTGACCAAGGCGGACAGTGTTGACTGGGTTCTGTGGGAGAAACTGGCCCAGGGCCGGCCGCAGTTTGGCAATCCATCTGCCTTCAACGACTGCATTGCGCAGTCGTGCTGGGAGTCGTTTACCGTCACCCTGAAGAATCCTGCATTCTTCGACGAGATGGATCGGTTCAGCGGTAACGAGGCGGGTACCGGCGGATTGGTGACATTCAAGGATTCGAATTGGCTGGTGTCCATCGTGCTGGCGCATCAACCGCACTTCNNTCAATCAACCTGCCGACGTGCAGGTGTTCTGGGGCTATGCGTTGTTTCCAGACCGGGTCGGCGATTTCGTCGCCAAGCCGATGGCCGAATGCAACGGCGCCGAGATACTGCAGGAACTCTGCGGCCACCTGCGCTTCGATCTGGAGATCATGGAATCGGCCAACTGCATCCCTTGTCGCATGCCCTACATCACCAGCATGTTCATGCCCCGCCTGCCCGGCGATCGACCACTGCCGGTACCGCCCGGCTCCCGGAATCTCGCCTTCGTCAGCCAGTTTGTTGAAATTCCGGACGATGTCGTCTTTACCGTCGAGTACTCCGTACGGGCTGCCCAGACGGCCGTCTATGGGCTGCTTGGCATCGATCGCAAGATTCCGCCGGTAACGCCACACGACAAATCAGTTCGTACCGAGTTCGAAGCTTTGATCAAGGCATTCAAGTGACGTCCGGCGAGTGCCAAACCCGATGAGGTGAATATGATGGCTCAAGGTCAAATTGCCAACCGTAGGATCGTTCTCAATTCCCGTCCTGTCGGCGCTCCGGTTGCCGAAAATTTTCGCCTTGAGCCACTCGGTGTTCCGGCTCTGTCGGCCGGCCAGGTGCTGTTGCGCACCATCTACCTTTCGTTAGACCCTTACATGCGCGGCCGCATGAGCGATGCGCCGTCGTACGCACCACCTGTAGCCGTTGGCGAGGTGATGGTCGGCGGCACTGTCTCGCGCGTTGACGCCTCCCGTCACCCGGACTACCAGACGGGCGATCTGGTGGTTGGTTATAGCGGCTGGCAGGACTATGCGCTCTCCGACGGCACCGGTTTGACCAGGCTCGACGGCCAAATGAAGCAGCCTTCGCTGGCCCTGGGTGTTCTTGGCATGCCTGGCTTCACCGCTTACATGGGCCTGCTCGACATCGGCCAACCGAAAGCGGGCGAAACCGTGGTCGTGGCCGCGGCGAGCGGGGCGGTTGGCTCCGTCGTCGGCCAGATCGCCAAGCTCAAGGATTGCCGCGCTGTCGGTATCGCCGGCGGCGCCGAGAAGTGCCGCTTCGTCGTCGAGGAGCTGGGCTTCGATGCCTGCATCGACCACCATAGTGCGGACATGCCCGGGCAATTGGCGGCCGCTTGCCCACGAGGCATCGACGTTTACTTCGAGAGCGTTGGCGGTGCGATCTTCGCTGCCGTGCTGCCGCTCCTGAATGCCAAGGCCCGTGTCCCGTTGTGCGGCATGATCGCCCACTACAACGATACCAGCCTGCCACCCGGTCCCGATCGTCTGGGGCTATTGGTTGGCACCCTGCTCAAGAAGCGCATCAAGATGCAGGGCTTCATCATTTTCGACGACTA
>PMIF01000147.1 GCA_003157035.1 Rhodocyclaceae bacterium
TCCTGGAAGGGAATGGCGACCTCCCTGGCGCCGAGGAATGTTATCGGCGGGCGATTCGGACTGATCCGGAATCCTTTGAGGTTCGCTTGAATCTCGGCGCCTTGCTGGCCGAGCGGAAGGAGTTCGCGGCAGCCGAGCGGCTGTACCGGGAAGCAGTGCTGTTACGCCCCGCATCTGCTTCGCCGTGGTCCAATCTGGGCGTGCTCTACGCCTGCCAGCACCGGGAGATCGAGGCTGAGCAGTGTTTCCGGACAGCGATTGATCTCGATGAGAGCTATGGCCGGGCCCGCTTCAACCTGGCCTATGTGCTCCTGCGCCAGGGACGTTTCGCCGAAGGATGGCGCTGCCTTGAATATCGGGAGTGGCGTTCTCCGCGAGTAGCCGAGTTGAGTTGCCCGCGCTGGCAGGGCGAGTCGCTGCAGGGCAAAGACATTCTGGTGGGTTGCGAGGCGGGCATTGGCGACATGATTCAGTTCAGTCGCTATGCCGACAGCCTGAAGGAACTTGGCGCCAGACGCGTGTCGATGCTTTGCCATCCGCAACTGCTCCGCCTGTTGCGTGGGCTGGCGGCGATAGACGAGCTGATTGCGCTCGATCAACCGCTGCCGGAGCAGCCATGGGACTACTGGACGCCACTGCTCAGCATCCCGAGGTTATGCGGGACGACGCTTGATTCGATCCCGGCGCCGATTCCCTATCTTCGGGCTTCCGGCGAGCGTACTGCCGAATGGCGGCAGATCCTTGCTCGCCGCGGATTCCGCGTCGGCCTGGTCTGGAAGGGGAATCCACGTTTCGAAAACGACGCCGACCGTTCCCTGCCCTCGCTGGCAGTGCTGGCACCGCTGGCGACAGTGGCAGGTGTCCAGTTCGTCGGCCTGCAGAAGGGCGCCGGGGAAGGCGATACGTGCCTGGCGGCGGCATTGCCGCCGATTGCCAACCTGGGTCCGGACCTGCGGGACTTTGCCGACACGGCGGACCTGCTGGCGGAACTGGATCTGCTCATCAGCGTCGATACTGCGGTTGTCCATCTTGCCGGGGCCATGGGTAAACCGTGTTGGCTCTTGCTGCCAGCCTACAAGGCCGACTGGCGATGGCTCAAGGAACGAGCGGACTCCCCCTGGTACCCCAAGGGAATGCGGCTATTCCGCCAAGAGGCAGGCGCTGACTGGAACCCGCTGGTCGCGAATGTTGCCGCTGCCCTGCAATCGTTGGTCGACCAATCCCCGAGCGACTAGCCTTCCTGTCGTTGACAATGACATAGGCATGTGCGTACTATGCCATTGGCGTAGCCGTTGACGGGCGGCGCCATATCCGCGTTCACGCGACATCTCGGGGAGACTTTCATGAAGCGCAGGCAGGACGGATTTAGTCTGGTTGAGATCGCAATCGTGCTGTTGATCATCGGTTTGCTTCTCGGTGGAGTGATGAAGGGCCAGGAAATGATCAATCAGGCAAAGATCAAGAGCTTGGCAAATGATGTCAACGGCATTGCTGCCGCCATCTATGCCTATCAGGATCGCTACCGCAAGCTGCCCGGTGACGATGATCGCGCCGAGGGTCGCTGGACCAATCCAGCGACCAAGAAGGGCGATGGCAATGGCGCCGTGGGCGCTGCCGCGAACGCTGCCATCCTGGATTGTTCACTGGCTGCCAATGCCGATGGCGAGAATTGTCGCTTCTGGCAGCATCTGCGGCTGGCCGGACTGATAGCCGGCGATGCGGCAACTGCCCTGGCACCGCAAAATGCCGCCGGTGGCGTCGTTCAAGCGCAAAGCGGAGCACTCGGCCTTGCCGGCCTGGTCATCTGTGCCTCCGGATTGTCCGGCAAGCTCGCCGATGCGCTGGATGGCCAACTCGACGATGGCAAACCCGGAGCGGGCCAAGTACGGGCGACTGACGATGCCAGCAAGCTCGATGTCAAGCTGGCGGACACGGCGACCTACAAGGACGACGGCGCGACCACCTACGTGGTCTGCAAGGCGATCTGAGTGGCGCTTTGCCTCAGCCGCCGAGAAGATAAGCCTCGGCGGTCGCCACGGCCGCGGCGGTGCCGAGAATGACGATGACGTCGTTCGTCTCCAGGCACTGCGAAGCGTCGGGCGTCTGGTTGCGCCGGCCGCGGCGCCTGATCGCCGAGACGGTGACCGCGAGTTTATCAAGTTGAAGTTCGCCCAGCCGGCGGCCGATGCCAAAGCTGCCCTCGATCATCGGCACCGAGTGCAGGCGGGGTAGGTCGGCTTCGGCAAGACGATCACCAACGTCGCTGGCGCCATGGAAGAAGCCACGGAGCAATCCGTAGTGTTGTTCGCGCAACTCGCGCAGCCGCTTGATGATTCGATGCAAAGGCACGCCGAGGAACGCCAGGGCGTGGGTTGCCAGCATGACTGAGGACTCAAGCGCCTCCGGGACGACTTCGGCAGCACCGGCCGCGAACAAGGCTTCGGCATCATCCTCTTCCCGGGCCCGGACAACCACGGGTATGCCGGGCGCGATTTCCCGGACGCGGTGGAGAACGCGCAGGCAGTCGCTGGCGTCGGAAAACGTGACGATCACCACCTGAGCTCGNNAGGGCGAGGTAGCCGACGCCCTCTTGCTCCAGAAAGCGCGCCAGGTATTGCCCAGTGCGTCCGTAGCCGCAAATGATGGCGTGCCGGTCTGCCGTCATGGAGCAGGCGGCGAGCTCGGTGAGCTGCATCGAGCGCAGTAGCCATTCCGAGG
Source organism: Rhodocyclaceae bacterium (assembly GCA_003157035.1). Lineage (GTDB taxonomy): Bacteria > Pseudomonadota > Gammaproteobacteria > Burkholderiales > Rhodocyclaceae > Fen-999. The sequence goes on from PMIF01000147.1 coordinate 2,719, forward strand.
AAACAAGGCGCAGGACGATGCGATCCGAAAAGTGGATGATCAGCGGCGCCAGAATCATCGACAAGATCAGTGCCGCCAGAACCGGCTGCAAGGGCTCGCCGGCCAGCAGACCTACATCTTGGCCGCGTGCGAGCAAGACAAAGCCAAATTCACCGCCGGTGCACAGCCAGAGCGCGGCACGACACGCAGTGCCGTTGCTGGCACCGAACAGTCGCGAAAGCGCCCAAGCGACGGCGAGCTTGCCGAGCAGCAGGCCTCCCAGCACGCCAAACACGCGTGGCCACTGGTTGGCGATGGCTTGAAGATCGAGCATCATGCCGATGGAAATGAAGAACAAGCCGAGCAAGACATCACGAAACGGCTTGATATCCTCCTCGACCATATAGCGATACTCGGTTTCGGAAATCAGCATTCCGGCGACGAACGCCCCGAGCGCCAGCGACAGACCTGCCCACTCGGTCAGCCAGGCCAGCCCCAGAGTGATCAGCAGCACATTGAGCATGAATAGCTCGGCCGATTTGCGCTTGGCGACCAGGGTGAACCAACTGCGCATGACTCTTTGGCCGATGACCAGAACCACTACCAGCAGGACCACCGCTTTGGCTGCCGCCAAGGCCAGTGCGCTGAGCAACACGTGCATCGGCTGGGCGAGTGCCGGGATGACCACCAGCAACGGCACGACGGCCAGATCCTGAAAGAGCAATACGCCCATCACCTCGCGGCCATGCGGCGTGTCGAGCTCACGACGGTCGGCGAGCAGCTTGGACAGCATGGCTGTGGACGACATTGCCAGGGCGCCACCGAGCCCGATGCCGACCAGCAGGGAGACGCTGACCGTCGACATGGCCATGGCGCCGATTGCGGCGGCGGTGACCGCCACCTGCGCCAAGCCCATGCCGAAGACGATGCGCTTCATGGCAAACAGACGCGGCAGCGAGAACTCGAGGCCCACGGAGAACATGAGGAAAACGACGCCGAACTCAGCCAGGTAGCGGGTGTCGGCGACATTGGGCAGCAAATTGAGTGCCTTTGGACCGATCATGACGCCAACCAGCAGATAGCCGAGAACCGCCGGCAGGCCGAGGGCGCGGCACAGCGTGACGACCAGGACGGAGGCCGCCAGCAGGACAAGAACAAGTTGCAGTGTGGTCACGGTGGCCGGGAGGGGGCGGGACGGCGGTTATAATTCAATCCATCATAACGGTATCCGTGACCATGACCCAAGAGTTCCACCCGGGCGGCGCCATCGCGATGGCGCGCCGTGTTTTGCGTATTGAAGCCGATGCGGTCGCAGCTCTGATCGACCGGGTCGGCACTGACTTTGCCCAGGCCGTGGAACTGATTCTGTCTTGCCAAGGGCGAGTGATTGTCAGCGGCATCGGCAAGTCGGGGCACGTTGCACGCAAGATGGCGGCCACTTTGGCCAGTACCGGAACGCCTGCCTACTTTGTTCACGCGGCAGAAGCCGTGCATGGCGACTTGGGCATGATTGGTCGCGGCGACGTGCTCATCGCCATTTCCAACTCGGGCGAAAACGACGAATTGCTTACCATTGTGCCGTTGATCAAGCGTCAGGGCGGGCGCTTGATTGCCATCACGGGCAACGAGCGATCCTCGTTGGCGGGTGAGGCAGACATTCACCTCGACGGGGCCGTGCGCGAAGAGGCGTGTCCGCTGAATTTGGCCCCGACAGCGAGCACCACGGCGGCGATGGCCCTCGGTGATGCACTGGCAGTTGCCCTGCTGGATGCGCGCGGATTTTCTGCCGAGGATTTTGCTCGTTCGCACCCCGGTGGTGCCCTTGGCCGCAAGCTCTTGACCCACGTTGATGATGTCATGCGCAAGGCGGAGGAAGTACCGGTTGTCGGTACGGGTGTTTCAATACCTGAAGCCTTGCTGGCCATGACCCGGGGCGGTATGGGCATGGTGGTCATCAGCGATTCAGCGGGTCGGCCGACAGCGATCTTCACCGATGGGGACCTGCGCCGCGCCATGGCGAAGTTCGGCGATCTGCGCCCGGTTGCGGTCGGTTCAGTTGCCACCCAGGGGCCACGGACGATTGGTGCCGAACGTTTGGCCGTCGAGGCCGTCGAACTCATGGAGCGGCACCGGATCACGCAACTTCTGGTGGTCGATCGTTACGGCGTCTTGCAGGGGGCGCTCAACATGCATGACTTGTTCAAGGCCAAGGTGGTATGAGTTCCGCATTCGCAAAGGCGCGCCAGGTTCGACTGATGGGCTTCGATATCGATGGTGTAATGACCGACGGGCGGATCTATTTCGGCCCGTCCGGGGATGCGCTGAAGGCCTTCTTCGCTCGCGATGGCCTTGGCTTGAAGCTGCTCGCTGCCACGGGCGTCAAGATTGCGATCATTACCGGCCGCAATTCGCCGATTGTCGCCCGCCGGGCGGACGATCTTGGCATCGAGCTTCTTGAGCAGGGCGTAACCGACAAACGCACCGCGATGGCCAGACTCCTCGACCAGGCAGGGCTTGGTTTCCTCGACGCCGGGTACATGGGGGATGACATCGTTGACTTGGCGGTGATGGCCGCTTGCGGATTCTCGGCGACGGTCGCTGACGCGCACCCGTTGGTGCTGGCGCAGGCCGATATGGTTGCTGCGGCGCCGGCCGGTGCCGGTGCAGTGCGCGACGTCTGCGAGCTGATACTGCGCGCCCAGGGGAATTGGCAGCGTACCATCGAGGCATATCAGGCGTGAGGCCGACCAGCGCCGGATTGTTTCCGTTGCTCGTGCTGATATTGCTGGCGGGTCTGACCTTCTGGCTGCAGCGAGCGACGGAAGAATCCCCCACGGGCAACGGCAAGTTGCGCCACGACCCCGACTACTTCGTCGACCAGGTGAACTATCGCCACTACGACGCCACGGGTATGCTCCGCCACACGCTGTATGCGGCACAACTGGTGCACTTTCCCGATGACGATACGGCAGAAGTCACGGAACCGAAAATTGTCTACATCACCGATAGCGCCATGGTTGCTACGGCGAACAGGGGCTACCTGGACAAGGAAGGCAAGCACGTCCGACTGACGGACAACGTTCGCCTGGTCCATGCCCCGGTCGGGAGCGCCGCGGAAACAGTGATAACGACTTCCACGCTCGATGTTGTACCTGACGATCACTATGCCCACACCAACGCACCGGTGCGTATTGTCCAGGACGGTAGCGTGCTCACCGGAGTTGGTTTGGAAGCCAATGGCCTGTCAAGGATTTCCGTCCTCGGCGGCCGCGTACACGGCATCTTGGAGTCACATCATCGATGAACGCCCTAGCAGCCCGTGCTGTCTTTACCGTACTTGCCCTGCTGACCAGCGGTTTTGCCGCAGCCGAGCGCGCGGACCGGGACAAGCCGGTCATTCTTGACGGTGGGCAGATGACCATCGATGAGACCAAGGGGCTGCGGACACTCGAGGGTGATGTGCAACTGGTTCGTGGCACCTTGCTGATCCGTACCGACAAATTGATCGTCACTCAGGACGCCAATGGCTATCAGAAGGCCATTGCTTATGGCGGTCCCGGCGGCAAGGCAAGATTTCGCCAGAAGCGAGACGCCAGTTCCGAGTATATCGACGGCGAGGCCGCCCGCATCGAGCACGACGGGCGTTCGGACAAAACGGAATTCTTCGGCAATGCCTATGTCCGCAGCGGACGCGACGAAATGCGTGGCCAGTACATCTCCTTTGACGGTCAGACGGAAAAGTACCTAGTCACGGGAGGGACGACAAATTCATCCGGGCACGCGGAGCCCGTGCGCGCCGTGATCGTCCCCAAGTCGGCCCCGGCCCCTGATTCCTCCCCCGGCGACGCTCAGCCCCCCAGCCACAACTGAAGGCTTCCTGCCTGCCGTGGCTTGACCCGGAAACGGGCCTGCCACGCCGACCGCAACGGCCATTGCGCAATGCAGCATAGGCGCGCCAGCATCTCTACCAGAATCTTGTTAACTGCATGTTACATAACGATAAACAATTAGCTTCGACCAAATGATGCACTGCAACAAAAAGGTGTTGACATCCACTTCTTCGCTCCTATAATAGGAATCGTACTGCACTGCAACATAGCGCCTCCGCCCCCAATTGGAGTGCGCCCGATAGCACCCATCGAAGCCCACTTAAGGAGAATCACTATGTACGCCACGCCCGAGCAACTGAGCGCCACCAACAAGGCCAACATCGAATCGCTGCTGACCATCGCCAATACCGCTTTCGCCAGCGCCGAACGCTTGGCCGCCTTGAATCTGAATACCGCCCGCAGCATCCTGGAAGATGTCGTCGCCAACGCCAAGACTCTGTTCGCGATCAAGGACGTTCAGGAACTGGCCAATGTCCAGGCCGCCCTGGCCCAGCCGTCGCTCGAAAAGGCAGTTGCCTACTCGCGCGGTGTCTACGAAATCGCCACCCAGACGCAAGAAGAGCTGTCGAAGGTTTTCGAGGTGCAATTTGCCGAAGTGAGCAAGAACGTCAGTTCCGCTCTGGACAAGGCCGCCAAGAATGCACCGGCCGGTTCTGATGTCGCCGTCGCTGCCGTCAAGTCCGCGATTGCTGCCGCCAATTCCGCTTACGACAGCATGACCAAGGCTGCCAAGCAAGTCGCCGAAATCGCCGAAGCGAACGTTGCGGCCGCCACCAGCGCCACGGTCAAGGCCGTCGCCACTGCACCGAAGGCCAAGAAGGCCGCCTAATTCACTACGTCTCCTCCTCCCAGCCCCAACAGGCTGGATTCAGGCCCCGGCAGTCAAACGCCGGGGCTTTTTTTGTGCGCGCTGGATCCATCGTTTGTAGTCATTCTGAATACGTGCGGCGATAATCTGACTACAATGTTCACAGAGAGGTAATCCGCTGCTTTTCTGGCGGGCTCCTCCAGAGGCGAAGGGGCACGTCCGCGAAAGACCCGCGGGTGTGCGGCAGCGGACTCAATCCCACGGAGAGTCGCCACAAATGAACCAGCCGTCCAGGCAGCAGGACCTTACGGCTCCCGATTCTCTCGGGCCGCGGCCTGCGGTTTCGCCGACGATCCTGGTGGTGGACGACATGGCCGAGAATCTTGCGGTCATCGGCGAATCGCTGCGCAATGCCGGCTTTGCCGTCCGCGTTGCCAACTCGGGTGCCACGGCCCTGCACCTCGCGACGCGGGCGCCGCAACCAAGCCTGATCCTGCTCGACGTCATGATGCCGGCAATGGACGGCTATGAGGTTCTCCGCTGCCTGCGCGAAAGCGAGTCGACTCGCCGCATTCCGGTGATCTTCCTCACCGCCATGGACGACAGCCAGGATGTTGTTGCCGGCTTGCGTCAGGGCGCCGCCGACTACATCACCAAGCCGTGCCCACCCGAAGTGGTCGTTGCCCGGGTGACGACCCAACTGGCAGCCGAGCGAACACGCAGTTGGTTGCGGGACCAGAACGCCGGCCTCGAAGCGGAAGTCGCGCGCCGTACTGCTGACATTCGCCGCTACCTTGAGCAACTCGAACGCAAGTCCAACTACGATGATCTGACCGGGCTGCCCAACCGCAATCTGCTCAATGATCGCCTCGCCCAGGCGATCGTGCGCGCCGCCAAGGCGGGACGGACCCTTGCTGTCGTCACGCTCAACCTTGATCGCTTCAAGAACATCAACGATAGCCTGGGCCATGGCTCTGGCGATGTCGTCTTGCGCGCTGCCGCTGAACGCCTGACGGCGCGCCTCGCCGACGTCGACACGGTTGCCCGCGGCGATGGCGACGAATTCGTCGTTATCGCCGAGGCAGGGGGCGACAAGGTGGCCGAGATTATCGCCCGGCCAATGCTGGCAGCAATTGCCCCGCCACTGGTTGTCAGTGGCCGCGAACTGCACCTGACCGCCAGTGTTGGCATCGCCCTGTTTCCCAAGGATGGCCAGAGCGCCGACGAACTGCTGAAAAGTGCCGACTCGGCGATGGTCAAGGCCAAGGCTGCCGGCGGCAACACCTTCCATTTTTACGCGGCAGAGATGAACAGGCGCTCGCTCGAACGTCTTGAAACCGAAAGCGAGCTTCGTCGCGCCATTGAAGCCGGGCAACTGGTCCTGCACTACCAGCCGCAGGTAAATCTTCATACCGGCGAGGTTGTCGGTGCCGAAGCACTGGTGCGTTGGCAGCACCCGCAACGCGGCCTGATCATGCCCGGGAGTTTCATACCCCTCGCCGAGGACAGCGGCTTGATCAATCCGCTCGGCGAGTGGGTGATGACGGAGGCCTGCCGGCAGAACAAAGCCTGGCAGCGAGCTGGCCTGCGGGCGATTTCGGTGTCGGTCAATTTGTCTGCGCGCCAGTTCCTGGCACAAGACGTGGTCGCGCTGGCTGGCTCGATCCTGGCCGAAACCGGCCTCGATCCCGGCTACCTGGAACTTGAGCTTACCGAGAGTGCGGTGATGTCCGACGCCCCGGCATTCATCGCCGCCACCCGCAGTCTGAAGAACCTGGCGGTGACGCTGTCCATAGACGACTTCGGCACCGGCTATTCCTCACTCAGCTATCTGCGGCGCTTTGCCATCGACCGCCTGAAGATCGACCAGTCGTTCGTGCGTGACGTTACCCACGATCCAAACAGTGCGGCCATTGCGCTTGCCATCATTACACTCGGCCACTCGCTTAAGCTGTCGGTGATCGCCGAAGGTGTCGAAACCGAGGGGCAGCTGAACTTCCTGCGCAGCCGCGGCTGCGACGAAATGCAGGGCTTCTACTTCAGCAGGCCATTGCCGGCCGACAAGTTCGAACAGCTACTGCACGAAGGCCGTAAACTCTGCCCACCTGCCGGCCCGTTGGCGCAACGGACCCTCTTGCTCGTGGACGACGAGCCCAACATCCTGGCTGCGCTGAAGCGCCTTTTCCGCCGCCGCGGCTATGCCGTGCTCACTGCCGAGAGCGGCCGCGCGGGACTCGACCTGTTGGCGACCCGTCCGGTGGAGGTGGTCATTTCCGATGGCCGCATGCCGGAGATGACCGGCGCCGAATTTCTCGGCAAGGTGCGCGAACTCCACCCGGAGACCGTGCGTATCGTGCTCTCCGGCTACACCGACCTCAAGGCCGTCACCAGCGCTGTCAATCGCGGCGAATTGTTCCGCTTCCTGACCAAGCCGTGGGATGACGCGGAGCTGCTGGAAACCGTGCGCGACGCCTTCCGCTACTACGAAGCCAAGCACTCGCCAAGTGTCTATAGCGCGGCGCCGCCAGAGCCCACCTGAACCCGTGGTCAGCCCCGCCGCCACACATTCGCGCGACAGTCAGGACAACGTACTCACCTACGCGAGATCGCTGTTGCTGCCCATGGCAGCGGCAGTCGTCGTCATCGGCGGTCTGGCAGCATTCGGTGTCGAACATACCTACGCTGAGCGCAAAGCCGAGGAACTGGCGCGTCTGCAGGCGGTTGGCCAATTTCAAAGCAACCAGGTTGCTCGCTGGCTTCAGGATGGTGCAGCCAACGCCCGCTATTTTCGGGACAGCAGCAACCTGCTTCGCGGTTATCTTGCCTGGCATCGTGGCGATGCGCAGGCGCGTGTCCAGCTGGCGATGCGGCTGATGGACTTCGGCAAAATCTACGGTTATCGCCAGGTACTGCTGGTCGATGCGGCCACCAACACCATCGAGAGCTTCCAGGGCACACTGGCGGAACCGGCGCCGGGATTCATCGCCGCGGCTCGCGCGGCGATTGCCAGTTCCGGCGTTGCCCACTTCGGCCCCTACATCGACGCCGCCGGCCAGCCCTCGATCGACTTCATCGCTGGCCTGGGCAGGGCCGGCGACAAACTGGATGCGGCAGTCGTGCTGCGCGCCGATCCTCGCGACTACCTGTATCCGCTGCTTACCACCTGGCCGACGCCAAGCGACAGCGGCGAGTCGCAGCTGGTCCATCGTGACGGCGAAGACGTGGTCTTTCTCAACGACTTACGCCATCGACGCGGCGCAGGGCTGAGCCTGCGGCTGAAGCTTGCCGACGCCGATCTGCTCGCCAGTCAGGTCGTGAGCGGCAAGATATCGGTTGGCGGCGCAGTCGAAGGAGTCGACTTCCGCCATGTTCCCGCCATCGGCGTGATGTATCCCATTGCCGGCACGGACTGGTTTCTCATTGCCAAGGTTGATCGCGCCGAAGTCTGGCAGCGAGCCAGCCACGAGGCGGCCTGGATTGCGCTTGCCGCGCTACTCCTCATGTTTCTGTCGGTCGCCGCGATTCGAGCACACCGGCAGCAACAGCGCCTATTGGCGGCATTGCTGGACCGCTCGCAGCAGGAAGAAGAACTGCGCGAATTGCGTTTGCTCGACGCCATTGCCACGACGTCCGACGACGCAATTTTCGCCAAGGATCGTCGGGGCCGCTACCTGCTGTTCAATCCCGCGGCCTGCCGCGTCACCGGCAAAGCCGTTGCGGAGGTCCTAGGGCACGATGACCGCGCTGTCTTTGGCCCTGGACTGGCCGACGAGATCATGGCCAGCGACAGCCTGGCCATGGCTCAAGAGCGCGTAACCAGGCGCGAGATGGTGGTTGAAGTGGCCGGCGAGCGGCGAACATTGCTGACCGTCAAGACGCCGCTGTACGATAGCGAGGGCAAGGTTGCCGGACTATTCGGCATCTCGCGCGATGTCACCGACCGGGTGCGCGCCGAGAGGGAGTTGCAGCGGGCGAATCGGGCCTTACGCACGATCAGCGAATCCAATCAGGCAATGATCCGCGCCGAAGATGAATCTTGGTTGCTCAGTGAGGTCTGTCGCATTGCGGTCGATGTCGGTGGCTACCGTACGGCGTGGGTCGGCTATGCACTGGATGACGCCGATTGCACAGTACAACCAATGGCGCAGGTGGGCCTCGATCCGGACTACGTGGCGTCGGTCAGGGTCTCCTGGGCGGATGTCGAGCGCGGGCGTGGGCCTACCGGTACGGCCATCCGCGAGCGCCAGCGGGTTGTCAGCCAGAATCTTCTGACTGATGCCCGTATGGCGCCTTGGCGCGCCGAAGTCGTGAAGTGTAATTTCGCTTCGTCGATCGCGCTTCCACTACTGGTCGGCGAGGGCCGCGCCGGCGGGGCATTGACCCTCTATGCCACTGAACCCGACGCTTTCGGCAACGACGAGATCAATCTTCTGACCGAACTGGCCGATGACCTCTCGTATGGCATCCGGGCATTGCGTACCCGCCACGAGTTGGAGTTGGCGACCGGCCGTTTCGAGCGGCTAATGGATTCCAACGTCGTAGGTGTGCTGGTGGCGACACCGGCGGGGCAGGTGCTGGCGGCGAACGATTACTACCTCAACTTGATTGGCTACACCCGTGCCGAACTGGCGGCCGGCGACGCGAGTTGGATCGACGTCACGCCGGAGGAATGGCAGCCCGCCGACGCCCAGGCGATTGCCGAGTTGCGCGCCAGTGGTGCCTGCGCGCCTTACGAGAAGGAATACCGTCGTCGCGACGGCTCGCGCGTCGCCGTATTGCTTGCCGATGCCATGCTGCCTGGACCGGACGAGTCGATGCTGGCGATTGTCTTGAACATCACGGAGAGCAAGCGGGCGGCGGCCGCCCTGCAAGCCAGCGAGGAGTCGCTGCGCCAGCTGTCGCTGGCGGTCGAACAGAGTCCCGAGAGCATCGTCATCACCAACCTCGAGCCGAAAATCGAGTACGTCAATGCCGCCTTTGTGCGCGCGACCGGCTATTCGCTCGAGGAAGTCATCGGCCAGAATCCGAAAATCCTCCAGTCGGGGCACACGCCGCCGGATCGCTACGCCGAGATGTGGCAGGCGCTGTTGGCCGGACGAACCTGGAAGGGCGAGTTCTACAACAAACGCAAGGATGGCAGCGAGTACGTCGAGTTCGCCATCGTTACGCCGATTCGCCAGCCGGATGGGCAGATCACCCACTATGTCGCGGTGAAAGAGGACATCACGGAGCGCAAGCGCATCGGCGAGGAACTCGACCGCCATCGTGGTCATCTCGAGGAACTCGTCGCCGCCCGCACCGTTGAACTGGTCGAAGCGCGCAATCATGCTGAAGTCGCCAACGAAGCCAAGACGACTTTTCTCGCCAACATGAGCCACGAGATTCGCACGCCCCTGAATGCCATCGTTGGTTTGACTCACTTGCTGCGGCGTCCGACCTCGGATAGCGAGCGCCTGGGCCGGCTGGAAAGAATCGAAACTGCCGCTGCGCACCTGCTGTCGATCATCAACGACATCCTCGATCTGTCGAAGATCGAATCGGGGCGCATGCAGATCGAGCAGACGGACTTCGCGCTTGAGTCGGTACTTGACCACGTGCGCTCACTGATCGCGCCGCAGGCAGGTGAGAAAGACCTGCAGGTCAGCGTCGATACCGATTCGGTACCGCGCTGGCTGCGTGGCGATCTGACCCGGTTGCGCCAGGCACTGCTCAACTACGCCGGCAACGCCGTCAAGTTCACCCACAGTGGCTCGATTGCCCTGCGGGCGCGATTGCTTGACGAAGATGAACGGGGCCTGCAATTGCGTTTCGAAGTCGAGGATACGGGCATCGGTATTGCGGCTGAAATCGTCCCCAACCTGTTCCAGGCATTCGAACAGGCCGATGTGTCGACGACCCGCCGCTATGGCGGCACCGGCCTTGGCCTGGCCATCACGCGCCGTCTGGCCGGCATGATGGGCGGCGAGTCGGGTGTCGATAGCGGCGTCGGGCGGGGCAGTACGTTCTGGTTCACCGCCAGGCTCGGTCGTGGCCACGGCGTCTTGCCGGCGGCGCCTTCGCTGGTGTCGCCTCCAAGCGAGGAACAGCTGCAACGACAGTGGTCTGGTAGCCGCATCTTGTTGGCCGAAGACAACGCCATCAATTGTGAAGTCGCGCTCGAATTGCTGCACGCCGTCGGCCTCGCCGTCGACGTGGCCAGAACGGGGCTCGAGGCCGTCAAGAAAGCCGCCGCCGCTGACTATGCGGCGATCCTGATGGACGTGCAAATGCCGGAGATGGACGGCTTGGCGGCCACGCGCGCCATTCGTGCACTGCCTTGCCTGACGCCGATCGTGGCCATGACCGCCAATGTCTTTCAAGAGGATCGTCGTATCTGCACCGAGGCCGGAATGAACGACTTCATCGGCAAGCCGTTTGCTCCCAGCGAACTGTATGCGACCCTGGCAACATGGCTGCCGACCTCCGTGCCGGTGCCCGTGCCCATGCCGGTGGGGCTCGCAGTCGACACAGACAGCGTTGTCGCCGGTTCGCTGTCGGCATTGACCGCGGTCGATACGGCGAAAGGGCTCGCTCTGTTGCATTACCGGCAAGGCAAGTACGCTCGCTTGCTCAGGATGTTCGCCGAGGGACACGGCGGCGACCACGAAGCGATGGACAGATTGCTTGCCAGCGACGACCGCTCGGCATTGAATGCCCTGGCGCACGGACTCAAAGGCACAGCGGGCAACCTGGGCGCCGACCGATTGTCCGCAGCCGCAGCGGCGATGCAGGTCGTGTTGAGGCGCGAGGCCGTCGATCGCAGCGAGATAGAAACCTGCCTGCGCCAGCTACAGACGGAGCTTGACCGCGTTATCGACGATATCCGCGGCGCTCTCGGTACTGCCAGCGCAGCGCCAGCCGGGAGGCCGTCGGCACCGGTACCGCTGTTGGCGGTTTTGGCGGCCCTGCTTGAAGACGGCGACTTTGCCGCCGCCGAGTTCGCCCGCGAGAATCGGCCAGCGCTACGTGATTTACTCGGCCGTTCAGCAGAGGACGTGCTGCGAGATGTCGAACGCTTCAACTACGCTGCGGCTCTGGCTGCACTGAGGGCGATACAGTCGTCGCCGTGAGCGATCTGCTACTTGCGCTGGAAGGACAGCCCGCGCCGCGCCACTTCGGCTTCGATCACCGCCATTGCCGGCGCCACTTGTTCCGGTAATCCGCGCACGCCCAGTTCAATGTGAGCGGCGACGGTCTCGGAGTGCACGGCCGGCAAGCTGAAGATTTTCACGCCGCGGAAGTCGCGCTCGATAGCGACCATCAGATCGAGCAGCAAGCCCTCGTGGCCATCCCAGACAATGATCGCGGCTTCGACTTCCCGTTGTTGGTGAAAGCGGTCGTGGTAATACTGATCGAGTACCCATTCGACCATCGGCCAGGCCATCTGCGGGAAGCCGGGGACGAAATGGTGATTGCCGTAGGAAAAGCCGGGAATCCGGTTGAACGGGTTGGGGATGATCCGCGAGCCAGCGGGGAAGGTGCCCAGCTCCAGTCGCGCCGGCGTCACTTGCTGCTTCAATTCGGCCATCCGGGCGCGAATGTCGGTCTCGGCATCCGGGTGCAGCAGCAGCGCAACGCCGGCCGCTGCCGCTGCCGCCTGCCGTGTGTGGTCGTCGGGTGTCACGCCGATGCCGCCGAAGCTGAACACCACATCCTGGCCGGCCATCGTCCGGCGCAAGGTTTCCGTCAGCCGCGGCCGGTCGTCACCGGCATAGAGCACCCAATCGAGCATGAGACCGCGGCGGGCCAGGATTTCGCGTGAGCGGGCAAAGTGCTTGTCCTCGCGCTTGCCGCGAATGATCTCGTCGCCAATGATCAAGGCACCGAAGCCCATTATTGCTTCTCCTTCCAGGGCAGATCGTGCAGGCGGACGCCGAACTTCGACATCACCTGTTCATAGCCGGCAATGGCACCCTTGATCCGATGGTCGGCGGCAGACTGCTTCCAGCCCTTGCCGATGTAGTCGCGCGCCTCGGTCGCCAGATCCACGTCCCAACCGTCACGACTCATCTTTGCCAGGATCGCCTTGGCAGCGTTGGCCAGCATCTGCAGCGACGGCATTTGCGAAACGGCTTCGCGGAACAGCCGGATGGCGGCGTCCAGATCGCCGGCATTACCCAGGCGGACGCCCTCGTTATTCACTTGAATCATGCGCTGGCGAACGTCGTCGTGCAGCGATTGGGCAATGCCGGAAGTTTCATGGAAGGCGCCGAGCGCCTTGTCCATGTAGGCGGCGAAGCGCTCGTCGCCTTCGCTGCGCGCGATCGCCTTGCGCAACAACGCTTGGCCGGGCTCGACGGCACCGCTGACCAGCAGCGCCTGCGCCACGTCCACCAGTTGCTCCGGATGGGCGTCGTGACCGGCATCCCGGGCACTGGCCATGGCCCGCTGGGCTGCCGCCTCCGCTTCCGTCGCGTTGCCCAGGCGGCAATGGGCGAGTGCCGCCAGGGCATGCCCGGTCATGACGGCAGCGGGGTCGCGGCCAAGTTCCCGGCGCAGCGCCGCAGCAGTATCGACGGCCTGTGCTGCCCGGCCAGCGGCAATCTGCAAGCGCGCCAGGCGCGTGAAATCGCCGATCTGGCACAGGCTGGAGCCCGAACTGCGGCTGATCACCGTCGCCATGGCGTTTTCGGCGGTGGCAACGTCGCCGTTGTCGGCAGCGACGCGGCCAAGCTGCCTCTGTCTTGCCACGCCATGCGGCGAATGATCAACCGCCGCCTGAAGATGCTTCTGGGCGTCGTCGAGCCGTCCGCGCCCTTCGTCGACTTTCGCGGCAAGGTCGTAGGCGGCCAGAAAGGTTGGGTGGTGGGCGATGATATCGACCACTAGGTCCGCGGCTTCATCCAGCTTGCCGGATTCGCACGAGGCCAGGGCAAGGCCCATTTTCGCCCACGGCACCGCCTTGTGAGCGAGGATCTGGCGGTAGAGCGCCTCGGCCTCTTCGGTCCGCTTCATGGCCATCAGGGTCTGCGCCTTCAGCCGCAAGGCGTCCAGCCGGTACTGGCTGTGGCGTTGGCCGATCAGGTCGCAGGCAGCGACCGCCTGGGCGGCGCGACTATTCTCCAGGTGCTCATGGGCGTGGCGGAAGACATGTTTCTTCTGCAGCACCGCTTCCAGCCGGTCCAATAGTTCCTGCGGCGAGAACGGCTTCAGCAGGTAGTCATCCGGGGCAAGTTCAGCCACCGATACGACCGAGTGATAGCGACTTTCCCGGGTGATGACGACGAAGGCGGTGGACAGTGG
>PMIF01000226.1:0-9827 GCA_003157035.1 Rhodocyclaceae bacterium
TCATCGTCCCGAGGGTGCCGATGTGCGCTGCCCGGCCGCTGCCGATGCGTCGCATGGCCGCCGCGTGGGCAAACACCGGAATGGCGGTGGACAGGACGGCCATGGCCAAACCATAGCCGTAGATGGGTAGCGGCTGCAGCAGTGCCGACACCGGTTCGGTGGCGAAGAACTGCACCAGCGTCGCTGCCGTCGACACCAGCAAGGCGAGGGCGGTCAGGCGGGCGACGCCCACTCTAGCCAGCATGACAGCGCTGCCGGACAGATAGAAGGCGTAGGCGAGCGACGAGCCGAACACCAGCGCGCCGCCCAGCCAGATGGCGGCCATGTCGGCCGACAATTGCAGGTCGTGGGCGAAGGCGGCGCCGATGCCGAGATAGCAGAGCACCATCGCCAGCCATTCACGCCGGCCGATCCGCTGGCCATGGAACAGCGCGCCGAGCANNTAGCCGAGCAGACCCAAGGCCACGATGGCCAGCCAATCGCGCTTTTGCAGTGGCGGCGCCGAACGCGAGGCGCGCATGCCGACCCAAAGAAAGGCCGGCAAGGAAAAGATCATGCGCAAGGCCAGCAACGTGACGGCGTCCACCGGCGCGGTGGCATAGGCAAGCTTGACGAATATCGCCTTCGCCGAGAAGCCGAGCGCGGCGAAGATCGCCAGCCAGACGCCGCTACTCAGCGCCGGCCACCCAGAATCGAGCCGAGCACGCCGCGGATGATTTCGCGACCCACCTGCGAGCCGATGGCGCGGGCGGCGCTCTTGGCCACCGTCTCGATCACGCCGGCGTTGTGCGCGCCGCGCGGGCCGGTACTACCGGCAAGAATGCCGCCGATGGCACCGCCCAGGCCGCCGAACATGCCGCCATCGGGATTGGCGGGGGCCGCTGGCGACGCTTGTCCGGGCGCCGCCGGAGCGCCGCCATGGGCTTTGGTCAGCTTCTCGTAGGCCGATTCGCGATCGATGGTCTGTTCGTAGTGGCCAAACAGCACGGACCCCTTGATCGCACAGCCGCGCTCGTCGGCGGTCAATGGCCCAATGCGCGAGCTGGGCGGCAAGATCAAGGCGCGCTCGACGACGCTCGGCGTGCCTTTTTCGTCGAGGAAGGAGACCAGCGCCTCGCCGACACCGAGTTCGGTAATCGCCGCCAGCGTGTCAAACTTGGGATTGGCGCGCATCGTCTGCGCCGCCGACTGCACCGCCTTCTGGTCGCGCGGCGTGAACGCGCGCAGGGCGTGCTGGACGCGGTTGCCCAACTGGCCGAGCACCTTGTCGGGCACGTCGAGCGGATTCTGAGTGACGAAGTAGATGCCGACGCCCTTTGAGCGGATCAGGCGCACCACCTGCTCGATCTTTTCCAGGAGCGCCGCCGGCGCTTCGTCGAACAGCAGATGCGCCTCGTCGAAGAAGAAGACCAGCTTGGGCTTTTCGAGATCGCCGGCTTCGGGCAGGCGCTCGAACAGCTCGGCCATCATCCAGAGCAGGAAAGTGGCGTAGGCCTGCGGCGAATTCATCAGCTTTTCCGCCGCCAGGATGTTCACCACGCCGTGGCCGCCGTCGGTTTGCATCAGGTCGGCAATGTCGAGCATCGGCTCGCCGAAGAACTTGTCGCCGCCCTGAGTCTCGAGCGTCAGCAGGCCGCGCTGGATGGCGCCGATCGACGCTGTCGAGACATTGCCGTACTTGGTCGTGTAGTCCTTGGCGTTGTCGCCGACATGCTGGACCATGGCGCGCAGATCCTTGAGGTCGAGCAACAGCAGGCCCTCGTCATCGGCGATCTTGAAGGCCATTTGCAGCACGCCTTCTTGCGTGTCGTTGAGATTGAGCAGGCGCGAGAGCAACAGCGGCCCCATGTCCGAGACCGTGGCACGCACCGGATGGCCAGTCTCGCCGAAGACATCCCAGAACACGGCCGGGAAGGCTGCCGGCTGCCAGTCGGCGATCTTCATCTGCTCCAGGCGCTTGGCCAGCTTGTCGGACTTGGCGCCGACGGCACCGATACCCGAGAGATCGCCTTTGACATCGGCCATGAAGACAGGCACGCCGATGGCCGAAAACTGCTCGGCCAGGCGCTGCAGGGTCACCGTCTTGCCGGTGCCGGTGGCGCCGGTAATGAGACCGTGGCGGTTGGCCAGCGCCGGCAACAGGCAGATTTCATTGTCGCCGAACTTGGCGACAGGCAAAGGATGGCTCATGGCAGCTTACCCCGAGTGGTAAAATTATGCGATTTTACGCAGCAATAAAGGAATCGATATGGCCGGCCACTCAAAATGGGCCAACATCCAGCACCGCAAGGGGCGCCAGGACGAGAAGCGCGGTGCCGCGTTCTCGAAGATTGCCAAGGAAATCACCGTTGCCGCCAAGATGGGCGGCGGCGATGCGGGTTTCAACCCGCGCCTGCGCATGGCGGTGGACAAGGGCAAGGCCGTGAACATGCCCAAGGACAAGATCGAGAACGCCATCAAGAAGGGCACCGGCGAGCTCGAGGGCGTCAGCTACGAGGAACTGCGCTACGAAGGCTACGGCATTGCCGGTGCCGCCGTCATGGTCGACTGCCTGACCGACAACAAGGTGCGCACCGTCGCCGAAGTTCGCCATGCCTTCAACAAGCACGGCGGCAACATGGGCACCGACGGTTCGGTCGCCTTCATGTTCAAGCATTGTGGCCAGATCATTTTCGCCCCTGGCGTCTCCGAGGATGCGGTGATGGACGCCGCTATCGAGGCCGGCGCCGAGGATGTATCGACCAACGACGATGGCTCGATCGAGGTGATCACCGGACCGGGCGACTTTCTTGCCGTCAAGGATGCGCTCGAGAAGGCCGGTCTGAAGCCGGAGTTCGCCGAAGTGACCATGAAGCCGCAGAGCGAAACCGAGTTTGCCGGCGAGGATGCCATCAAGATGCAGAAGCTGCTCGACGCCATCGAAGGGCTCGACGACGTGCAGAACGTCTATACGACGGCGGTGATGGACGAGTAGTGGCGCCCGCCGCCGTCCGCATCCTTGGCATCGACCCTGGCCTCCGGATCACCGGTTTCGGAGTCATCGACAAGCTTGGCCAGAAGCTGGCCTATGTCACCAGCGGCTGCGTCAAGACGAGGGATACCGACGATCTGCCGGCGCGAATCAAGACGCTGCTCGACGGCATCGGCGAAGTGATCGCCTTGCACCAGCCGCAGCAGGCTGCGGTGGAAAAGGTGTTCGTGAACGTCAATCCACAATCGACGCTGTTGCTCGGTCAAGCGCGCGGCGCGGCGATCTCCGCCTTGGTCGGCGCCGACCTGCCGGTGTCCGAATACACGGCGCTCCAGGTCAAGCAGGCTGTTGTCGGCCACGGCAAGGCGGCCAAGGAACAAGTGCAGCAGATGGTGATGCGCTTGCTGCAACTGCCTGGTACGCCATCGCCCGACGCCGCCGATGCGCTCGCCTGTGCCATCTGTCATGCCCACGGCGGCCAGGGCCTGGGCGCCATCGCGACGCGCGGTTTCCGTGTCCGCAAAGGGAGACTTGTATGATCGGTCGCATCACCGGCACCTTGATCGAGAAGAATCCGCCGCAGATCACAGTCGATGTCGCCGGCATCGGCTACGAGATCGAAGTACCGATGAGCACTTTCTATAACCTGCCGGCCGCCGGCGAAAAGGTATCGCTCGTCACCCACCTCCTGGTGCGCGAAGACGCGCATTGTCTGTACGGCTTCGGCTCCGAGGGCGAACGGGCGACCTTTCGCCAGCTGCTGAAGATATCCGGCGTCGGCGCCCGCATTGCGCTCGCCGTGCTCTCCGGCCTTTCGGTTGCCGAACTGGCGCAAGCGGTAGCACTGCAGGAGGCCGGCCGCCTGGTGAAGATTCCCGGCATCGGCAAGAAGACCGCCGAACGCCTGCTGCTGGAATTGCGCGACAANNCTGCTGGCGCTTGGTTACAACGACCGGGAAGCCGCGAGCGCCATGAAGTCGCTGCCCGCCGGCGTCGCCGTCTCCGACGGTATCCGGCAAGCGCTGAAGCTTCTGTCCAAGGCCTGATACACTCGTTCGATGGCCATCGAAACCGACCGCCTGATCGCCGCCGACCAGGAATCGCCCCAGGAAGATGTCCTGGAGCGCGCCCTGCGGCCGAAGCGCCTGGCTGATTATGTCGGCCAACAGAAGATTCGCGGCCAGATGGAAATCTTCATCGAAGCTGCCCGCCGCCGCGCCGAAGCTCTGGATCACGTCCTGCTGTTCGGGCCACCGGGCCTGGGCAAGACGACGCTGGCGCACATCGTGGCCCACGAGATGGGCGTCAATCTGCGCCAGACCTCGGGGCCGGTGCTCGAGCGCGCCGGCGATCTGGCGGCGCTGCTGACCAATCTCGAACCGCACGACGTGCTGTTCATCGACGAGATCCATCGCTTGAGCCCGGTGGTCGAAGAGATCCTTTATCCGGCGCTGGAGGACTTTCAGATCGACATCATGATCGGCGAGGGACCGTCAGCACGCTCGGTCAAGCTCGACTTGCCGCCGTTCACGCTGATTGGCGCCACCACACGCGCCGGCATGCTGACCAACCCGCTGCGCGACCGCTTCGGCATCGTCGCCCGGCTGGAGTTCTACACGCCCGACGAGCTGACGCTGATCGTTCGCCGTTCGGCACACCTGCTCAATTGCGAGATCGTCGACGCCGGCGCTAGTGAAATCGCTCGCCGCTCGCGCGGCACGCCGCGCATCGCCAACCGTCTGTTGCGCCGGGTGCGCGACTTTGCCGAAGTGAAGGCCGAGGGCGCCATCACCGCCACGGTTGCCGACGCCGCCTTGTCGATGCTCGACGTCGACGAACTCGGGCTGGACGTCATGGACCGAAAGCTGTTGTCGGCCGTGCTGGAGAAGTTCGGCGGCGGCCCGGTGGGCCTCGACAACCTGGCTGCCGCGATCGGCGAGGCGCGCGACACCATCGAAGACGTGCTCGAGCCCTTCCTGATCCAGCAAGGCTACTTGCAGCGCACGCCGCGCGGCCGGATGGCGACGCCTTCGATCTGGCGCCACTTCGGCCTGACACAACCGAAGTCGAACGGCGACCTCTGGTAACAGTGATGCAGAACTTTCTTCTGCCGGTGCGTGTCTATTACGAAGATACCGATGCTGCCGGTGTGGTTTACTACGCCAACTACCTGCGCTACTTCGAACGGGCGCGCACCGAATGGCTGCGCCAGCTTGGCATCGGGCAGGCGGAGTTGATGGTTGGCGCCGGGTTGGCGTTCGCGGTGCGCTCGCTATCTGCCGAGTACCTGCGGCCGGCCCGACTCGACGATGTCCTGGAAGTGAGAAGCAGCATTGGGGAACTCGGCCGGGCGCAGGTGGTCTTCGATCAGCACATCTGGCGCGGCGAAGAGACTCTAGTCACGGCGAAGGTGCGCGTTGCCTGCCTGGACCTCAAGCGGGGCAAGGCGGCGGCAATGCCGACGGAACTTCACGAACAACTAAAAAGACTGACATGAACTTCACCCAAGATCTCTCCATGATCGAATTGATCGTCAACGCCAGCCTGGTGGTCAAACTGGTCATGGCGCTGTTGGCCGTGGTCTCGCTGATGTCCTGGTACTATATTTTTCGCAAGGGCTTCGCCATTCGCGACGCCCGGAGCAAAACCGATAAGTTCGAGCGCGAGTTCTGGAGCGGCGGCGACCTCACCGATCTGTTCCAGAGCATCGCCAGCAACCGCCAGCACAGCGGCGCGCTGGAGCGCGTTTTCGAGGCCGGCTTTCGCGAGTTCGCCAAGCTGCGCGGCCAGAAGTCGCTCGATGCCGCCACGACCATCAACAGCGTGCGCCGAGCCATGCGCGCCACCTACCAGCGCGAGATCGACGATCTCGAGTCGCACCTGGCCTTTCTGGCCACGGTCGGTTCAGTGTCGCCCTATGTCGGCCTGTTCGGCACTGTCTGGGGCATCATGCACGCCTTCCGCGGCCTGGCCAACGTCAGCTCGGCGACCCTGGCGGCCGTCGCGCCGGGCATCGCCGAGGCACTGGTGGCCACGGCCATCGGCCTGTTCGCCGCCATTCCGGCGGTGGTCGCCTACAACCGCTTCGCCCATGACCTCGATCGCCTGGCAGTGCGCTTCGAGAGCTTCATGGAGGAGTTCTCCAACATCCTGCAACGGCAAGTGAAGTAGGGCGATGAAACAGCGCCGGCTCATGAACCAGATCAACGTCGTGCCTTATATCGACGTGATGCTGGTATTGCTGGTGATCTTCATGGTCACGGCGCCGATGATCCAGACCGGCAACATCGACCTGCCCAGTGTCGGCAAGGCGGCGCAGGCACCAGCGGCACCGCTGGAAGTGATCGTCCATGCCGACCAGAGCCTGGCGCTGCGCGACCGCGCCAAGGGCGACAAGGAAATCCCCATCCACAAGGATGAGCTGGCCGGCTATATCAAGGCGTTGCAAGCCAAGAACCCGAAGCAGCCGGTGCTGATCGCCGGCGACAAGGATGTTCGCTATGAAGCCGTGCTGCGCGTGATGGACGAGCTGCAAAAGCAGCAAGTGGCGAAGATCGGCCTTCTGGTGCAGCCCGGACGATGAACGCAGTTCTCGCGATGCGTCCGCCGGAGCCGGGTAAGGGCATCTCGGTGGTGCTGGCGATCGCTGTCCACCTGGTGCTCGCCGCGCTGCTGATCTATGGCGTGCGCTGGCAGACCAAGGTCAATGATGTCGTCGAGGTGGAACTGGTACGCTCGCTGCCGCCACTCGAGATTAGGCCGCAGGTCAAGCCGGAAGTGCCGCCCGAGCCAAGACCGGAGCCCAAGCCGCAGCCGAAGGTCGAGGTCAAGCCACCGCCGAAGCCCGATATCGCCATCAAGACCAAAGAGAAGCCCAAGCCGCCCAAGGAAGTGCCGAAGAAGGAAGAGCCGCGGCCACGCATGGACTTCAGTCAGCAGTTGAAGAGCGAGGAGAGCACCCGCGAGCTGAATCGGCAACTGGCCGACGAGGACCGCAAGGCCAACGAGCGCAGAGCCGCCGCGGCGCAGGCGCAACGCAAGACAGGCGAAGCCGGCTACGCCGATCGTATTCGCGGCAAGATCCGGGGCAATATCGTCCTGCCGCCCGACCTCCGCGGTAACCCGATGGCAGTCTTCGATGTCGTGCAGCTGCCCTCGGGTGAGGTCATCAGCGCCCGGCTGACCAAATCCAGCGGCCATCCCGGTTACGATGCCGCCGTCGAGCGGGCCATCCTCAAGTCGAGCCCGCTGCCTAAAGCCGACGACCCCTCGCTGTTCCAACGCGACCTTAAGCTCAACTTTTGTCCTCAGGAAGATGGCAAATGCGGCTAGGCTATAATTTTCCGATGAAACTGCATTCACTCTTCGCCGCCGCCATGCTGGCGGCAACTATTCCGGTCCAGGCACAGCTGTCGATCGAGATCACCGGCGCCGGCGCCAACCGCATTCCCATCGCGGTGGCGGATTTCGCCGGCGAACGCGTCGTCGCCCAGGCACTGGTCTCCATTGTCCGCGCCGACCTCGAACGTAGCGGCATGTTCCGCCTGGTCGACGCCGGGCCGGTGCCGATCGACGAGAACAGCACCGCCTATGCCGACTTGAAGAGCCGCGGCGCCGACGCCTTGGTTGCCGGATCGGTTACCGGCGCCGCCGACGGCCACTACGAGACGCGTTTTCGCCTGCATGACGTGCAGAAGCAGGTCGCCCTCGGCGGCCAGGGCTACGGCCACAGCGGCGGCCAGATCCGTGTCACGGCGCACCGCATCAGCGACTTCGTCTACGAGAAACTCACCGGCGAACGGGGCATATTTTCCACCCGCATTGCTTACGTAGTGAAGAGTTCCGGGCGCTTTGAACTACAGATCGCCGATGCTGACGGCGGCAACGGGCAGACAGCGCTTGCCTCGCGCGAACCGATCATTTCGCCCACCTGGTCACCCGACGGCAGCAAGCTGGCTTATGTCTCCTTCGAGGCCAAGAAGCCGGTCATATACGTCCACGACCTGGTTTCCGGGCGCCGCCATGTCGCAGCCAATTTCAAGGGCTCCAATTCGGCGCCGGCCTGGTCGCCGGATGGCCGCAAACTGGCGGTGGTGCTGACCAAGGACGGCATCTCGCAACTTTATGCCGTCAATGCCGACGGCAGCGGCGTCACCCGCCTGGCAAGCTCGGCCGCCATCGATACCGAGCCGCAGTTCTCGCCCGACGGCCAGACCATCTATTTCACCTCCGATCGCGGCGGCAGCCCGCAGATCTACCGCATCGCCAGCACTGGCGGTGACGCGCAGCGGATCACCTTCGAGGGCAGCTACAACGTCACCCCCCGGCCCTCACCGGATGGCAAGAGCCTGGCCTATGTGTCGCGCAACAACGGCCACTTCCAGGTCACCGTCATGGACCTGGCAACCAAACAGAGCCTGGTGCTGACTGATTCGCAGAAGGATGAGTCGCCTAGCTACGCCCCTAACGGACGCATGATCATCTACGCCACCGAGATGGGCGGCCGTGGAGTCCTCGCTGCCGTTTCCGCCGATGGCCGGATCAAGCAAAAACTTTCCGTTCTGGCCGGTGATGTCCGCGAACCTTCTTGGGGTCCGTACGTCAAATAGCCTTTTCACTGGAGACTCGTCATGCGCCGAACCCTGATTGCTGCCCCCCTGATCCTTCTTCTGGCCGCCTGCGGCAGCCAGCCTCCCGCCCCCGAGCAGAATCCGTCGGGGGTCGAGAACCGCGAACCGAAGGCGATCGGCGGCGACGCCGAGTCGGTCAACAGGGACGCTATAGATCCCTATGCGCTCGAGGCGCTCAAGGATCCGAAGAGTATTCTGGCCAAGCGCAGCATCTATTTCGACTACGACCAATACGTCATCAAGCCCGAGTTCCAGCCGCTGATAGACGCCCACGCGAAATTCCTCGTCAAGAATTCGAAGATCAAGATGTTGATCCAGGGCAATGCCGACGAACGGGGCAGCCGCGAATACAATCTGGCGCTTGGGCAGAAGCGTGCCGAGGCGGTCAAGCGCGCTCTTGGCATGCTCGGCGCGCGCGAAGAGCAGATCGAGTCGGTCAGCCTGGGTGAAGAGAAGCCGCGCTGTACCGATCATAGCGACGAGTGCTGGGCGCAGAATCGTCGCGGCGACGTGCTCTACACCGGCGAGTTCTAGCCGATCATGAAACGGCTGCTGCCCGTCCTGATCTTGCTGGTGGCGTTGCCCGCGCGCGCCGGGTTATTCGACGACGACGAGGCGCGCACGCGGATCGAGAAGTTGCGTACGGATTTCGACAGCGTGAGCCAGCGTGTGGACCAGGCCAACCGCAACCAGATCGACTTCGCCAATCAGGGCGAGGCGTTGCGCGCCGAAATGGCCCGTCTGCGCGGCCAGATCGAGGTACTGAGCAACGATCTGGAAACGGCGCAGAAACGGCAGCGCGACTTCTACGTCGACCTCGACGGCCGCCTGCGCAAGCTGGAGGCCGCGGCCGTGGCGCCGCCGGTCGAGACCGCGCCGAAGGTTGATCCGGCGGCAGAGGCCCGCGACTACGAGGCAGCACTCAGCGCCTTCAAGGCGGGCAAGTACAAGGACGCCGTCGCGGCATTCCAGGCCTTCATCGCCAGTCACCCGAGCAGCGCGCTGTTGCCCAATGCCCACTACTGGACCGCCTCCAGCCATTATCAGCTGAAGGATTACCGNNGGCGCGAAGCAGGTGCTCACTGCCCTGGTCAATCAGTATCCGGCCACCCCCGCTGCCCAGACCGCCAAGCAACGACTGAAAGCACGGTGACGGCTGCAGCGCTGCGGGTCAGCGAGATCTTCCATTCCCTTCAGGGCGAATCGACCCGCGCCGGACTGCCGAC
>PMIF01000226.1:9905-21425 GCA_003157035.1 Rhodocyclaceae bacterium
GTCGATCTCAAGGCACCGGACTCGGGCGAGGAGGCCAGGAATCGCTGGGCCAATCTCGACCTTCTGACCCCGCGCGACGAGCTGAAGCTAGTGCTCGCTTCTACGGCGGACTACGCCTGGGCCCGCCGACAGATCGCCGACCGACGGCTTGCCGAACGCTGCTCGGTGCTACTGTCGGCAGTCGCCAGTCGATTGGACCCAACGCAACTGGCTGAGTGGATCCTCAGGGATCGCCTGCCTGTCCGTCTGCAAGTGCAATTGCATCGCCTGCTCTGGGGTGCGGAGCGGGCGCGCTAGGCGCCAGTCAATTGACGTCGTAGTAGTACGCCTTGCGCTCGAGGCTGGCCTCAGCCAGGCGACGCTGCTCGTCGGGGGTCGCCGGCGTCTTGTCCCACCAGAGCGCGCGGCCGCTTCTTTGTTCCGCGATTTCCTGCGGATGTTGGGCCATCCATTCGCGCATAAAGCGGGTGTGGTCGGATTCATACACGGCCATGACTTGCTCCTTCCTTGTCTTTCAATCGGTTGACGCGGACGACTTCCGGAATGCGCCGGACGGCGCGCAGGATATGCGCCAGATGGTTACGGTTGCCAACCTGCACCGTGAAATACAGGCTGGTCGTGGCGCTGCGGTCGTCATCCATGCTGACGTTGGCAATGTTCGAATCTTCGTCGGCCATCGCCGAGGCGACCTTGCCGAGTACGCCGCGGCGGTTCTCGGCAATGACATGCAAACCGATCTCGAAGACACCGCGCAAGTCCGGTTCCCAGTCGACATCCACCCAGTCATTGCGCTCGCCGCGCTGTTTGGCCAGCACAGCGCAGTCGTGCGTATGCACGATCAGGCCCTGGCCCTTGCGGATGACGCCGACGATCGGATCGCCGGGGATGGGGTGGCAGCACTTGGCCAGCTGGACCGCGACACCTTCGGTGCCGCGGATGAGTATCGCGCCGGTCTGGCGGTTATCGGCAACGGCAACGGCGCCGGGCTCCCGCTTCTCCCGCAGTTCCGCCAGGCGCCTGGCGATGATTGCCGGCAGCCGCTTGCCCAGGCCGATGTCGGTCAGAATCTGCCGCCGACCGCGCGGCGCTGATTCACGCTGAAAACGCTCCCAGGTCGCGGCATCGATGTCACCGACCTGCAAGTTGAACGATCGCAGCGCCTGACCGAGCAGGCGCTCGCCGAGCGCAGCTGATTCCTCGTGCTGTTGAGTCTTGAGAAAATGGCGGATCTCCGCTCGCGACTTGCCGGTGCGAACATAGGACAGCCACGCGGGATTCGGGCTGGCGGAGAGCGCGGTGATGATCTCGACGCGATCGCCGTTCTTCAACTCACTGCGCAAGGGGCTGGATTCGAAATTGATCCGGCAGGCGACGCAACGGTTGCCGATATCGGTGTGAACTGCATAAGCGAAATCCACGGGCGTGGCGCCGCGCGGCAGCGTCAGGATCTTGCCCTTGGGGGTGAAGACGTAGACCTCGCCGGGAAACAAGTCCACCTTGACGTGCTCGAGGAATTCGGCCGAATCGTCGGAGGCCGATTGCAGGTCGATCAGCGACTGCAACCATTTGTGCGTCTCCTGCTGCAGCGCCGTCAATGCGTGCTCGTCCTTGTACAGCCAATGGGACGCTACCCCGGATTCCGCGATGTGGTTCATCGAACCGGTGCGGATCTGCACTTCGACCGGCGTGCCGTATGGACCGATCAGCGTCGTATGCAGTGACTGGTAGCCATTGGGCTTCGGGATGGCGATGTAGTCCTTGAACTTGCCCGGCACGGGCTTGTACAGGCCGTGCAAGGCGCCCAGCGCCAGGTAGCAGGTCGGCACATCCTTGACCACCACCCGGAAGCCGTAGATGTCGAGCACTTGCGAAAACGATAGGTGCTTGTCGCGCATCTTGCAATAGATGCTGTACAGGTGCTTCTCGCGGCCGATGACTTCGGCTTCGATGCCGCGATCCGGCAGGCGTTGGCGAAAGGTATCGAGAATCTTGCTCACCCCCTCGCGCCGGTTGCCACGTGCTTGCTTGACGGCCTTGACCAGCACGCGATGGCGCATCGGGTGTACATGGCGAAAGGCGATCTCCTGCAATTCCCGATAGAGGCTGTTGAGGCCGAGGCGGTTGGCGATCGGCGCATAGATCTCGAGCGTTTCCCGCGCCACGCGCCGACGCTTTTCCATCCGCACGGCGTCGAGCGTGCGCATATTGTGCAGGCGGTCGGCCAGCTTGATCAGGATGACGCGCACATCCCGCGCCATGGCCAACAGCATCTTGCGGAAGTTCTCCGCCTGCGCCTCTTCGTAGCTTTGGTCCTCGATGCGATCGAGCTTGGAAACGCCATCGACGAGCTCGGCAGCCTTCTTGCCGAAGCGCTCGGACAACTGCGCCTTGGTGATGGCGGTATCTTCCATCACGTCGTGCAGCAGGGCGGCGATCAACGCCTGGGCATCGAGACGCCAGCCAGCCAGCGTCTCGGCGACCGCCAGCGGATGCGAAACATAGGGTTCGCCGCTGACCCGGTATTGGCCGCGATGCGCCTCGGCAGCGAAAACGTAGGCGGCCTCGACCTGCACGGCATCCTCGGCCTTGAGGTAACTGCGGATCAGGGCAGTGAAACGTTCGAGGTTTTCCGCCAGATCGACCGGCGGATGCATGTCCGCCGGGATGATACTTGGCTCGTCGGCAACTGATATTGGCGTGGGCAACGCCGGAGGGGGAGCGGCCGACATGACGATCTCGCTCCCGGCTACATTTCTAGGCCTGGCCTCGGTTCAGGATCTCCAAACCGACCTTGCCGACGGCAATTTCGCGCAAGGCGATGACCGTCGCCTTGTCGCGTTCAGCATCCACCATCGGCGTGCTGCCCATGGTCAACTGACGCGCCCGGTAAGTGGCCACCAGAGTCAATTGAAAACGGTTGGGAATCCTCTTCAGGCAATCGTCAACGGTCACGCGGGCCATGTCATTTATCCTTTTTTCGCTTCAAGAAATTCGAATACTGCAGGATGGCGCCGACGCTGCGTGCCGACGCGTAGCCGCGACGCGCGCACGATGGCCGCCAATTCCTCCAGGGCTACCTGCAAGTCATTGTTGATTATAACAAAATCAAAGTCTTCAACGTGAATCATTTCGCCCAATGCTGCCGCCACGCGGCGACGGATCACCTCTTCTGAATCCTGGCCGCGGCCCCGCAGCCGGTGTTCCAGCTCTTCTATCGACGGCGGCAGGATGAAAACGCTCACTGCTTGCGGAAACAGGGCGCGTACCTGCTGCGCCCCCTGCCAGTCGATTTCCAGCAGCGTATCCTGGCCGGCGAGCATTCGCTCCGCCAGCCAGCGCCGCGACGTACCGTAGAAATTACCGTGTACCTCGGCCCATTCGAGGAAGTCGTCGCGCCCGCGCATCGCGGTAAAGGTCGCCACATCGATGAAATGGTATTCGCGACCGTCCTGCTCACCCGGTCGCGGCGGTCGCGTGGTGTAGGAAACCGATGGCTGGACCAGCTTATCACACCCGAGCAGAAGCTTGACCAGAGTCGTCTTGCCCGCCCCGGAGGGGGCGGAAACAACGAACAGCAATCCTTCCTTGGAAGTCATCAAGTCTGCGATCGCCAGAAAATCTACCTACCGCGGAAGGGCGACCGCCAAGTTGGGAGAGCCGCAGCGCGACCCTCCCAATGACTCAATCTAGCGCCCGTGGTTACCAGCTGAGTTTTGAGATTGCCTTGGCGCTCTCCCCGGGCAACTTGATCGTTCCATTCGCGCCATCGGCAAATTGAATCGTGACGGTGCCCGCGACACCAGCAAGCGTTGCAGAGCGTGCCGAGCCGCCCAAATAGGTGCCATTGTTGTAGTAATTGAGATTGCCGGAAAAGCTGCCGCCATTCAAAGCGCCCGTCGCCTGCCAGAAGCCGCTCTCACCGGCCGTTTCGTAGCCGAACAGAGTGAGCGAAAGGATTCCATGGTTCAGTTCAATGGCAAATCCCCGCCCGGGTCGGCCATTGACTTCGGCGCTGACGGCCCACAATCCCGTTTGCGGCACGATCGATCCCGGTAGCGCTGTTGTCGTATTGCATTGGCCGCCAGAACATTGTAGCGATCCGACCAAATTGACGAATCCCGTCCGGGTATACCAGCAATACCGAGTATCAGAGCTACCGGCATATCGCCCGCATGTCTCATGATTCTGGTAGGGGTAGTCCGTTATATCCGCGTAGGGAGTCGCTGACTGCGAATACGCGATCACCGTCAGGTAATACAGACCGTCACTCGGGGGTACTGCGGTAGGCAGCGATGGCGGCGGCGATCCGCCTGCGCTCGACTCCCAACGAAGGATCATCAGGCCTTGCTGCGGATCACCGATGTACGGCGCAGGCAGCGCCCAGACTTCAACACGCGTTGGCGTCAAACCGATAGGGTTGGCCCCAGTAGTGCCAAGATCCAACGTTCCTTGTGAGGCGGTGACAGTGAAGTTCACTTCAGGATAACCCGAACCGACGAGGGTATCTGCTGCCCAGGCGATCGAATACAGGCCAAACGACAGGAAACCTGCGACAAGGCCCGCGCGGCCGATGCGCGCCCCGACAGCAAAGACCGATGACATTTTCATCATTCATTCTCCCTCTGAGTACTCCCAGCGCGACGCACTGTCGCGCAATCGAGCTTGCCAAGCTCCGATCCGCACGAAGCAACAGGCTTCAATTTAGCATGACGAATGAGCGCTGTCGATAGCATCCCGGCTTGCGAACGCCATCCGGCCCTGGACTGGCGGCAACTTTCGCCACTTGCCGGTCGGCCTGCAAAAGGGATTCCCGGTTACGCAACAACCGGCGATGGCGCGGGCAGTCGGAACGCTATTCTAGGTTCTGCACCTGCTCGCGCATCTGCTCGATCAGCAGCTTCAACTCCAGGGCAATAGCGGTGATGTCAGAGGATATCGACTTCGACGCCAGCGTGTTCGCTTCCCGGTTGAGTTCCTGCATCAGGAAATCCAGACGCTTGCCGACGGCACCGCCCTTGTCGACCACGCGCTGGACTTCGTCGAGATGGGTGGCCAGGCGGGCCAATTCCTCGGCGACGTCGATTCTCGTTGCCAGGACGCCGATTTCCTGGCGAATCCGCTCTTCGTCGAGATTGGCCACGGCTTCCTTGAGCTTGGCCGCCAGGCGTTGCTCGTAGTCGCCCAGCACCTGCGGCAACAGCGGTCCGACGCGCACCACCAGCGCACGCATGGCCGCGACGCGATCGAGAATGACCGTTGCCAGCTTGGCGCCCTCCCTGGCCCGGCTGGCGGCAAACTCAGCAATGACTTCGCCGGCCAGCACCTGGGTCTGCGCCAACAGCAGGGCCGGATCGAGATCGTCGTCGCCCAACACTCCCGGCCAACGGAGTATTTCCGCCACCGACAATGTCGGCGCCGCCGGCAGCACCTGCCGTACCGCTGCGTCGAGCCGGGAGAGTTGCGCCAGAAGCGCCGGATCGGGCGCCAGTTCGCGCGCTGTCCCGGCATGTTGAGGCAACAGATGCGCCCGGCACTCGACCTTGCCGCGCTGGATGCGGGCGGCGATCATTTCGCGCAACGGCATCTCCACCGCGCGCAATTCATCGCCGGCGCGAAAAATCACGTCGAGAAAACGGGAATTGACGCTTTTCAGTTCCAGGTGCACAGTCGCCGTGCCAACGGCCCGATCGCCGGCCGCATAGCCGGTCATGCTATGGATCATGATGGTAGTTTTCCGCCTTGCGCCGGCATTAAGCCAAGCTGGTTGAACGACAATAACAAGTTTCCGGTAGGCTACGCGCCAAAAGCATCACGCCGGAACTACAATCCGGCCAGTATACCAACCATGCCCGCGCAGCAGATCAATCATCCGTTACCGTCCGGCTTCCAGCTGGACCGCTACCGCATCGAACGGCAACTGTCGCTCGGCGGCTTTTCCATCGTCTATCTGGCCTTCGACGATGACGGCACCCCGGTGGCAATCAAGGAATACCTGCCCAACTCGCTGGCGTTGCGCAGCGAGGGACAGATCATCCCGGCCATTTCGGAGGAGCATCAGGCGGCCTTTCGCCACGGCATGAAGTGTTTCTTCGAAGAAGGACGGGCGCTGGCCCATCTGAGTCATCCGAACGTCGTGCGCGTGCTGAACTTCTTTCGCGCCAACGAAACCGTCTATATGGTGATGCAGTATGAGCGCGGCCGCACCTTGCAGGAGCATGTGCAAAAGCACCGGGGCGAGATCCGCGAGATCTTCGTTCGCAATGTCTTCACGCGCTTGCTCAACGGCCTGCGCGAGGTTCATACGCAAAAACTGTTGCACCTCGACATCAAGCCCTCCAACATCTATCTGCGCACCGACGGCAATCCCGTGCTGCTCGACTTCGGCGCCGCCCGCCAGGCACTGGGCGCGAGCGGCCACAGCTTGAAGCCGATGTACACCCCTGGCTTCGCATCGCCCGAGCAGTACAAGTCGCCGTTCAAGATGGGGCCATGGACCGACATTTACTCAGTCGGCGCCAGCATCTACGCCTGCCTGTCCGGTGCCTCGCCGCAGGCAGCCGACAAGCGCGTCGAGAAGGATCAACTGGTACCTGCGACCAAACGGTTTGCCGACAAATATTCCGGCCAGCTGCTGGAAATCATCGACTGGTGCATGGTGCTCGACTTCCAGGAACGGCCAATGAGCGTGTTCCAACTGCAAAAGGCTTTGGCGGAACGCCATCAGTTGGTCCGCCGCCAACCCTCCTGGTTCGATAACCTCGGCCAGGGTCTAAGGAGCTTGATCGGCAAATGAGATTCACCGTCTATCAGGAAAGTCGCATCGGCAAGCGCAAGTCCAACCAGGACCGCGTCGCCTACTGCTATTCGCGCGACGCGCTGCTGATGGTGGTTGCCGACGGCATGGGTGGCCACCTGCACGGCGAGGTGGCGGCGCAGATCGCCGTCCAGTACATCACCGAAGCGTTCCAGCGAGAAGCGACGCCAACATTGCGCGACCCGTTCGGCTTCCTCGCCGCCGGCCTCAACAACGCCCATAACGCCGTGCTCGACTACACGCTGGAGCGCGACCTGCCGGATGCGCCGCGCACCACCTGCGTCGCCTGCGTCATCCAGAACAGCATCGCCTACTGGGCTCACGCCGGCGATTCCCGCCTCTACCTGATTCGCGGCGACCGTCCGCATTCGCAGACTCACGATCATTCGCGCGTCCAGCTGATGGTCGACGACGGCCTGATTACCGAAGAAGAGGCGATGAATCATCCTGGGCGCAACCGCGTCTATTCCTGCCTGGGTGGCACCATCCCGCCGCAGATCGACTTCTCGGCAAAGACGGCGCTGCACACCGGCGACATCATCGTCATGGCCACCGACGGCTTCTGGGGACCACTGGGCACCGAGGCTTTGGTCCGCGGTTTCGCCGGCCGCCACGTCGTCGAGATCACGCCGCGGCTTATGGATGACGCCGAAGTCCTTGGCGGCCGCACGGCTGACAACCTGTCGGTGATCGCCGTCACCTGGGAGGACGGCTACGGCGACATTACCACCGGCAGCGTGCAAACCCAGACCATGCCCATCACCGCCCACACAACGCAGATGGAAGGCTTCGACAAGGCTCGCCTGCGTGAATCGGATCTGACCGACGACGATATCGAAAAAGCGATCGAAGAGATCCGCAGTGCCATCCACAAGTATTCGAAATAGGGAAAGCCATGAGAGCCAGCGATCGCAGGCCAGACGAACTTCGCCAGCTGAGCATCGGCCGCCACTTCACCATCCACGCCGAAGGCAGCGTCCTGGTCGAGTTCGGCAACACCAAGGTGTTATGCACCGCCAGTATCGAGGAAAGCGTGCCGGCCTTTCTCAAGGGCAAGGGGCGGGGCTGGGTAACAGCGGAGTACGGCATGCTGCCGCGCTCGACGCATACCCGGATGGCACGCGAAGCCGCCAAGGGCAAGCAGACCGGCCGTACCCAGGAGATCCAGCGCCTGATCGGCCGCTCCTTGCGCGCCGTCACCGATCTGGCGGCACTCGGCGAGCGCCAGATTACCCTCGACTGCGATGTCCTGCAGGCTGACGGCGGCACGCGCTGCGCCGCCATCACCGGTGCCTGCGTGGCGCTCTATGACGCCTGCTCGGCATTGGTCGCCCAGGGCAAGCTCAGCCAATCGCCACTGCGCGATTTCGTTGCCGCCGTGTCGGTAGGCATGGTCGGCGGCAAAGCTTTGCTCGACCTCGACTACAGCGAAGATTCGGGCTGCGACACGGACATGAACGTGGTCATGACCGGCAGCGGCGGACTGGTGGAAGTGCAGGGCACGGCCGAGGGCGAACCGTTCACTCGCCAGCAGATGGACAGGCTGCTCGATCTCGCGACACGCGGCATCGGCGACATCATCGCCCGGCAGCGCGAGGTCCTCAGCGGCGCCACGACATGAGCGGCACGCCGCCGGCGCCGGCCTCGACCACCGACGATGCCGACGTCGAGGCGCTGCTGGCTGACATTGACTCGTCGCTTGCCGACTTCGACAACCGCCTCAAGGCCGAGATGGCAGCGTGGGCCAAGCCAGCGCCGAAGTCGGCAACGACTTTGCCGTCCTTGTCGGCCAACACAGAACTGGCAGTGCCGGATGACACCGACGCGCAGTCGATCTCGACCACCGAGGCATCGCCATTCCTCGCCGAACTTGAACGCGCCGCCGCCATCCAGCGCGGTGGCAGCGACGGCGACGCCGTCGAGCGCGAGATTCGGGCGCGGGCACTGCATGAGGCTCTCGGTCGGCTGTTCAACTTCTTCAATGCCTTTTGCCGTCACGCCAATGCCCTGGCGCCGGCCATCTCACGGCCCTACCGTCTCGACGCGCAAACAGCCTTCGAGAACCTGCAGTGGCAGGAGGCGTCGGTGCGCTATCGCCTGCAGAACCTGCGCGAACAGTCGCTCATGGACCACGTGACCCTGACGATCCGCCTGGCTGCACCCTCGCCGCTTGAAGTAATCCGGCGCTGGGATCAGGTTGACCAACTGCGCAAGGAGATGCACATTTTCAGCTTGCGCGAGCACGATGGCGAGGACTTCGCCGGCCCGCCGAAGGCCGAGAATGTCCGGGTGCTGGTGGCGTGCGACCTCCCGGTGCAACTGACGTTCCGCGCCAATTACCGCAAGGATCGCGTCGACCTGTTGAGCCGCAATCTGGACGGCTTCGGTATCGCCGCCTTCACCTGCCCGACCGCCGCCCTCGACCAACGGCTGCTCGACGACCTCGGCCGCTTTCTCATCGACCGTTCCGACAAGCTGCCGGCCGGATTGCAGCCAGTCCACTTTCGCTCCCAACTATGAACAAACTCGTCCTCGCCTCCAACAACGCCGGCAAGCTGCGCGAATTCGCCGCCCTGCTGGCGCCGCTCGATTTCGAGGTCTTGCCGCAATCGGCATTCGACGTCTCGGAAGCCGAAGAGCCGCATTTCACCTTCGTCGAGAACGCACTGGCGAAAGCGCGCCATGCTGCCCGACTGACCGGTCTGCCGGCGATGGCCGATGATTCGGGCATCTGCGCCGAAGCCCTGGCCGGGGCGCCGGGCGTCCTCTCGGCCCGCTATGCCGGCGAACCGAAATCCGACCAGCGCAACAACGACAAGCTGATTGCGNNCAGAACGGCTTCGGCTACGACCCCTATTTCTGGCTGCCCGAATACGCCTGCACTGCCGCGGAACTGCCGGCCGAGACGAAGAACGTCATATCGCACCGCGGTAAGGCACTGCAACTACTGATCGAGCGGCTGCGCGCACGCCGGTGATCCCGCTCTCGCTCTACGTGCACTTTCCGTGGTGCCTGCGCAAGTGCCCGTACTGCGATTTCAACTCCCACGCCGTGCGCGGCGAGATTCCCGAGAACGACTACCTGGCGGCGCTGATCCGCGATCTCGACCGCGTCGCCGGTGATGCCCAGGGCAGGCCGCTCTCCAGCGTCTTCGTCGGTGGCGGCACGCCCAGCCTGCTGTCGCCCGCTGCGGTCGATCGGTTGCTCAGTGCAGTCCGCGAGCGCTTGCCGTTGGCCGACGACGTCGAAGTCACGCTCGAAGCCAACCCCGGCGCCAGCGAAGGCGGCAGATTCGCCGCCTTCCGCCAGGCCGGCGTCACCCGGTTATCGATCGGCGTCCAGAGTTTCGACGATCGCCTGCTGGCCGCCATCGGCCGCATCCACACTGCCGCCGACGCCTTACGCGCTGTCGAGCAGGCGCAGCATGCTTTCGACCGCGTCAATCTTGACTTGATGTATGCCCTGCCAGGACAGACGCTCGCCGATCTCGATCGCGACCTCGATCAGGCCCTCGCACTCGGCGTCGGCCACATCTCGGCCTATCATCTGACCATCGAGCCGAACACCGCCTTCGCCAGCGCCCCGCCGGTTGTGCCCGACGACGACCTGGCCGCCGACATGCAAGAGCATGTTGAAGCGCGCCTGGCCGCCGATGGCTTTGGCCATTACGAAACCTCGGCCTTCGCTCGCGACGGCCAGCGATGTCGGCACAACCTCAACTACTGGACCTTTGGCGACTACCTGGGCATTGGCGCTGGTGCCCACGCCAAGATCAGCCGCGCTGGCACCGTCAGCCGCGAGGCGCGCTGCAAGCACCCGGAGAAATACCTGCGCCACGACGATCCGGTCGACGACCGCCACATCGTCAGCGCAGACGAGCTGGCCGGCGAATTCATGATGAACGCGCTGCGTTTGATCGACGGCTTTCCGCTAGCGCTGTTCGAGGAGCAGACCGGACTTGAGCTCGACTGCATCGCCGACGCACTACGCACCGCCTGCGACGACGGCTTGGTCGCCATCGACGAATCGCGCGTCGTACCGACGCTGCTCGGCCAGCGCCACCTCAACGCCTTGATCAGTCGCTTTCTGTAACGGCCACGGCGAACGATCGGCGGGTGCTCAGGGCCCAGTCGAGCGGCGTTTGCAGACGACGTCCCAGACACCGTGGCCGAGCCGCAGGCCGCGTTGCTCGAACTTGGTCAGCGGACGATATTCCGGCCGGGGGGCAAAACCGCCGTGGGCGTTCTCCAGCAGCGGTTCGTCGGCCAACACGGCGAGTATCTGCTCCGCGTATTCCTGCCAATCGGTGGCGCAATGCAGGTAGCCGCCCGCGGCCAGGCGTGAAGCGAGCAGGGCGACGAACGGTGCCTGGATCAGCCGGCGCTTGTGATGGCGCTTTTTCGGCCAGGGATCGGGAAAGAAGACGTGGATGCCGGCCAGCGAATCAGGCGCGATCATGTCGCGCACGACTTCGACGGCATCGTGCTGGACCACCCGGACGTTGGTCAGCGCCGCCTCGGCAATCTGCTTCAACAGGCTGCCAACGCCCGGCGTGTGCACTTCGATGCCGATGAAATTGCACTCCGGCCGCGCCGCGGCGATTGCGGAGGTCGTCTCACCCATGCCGAAGCCGATTTCCAGCACGGTCGGTGCCGGGCGGCCGAACGCGACCGCCGGATCAAGCACCTCTTGCCGATAGGCGATGC
>PMIF01000041.1 GCA_003157035.1 Rhodocyclaceae bacterium
GAAGAAATCCATCACCAAGGCGCCTGCCGGGGCAAATCGACTGTCCTGTTCGATCGCCACCCTCTCGGCAAAATCACCGAGCTGCGAGGTGAAGGCGCCGTCGCCGCATGCGGGTTCGAGAATCCGGCCGCGGTGACGCGCCAATCGCAGCANNACCGCGCCTCTTCGACTTGACGCCGGTTCTTCTCGGCACGGGCCGCCGCCGCCTCTGCCCGTGCCGGTTCGTCGATCTGGCGCTGGGCATCGCGCTCGGCCAGTTGCCGCTTCTTCTCGATCAGGTCGAGTTGGTGAGCCTCACGCTCCAAACCGTGTGCCCTTGCCAACTCGTTCCTGTGCGCCTGCGCCGCCTCCTCGCGGCAGTCGCTGACCAGAAATTTTTGCCAGCAGGCCGCCTGCTGCTCGGCAAAGCGGCGTTCTGCCTCGCTGCGCAACTGGGTTGCTTGTTCGCGCAAGGCTTCGCTCGGGTTCACCGCCGGACTGGTGGCGTCCTCGGCAAAGGCGCCGCCGACAATCGTCGCAACCAGGATCATTATCAGAAGAGCACGCATCTCAGGTTGGATGCCAGCGCCGCGGATCGATGCCCCAGCGCGCGTACGACTCGAAGCCGACGATGGATGGCGGCTCCAGTCGATGGCCGAGGTCGAGCAGATAAGGCCGGACATAGCGGTCGATGCGGGTGTCGAACATAACGCAGACACGCGGCTTGAGCAGATCATCGCGATTTTGTTCGATCACCACCGCCAGATAGTTGTTGTCCAGACGCACCAGCGAGCCTGCCGGGTAGATACCGACGGTACGCACGAAGGCCTGCACCAGGTCCAGGTGAAAGTGGCTGGTCATGCCGTAGATCTGCCGCAGAGCCTCGGTCGGTTCGGTACGTTGCTGATAAGAGCGATCCGACGTGAGCGCGTCATAGACATCGACGATGGCCGCCACCTGCGCATGCAGTGGAATCTGGTCGCCGGAAAGAGCATGCGGATAGCCAGTGCCATCGAGGCGCTCGTGATGGTGGGCAACCACGTCGAGCATCAGGTCGGTGATACCAGGCGTGTCTTCGAGGATCAACTGGCTTTCGAAAACGTGCCGACGCATCCAGCGCGTCTCGTAAGCCGTAAGCCGATCGGGCTTGTGTAAGATGTCATCGGGGATTCGGGCCTTGCCGAGATCCTGCAGCAGTGCGCCGAGGGCAAGTTGGCGCAGCGTCTCTTCGCCAATGCCGAGCGTGCTGCCGAGCGCCACCGCCATGCTGGCGACGCTCAAGGCGTGTTGCTGGTCGTAGGCCTCGGGATTCTTCATGCGCAACAGCGGAATCAAGGCATCCGGTTGCCGCTGCACCGAAAGAATCAGTCGTTCGACGGTCGGTTCGGCACGGCTAAGATCAATGGTCTGACCGTTGCGAACATCGTCCATCAAGGCCTGGACGGTCTGGATTGCCTCTTGATGGAAGAACTGCAGCCGATTGCGCTCCTCTTCAAGCGTCACTGTCTCGCGGAAGCCCTCGGTTCGCTGCGCCCTGATTTCGCGAAAGCGCTCGTCGAGGTGGGCGAAACGTGTCCGGTCATCCTGCTGGATCCTGGCAAGCATCGCCGGATCCACGTCGAGACCTTGCTTGGTGTCGATCACGACCTCGCGAATGCCCTCCTGGCGCAGACGGTCGATAAGCGCCTGGTCGCGGACGAGAAAACGCTGGCGAAAGAATGGGTGCGACAGCCAGGGCACCTGCAAATCCCGGATGTACATGCCCGGACGCAGGAGATCGAGCGTCACTTTGCGCAAATCAGGGCTGTAGGCACCAGTTAGCGGATCGGTCATGGCAAGCAGTCAAGAAAGCTTAAAATTACGCGAATTCTCCCACCGACGCCAGATGATTTCCCTGCGCAACCTGACTTTCGCCCGCGGCGGCCAGCCGCTGATCGAAAATGCTTCACTGCAAATCCACCCCGGCTGGAAGGTCGGCCTCACTGGCGCCAATGGCTGCGGCAAGTCTTCATTCTTTGCCCTGTTCAGAAACGAGCTACATGCCGAAGCCGGCGACCTGGACCTGCCGGCCTCGTGGGCCATCGCGCACGTGGCCCAGGAGACGCCGGCCCTGGCGGCCGCCGCACAGGATTTCGTCCTCGACGGCGACCAGGAACTACGTTCGATCCAACGACAGCTGGCCGAGGCTGAAGACGGCCATCAGGGTGAGCGCATCGCCGCGCTGCATGGTCGCCTGCAGGAAATCGACGGCTATGCGGCCCCGGCGCGGGCCGCGGAACTGCTGCACGGCCTGGGATTCTCTGATGCCGACTTCAAGCGGCCAGTGGCCGATTTTTCCGGCGGCTGGCGGGTACGTCTGAATCTTGCTCGCGCACTGATGGCGCGGTCGGACTTGCTCTTGCTCGACGAGCCGACCAACCATCTGGACCTTGACGCCGTGCTCTGGCTCGAAAGCTGGCTGAAGAGCTATCCCGGAACGCTGATGATGATCTCGCACGATCGCGACTTCCTGGACGCCGTGGTCGGCCAGATCCTGCACGTCGAGAGCCGCCAAATGCGTCTCTACGCGGGCAATTATTCGGCGGCCGAAGCTTCCCGCGCCGCGCATCTGGCGACCCAGCAATCCATGTACGACAAGCAGCAACGCGAGGTCGCCGCCTTGCACGCCTTCGTCGACCGCTTTCGCGCCAAAGCCACCAAGGCGAGGCAGGCCCAGAGCCGACTGAAGGCGCTGGCGCGCATGGAACAAATCGCTCCTGCCCATGTGGATACACCATTCCACTTCGCTTTCGCTCCCCCGACCGGGATGTCGGACCCCTTGCTGCAATTGGAAGACGCGGCCGTCGGCTACGGCGAAAGCCTCATCCTGCAGGGCCTGACTCTCACCCTGCGCCCGGGCAGCCGGATCGGCCTGCTCGGCCGCAACGGCGCCGGCAAGTCGACGCTGGTAAAGCTGCTCGCCGCCGAAATCGCCACCGGCCACGGAACCCGGCGTCCCGGACGCAATCTGGCGATTGGCTATTTTGCCCAGCACCAGCTCGAGCAACTGCGCGCCGACGAATCGCCGTTGCAGCATTTGGTGCGGCAGGAACCTGCCTCGCGCGAACAGGAGCTGCGCGACTATCTGGGTGGCTTCGATTTTCGCGGCGACATGGTCGGCGCGCCCTGTGGACGCTTTTCGGGCGGTGAGAAAGCGCGCCTGGTGCTCGCTTTGCTCATCCGGCAGCGACCCAACCTCCTGCTCCTGGACGAACCGACCAACCACCTCGACCTGGAAATGCGTGAGGCGTTGACGCTCGCCCTGCAGGAAATCGAGGCCGCCGTGGTGGTTGTTTCGCACGACCGCCATCTTCTGCGCACGACCTGCGACGAGCTATGGCTGGTGGCAAACGGCACCGCCACGGCATTCGACGGCGACCTCGACGACTATGCCGCATGGCTCGCCAAACAGCGCAATGCCAGTCGCAGCAGCGGATCGGACAAGGCAAGCGAAAAGCAGCAGCGCTTGGCAACACGTCAAGCGAGTGACACGGCGCGCAAGACACTGATCGCCGAACGGAGGGCATTGACCAAAGAAGTTGACCGGCTTGAGCAGCAAATTGCGCAATGGCAGACTGAAAAGTCGCAACTTGACCAGCGCCTCGCCGACCCTGAGCTGTATGCCGAGGCCAATCGCGCCGACTTGGCCGGGCTGCTAAAGCGTCAAGCGGAACTTGCCGCTCGGATCGACCCGGCAGAGACCCGCTGGCTGGAAATCCACTCGGCGCTCGAGGCGCTGCCAGGCGCGCTGCCGGCCGTAAGTTGACGCCAGCGAGCCGTGCCAGCGATAATGCCAGCCATGTACCGTAATCGTCACGACTTCCCGTCCCTG
The DNA here is from genome assembly GCA_003157035.1 of Rhodocyclaceae bacterium. Lineage (GTDB taxonomy): Bacteria > Pseudomonadota > Gammaproteobacteria > Burkholderiales > Rhodocyclaceae > Fen-999. Next base: position 3,851 of record PMIF01000041.1, read on the forward strand.
ACTTCGCTGCCGCGCAATGTTGCGTGGCGAGCAGGCGGCGGCGTGCACCCGATTTCGCGCTGCTAGTGTCGACGGGGTCGCTCCCGCCGGCGTTGAAGGCGGGGCGAGAAAGCAATCGGCACATTTCGGTCTTCCTCATCCCGCCAGTCCAGGACAGCTTCCCACCCGGAAGCCCGGTCCAATGTTTGCGTCGGCCAAGAGCCGGTGCGGGAGGTGGATTGTGTCGTTACGCCTTGGAGTTTTCCGGCTCGACCGCTGGCTTGCGGCGGACAGTTTGCTGCGCAATCGGGGATTCTTTCGCATCTGGGTGGCCGCCACCGTTGCGGTCCTCGGTGAGAGCGTATCCCATCTGGCGCTGCCATTGACGGCGGTTCAGGTTCTCGACGCCAACGCCGCCCAGATGGGACTGCTGTTCGCTGCCGGGACGCTGCCTTTCGCCCTCTTCTCGCTGCCGGCAGGCGTCTGGATCGACCGCCACCGCAAGCAGTCGATCATCGTCAGCTTCGATCTGATGGGCGGTCTGGCGCTGGCTTCGGTGCCGGTAGCCCACTACGCCGGCGTGCTGTCGATAACCTGGCTGTGCGCCGCCAATTTCCTGGTCGGCACGTGCTTTTGCGTCGGCGGCTCGGCCGCCCAGGTCTTTCTCACCGGTCTGGTCGGCCGCGAGCGGCTGGTGGAAGCGAACAGCTTGCAAGCATCGGCCAACAGTGTCGCCGGCCTGGGCGGGCCGGTGCTGGCGGGCGTGCTGGTCGCGGCACTCGGGGCGCCCGTTGCCATCGCCGTCGACGCCGCGGCATTCATCATTTCGGCGCTTTTGATCGTCGGCGTACGGGTCACCGAGCAACTGACGGTTGCCGATCGGCGGCCGATCCTGCGCGACCTGCTTACCGGCCTGCGCTTTGTCTGGCAGACCCCGCTGCTGCGCGCGTTTGCCGCCATGGCAGCGATGTGCATCGTGCTTTTCGACGGCTTCATGGCGCTGTATGTGCTGCACGCAACCCACGACTTGAGGCTTACGGCCAGTCAGATCGCCCTGGTCAATGCGCTGGGAGCCGGTGGCGCCCTGGCAGGAGCCGTTGCCGTGCACGCGATCAACCGGCGCATCGGCAAGCCGGCGGCGATCGCCTGCGGGTTTGCCACCACCGGAGCCGGCTTTCTTCTCTATGCGATCGTCCCGGCCGGTATGCTCACCGTGCTCATGGCCGGAGCTGCCATGTTCCTGGTCGAAGCCGGCATGACGGCCTACACCGTCAACTATCTGGCCATGCGCCAGGAAGTGACGCCCGATGCCATGCTCGGTCGCATGACCACGACCATGCGCTTCCTCTCCGTTTCCGGCGCCCCGCTGGGCAGCGCGATCATCGGCCAGGCGGCGACCGCCGTCGGTTTGGTGCCGGTAATCGTCGGCCTGGGCTTATCGGCGCTGGCGGCCGCCAGCTGGTCGCACCGCTTCCTCCTGCGGCCGGCAGCAATTTGCCAGCAGGGCGCCGCGGCCGAATAGCAATGCTGGCCGCGGCCAGCCTGTGGGTCGAGTAAAATTGTCGTTTTCAATGAGGGAGTCTCGTCGTGCAACTCGTCTGTCTCGACCTTGAGGGCGTTCTGGTTCCGGAAATCTGGATCGAGTTTTCCGAACGCACCGGCATTGCCGAACTGCGCCGCACCACCCGCGACGAGCCCGATTACGACAAGTTGATGAAGGGCCGCCTGGCGCTCCTCGAGCAGCACAGGCTGGGACTGCCCGACATCCAGAAGGTGATCGCCGACATGGGGCCGCTGGCGGGCGCCAAGGAATTCCTCGACGCGCTGCGCCAGGACTACCAGGTCATCATCCTCTCCGACACCTTCTACGAATTCGCCATGCCGCTGATGAAGCAACTGGGCATGCCAACGCTGTTCTGCCACAAGCTCGAAACCAACGCGCAAGGCTTTCTGGTCAATTACCACCTGCGCATGCCGAACCAGAAGCGGGAAGCAGTCAAACGCTTCAAGGAAATCAACTTCGACGTCATCGCCGCCGGCGATTCGTACAACGACACGGCCATGCTCGCTGAGGCCCATGCCGGCATCCTCTTCCACGCGCCCGAGAATGTGATCCGCGAGTTCCCTCAGTTCGCCGTGACCAACACTTACGCCGAACTGCGTGCCGCCATCGACGCCGCTGCGGAGAGGATCTGATGCATCGTGGACGCTATTACACGCTGACGGCATCCTGCCCCGACCGCACCGGCATCATCGCCCGCGTCACTGGCTTCTTTGCGGAACACCAGGGCTGGATTCTCGAGTCGAGTTTCCACGCCGACGACGAAAGCGCGCGCTACTTCATGCGCATCGAGATCAAGGCCGACTCTCTGCCATTCATGCTGGCGACATTACGCGAGCGCTTTCGCCCAATCGCCGAAGAGCTGGAAATGGACTGGAAGATCACTGACTCGGCAGTGAAGAAGCGCGTTGTCGTCCTGGTCTCGAAGCAGGAACACTGTCTCTACGATCTCCTGGCACGCTGGCAGTCGAAGGAGCTCGACATCGAGATCCCCTGTGTCATCGCCAACCACGATACCTTTCGGGGCTTCGTCGAGTGGCACGGCATCCCCTTCCACCACGTGCCGGTAACGCCAGAGAACAAAGTCAAGGCCTACGCGGAAGTGCGGCGCTTGATCGACGAAGTGCGCGCCGACAGCATCGTCTTGGCGCGCTACATGCAGATTCTCTCCGGCGAACTGTGCGACGCCTACCCGTGTCGCATACTCAACATCCACCACAGTTTCCTGCCCAGCTTCGTCGGTGCCAAGCCCTATCACCAAGCCTGGCAGCGTGGCGTCAAGCTGATCGGCGCCACCTGTCACTATGTCACCGCAGAACTCGATCAGGGACCGATCATCGAGCAGGACGTGATTCGTATCGATCACTCCGACTCTCCCGAGGACATGGTGCGCTACGGCAAGGACATCGAGAAGACCGTGCTGGCGCGCGGCCTGCGCTATCACCTTGAAGACCGTGTCCTGGTGCACGGTCACAAAACCATCGTGTTTCGCTAGAGATCACCTGGCCGTTGAGGTCACTCGTCGCCGCGACGCGCGAAGGCAGCCGGGTCGGCCAGACATCGTTGATAGGCGTAGCGCTGGCGTTGGCGCTGGCTATCGCTGGGCGACGGCCAATCCATCGCCGCGACCAGGCTGGTACAGCGCTCCATGGGTGTCTGTGCCGCTGCTGCTTTGGCAACCGCCAGAGCCAGGCCGATCGCCAGCGGCACGGTGGAAATTGCCCAAAGCAGCGATGAATGGCGTCGAATGGTCGGCACCACGGCTATCGCGTCCGCTCGCCGGCGGGCACGCGTGCGGATGAGCGATTGTCGTCGTAATACCAATCCAGGTAGTAGCGGGAAACCGGGCAACCTTGCGTGGCGGCAAGCCGGAACCAGCGTTCGGCCTCCGCCCGGTCGCGCCACTCCGGGATGCCGGCGGTCGGCTCGCCATGAAACAGCATTTCGCCGAGCGCACGTTGCGCTTCTCGATCGCCCCACTCTGCCTGGCCTTGTATCATCGCCAGGGCCTCCCGGTAGCGTTGGCTCAAGGCCAACGACTGCGCCAAAGCAAGGCAATCGGCAGGGGTCGCAAGCGGCGCCTGCGACCGGCGAACAAGAGTGAGTGCCATTTTTCACGACCACGTGAACCGACGACGCGTCTATCGCGTCGTCCTCACTCGTGTACACGGCGGAATCCGGCAAAACCGGACCTTGCGCCCGGCACTTCTGGGAATCAGCGTCCCTAGGTATGGTTGTCGCCCGTACCCATGGCTTTCGTTGTCTGCGTACCGCCGACAGCCATCGTCGCCGTGCTGCCTGTTCCCGGCGTGATGGTAATCGTGATGGTTATGGTGATGGTCGTCGGAACTTCCGCCTTGGCTGTCGTGCTGTCGACCTTCTTGGTCTTGCTTGCCGCAGTGGTCTTGGTTGCCGCCCTGGTCTTGGTTGCCATATTGCCTCCGCATTCAACTGAAGAAATCCCGGCCGCCGGCGGTGTGGAAGTCTATTGGCCGCGCCGCCGCCAGATCGGCACGCCATCGCTCGATGCGCTTGATGATCGGCGCTCCGCTACCGATCGCCTGGCGTAGCTCCGGAAGACTGGCATCAATCAACGCGGTTGCCTCTTCGACGCGACCGAGCGCGGATAGCGATTCGATTCGGTTGAGACCGCAGAGCAGTGTATCCGGATGGCGGCTACCCTGCGCTTGTTCGTACAAATTGCAGGCGACGGAGAACATTTCCAGCGCCTCCGCATGGCGGCCCCCGGCCTGCAAAGCCAAACCTGCCAGCATGCGCCCCCGCGCCTGAAGGTCGACTCTCGCCGATCGCGAGTTCTCACCCGCAAGTGCCTCGTTGACGACTTTCAGCGCCGCGGGTAGCCGCCCCTCGCGGAGTTCGATTTCCGCCAGCGCATGCCGAGCCTGCAGGCGCAGCGATGGCGGCAAGCCTGACTCTTCCCCGCTGGCACCTGCCTGGAGGCGTTGCCTGAGCTGCGGGTAGCGTTGCAGTTGGCCGGCAGCGGAGAAAGCTCGGCTAACGGCAATGAGCAGCCGCAGCTGCCGAGCTGGTGCGGAGTTACTGGTCAAGTCCGGGACCAGATCGGCGGCAATGGTTCCCGCCTCATCGGCGTAGCCGAGGCGAAGCGCTGCGACCAATTGCAAGCGCTGCAGGCTGCGGCAGAGTGGGCCGGCCAAGCCCAGGTCGGCGTGACAGCGGTTCACCGCCGCCGCCGCCTGATCCCTTGCCAAGGCGTATTTACCGGCCTCAAGTGCCGCATAGACGCGAAAGACCTCGAGGTCAGCCCGACGCCAGGCACTGATGTTCGGGTTGGCGTCGGCCCGGCGAAAAGCCTCTTCGAGGGTTG
>PMIF01000031.1 GCA_003157035.1 Rhodocyclaceae bacterium
GCGACGGGCGTGGAGTTCAAGGCCATGTTGAAACGAATGATCATCATGCTCAGTGTCGTCGGGGCCGTGTTCGCGGGCCTCGCCTGGTTCGTCAATTTCCGTGCGGGCATGATCCAGAAGTCGCTGGCCGCGCTGGCCGATCCGCCGCAGACGGTCTCCACCGCCACCGCCGGCATCACCGACTGGCAGCCCCGCATGACGGCGGTCGGCACGTTTCGCGCGGTGAACGGCGCCGATCTCGCCTTGCAGCTCGCCGGTGTCGTCGACAAGATCCGTTTCGAGTCGGGCAAGGACGTTGCCGCTGGCGACGCCCTGCTCGATCTGCGCAAGGAAGACGACGTCGCCAAGCTGCAATCGCTGCAGGCGACCGCGGACGGCTACGGCATCACGCTGCGGCGCGACCAGGGCCAGCTCAAGATCAACTCGGTCAGCCAGGCGANNGCGCCGTTCTCAGGGCGCCTCGGCGTCCGTCAGGTCGATGTTGGCCAATATCTAAGCGCCGGCACTACGATCATAACGCTGCAGGCGCTCGACCGGCTCTATGTCGACTTCGTGCTGCCGCAGCAGGCCATCGACCAGATCAAGGTGGGGCAAGGGGTAGACGCCAACGTCGACGCCTATCCTGGTCAGGTATTCAAGGGCCATGTCCTCGCGATTAATTCGAAGGTCGACCAGACCAGCCGCAACGTCCAGGTGCGCGCTCTGTTCAACAACACGGATCTCAAGCTCCTGCCTGGCATGTACACCTCGATCGATATCGCGATCGACAAGGCCAAGAGCTATGTCACGCTGCCGCAGACGGCGATTGTCTTTAACACCTACGGAAATTCGGTGTTCCTCGCCGAGAAGAGCGAAACCTCCAGCAAGGGCGGCCTCGTCGCGCGCCGGGCCTTCGTCAAGACCGGCCCCACACGTGGCGATCAGGTCGCCGTGATCTCAGGCGTCGAGCAGGGCGCGACCGTCGTGACGGCGGGCCAGATCAAGCTGACCAACGGCACCGCGCTGAACATCGACAACTCCGTAAAGGTGTCGAACGATCCGGCCCCAGCCCCGACCGACCAGTAAGCGAAAGCGGATCATGGCATTCACCGATATCTTCATCCGCCGTCCCGTGCTCTCTATCGTCGTCAGCCTGATGATCCTGGTGCTGGGTCTGAAGTCGATGACTTCACTGCCGATCCTGCAATATCCGCGCACCCAGAACGCCATCGTCACCGTGACGACGACCTACTACGGCGCCGATTCGTCGATCATCGCGGGCTTCATCACCACGCCACTGGAAAACGCCATCGCCCAGGCCAANNGATTCCGGCAAGGCATTGACCGAGATCAACACCAAGGTGAATTCGGTCATCAACCAGTTGCCGAGCGGGGTGCAGCAGCCGGTGCTAACGGTCAAGGTCGGCCAGACCATCGACTCTATGTATCTCGGCTTCAGCAGTGACGTGCTCGAGCCCAACCAGATCACCGACTACCTGATCCGCGTGGTGCAACCGAAACTGCAGGCCGTCCCGGGCGTACAGACCGCGGAGCTGCTCGGCAACAAGACATTCGCGCTGCGCGCCTGGCTAGATCCGGTCAAAATGGCGGCCTACGGCCTGACCGCGACCGAAATATCGACTGCGCTCTCCAGCAACGACTACATCGCCGGGCTCGGCACCACCAAGGGCCAGATGGTTCAGGTCAACCTGACCGCAGCCACCAACCTGCATTCGCTCGACGAGTTCCGCAATCTCGTCGTCAAGCAGATCAATAACGCCAACATCAGACTCGCCGATGTCGCCAATGTGACGCTCGGTTCGGAGGATTACGAGTCCTCGGTGGCCTTCAACGGCAAGCGCGCGGTCTATATCGGCATCCAGGTTGCGCCGGGCGCCAACTTGCTTGACGCTATAAAAAATGTGCGCGCCGTCTATCCGGAGATAAAGGCGCAGCAGCCGGGCGGGCTCAATTCCGAGATCATCTACGACTCCTCGGAATTCGTGAACAGTTCGATCAGCGAGGTTATCTACAGTCTCGGCGAGGCGCTGGCGATCGTCACCGTAGTGGTGTTCCTTTTTCTCGGGTCGTGGCGCTCGGTGCTGATCCCGGTGATCGCGATCCCGCTGTCGCTAGTCGGCACCTTCAGCATTATGTTGGCGCTGGGCTTCTCGATCAATCTCCTGACGCTNNGAAAACGTCAACCGCCACCTTCTCGACGGCATGAAGCCGCTGCAGGCGGCAAGCACCGCAGCCCGCGAACTGGGCGGCCCGATCATCGCCATGACGGTCGTGCTGATTGCAGTCTTTGTCCCGATCGGCTTCCAGAGCGGCCTGACCGGCGCGCTGTTTACCGAATTCGCTTTCACGCTGGCCGGAGCGGTAACGGTGTCGGCCATCATCGCGCTGACGCTGACGCCGATGTGCTGCGCCTTCATCCTCAAGCCTCGGAACACGGACAAACCGACGCTTGACGACCGCATCGTCGCCTTCATCGATGCGCGAATGGACGGCCTGCGGCGCCGCTACAAGAGCGCGCTCGCGAGTAGTTTGAACACCCTCCCGGTGACCGTGGTTTTCGCAGGCTTGGTCCTGGCCAGCATCTATGGGTTATATTCCAATTCCAAGAACGAACTGGCGCCCGAGGAAGACCAGGGCATCATCCTCACGCAATCGACTCTGGCACCCAACGCGACGCTGCAGCAGAAACTGCTGTATTCGGCGGACGCTTACCGGCGCTTCGCCGCACATCCGGAAACCGCCGAGGTCTTCCAGATCGACGTCGGGGGCAGTTCGATTGCGGGCTGGGTGCTCAAGCCCTGGGACAAGCGTGACAAGGGTGCTGCAGAGCTGCAGCCGGTCATCCAACAGGAGATGGCCGGCGTGGCAGGCGCCAAGATCGTGGCGTTCCAGCCGGCGCCGCTACCGGGTTCGTCCGGCCTGCCGATCCAGTTCGTGATCCAGACCACCGATCCGTTCGAACGGCTCGATGACATTGCCAGGACATTCACCNNGATCGGGCAAAGACCGCGCAGCTCGGACTCAAGCTGAGCGATGTCGGCGGCGCGCTCGGCACGCTGCTGGGCGGCGGCTACGTCAACTATTTCGGTCTCGACGGCCGCTCCTACAAGGTGATCCCCCAGGTCGCGCAGCGCTACCGGCTCAATGCCGATCAGGTGCTCGACTATCACTTCAAGACATCGGACGGCACCTCGATCCCACTATCCACCGTGGCCTCGCTGAAGACCACGACGGTACCGGAATCGCTGAACCATTTCCAACAGGTCAATGCCGCCACGATTTCTGGCGTTCCCGCGCCCGGCGTCATCACCGGCGAGGCGCTGGCGACCTTGAAGGGGATCGCCGGCAAGGTGCTCCCGAAGGGCTACACCGTCGATTATGCCGGCCTATCCAGGCAGTTCATTCAGGAATCCAGTGGATTCGCGGCCACGTTCGGCTTCGCGCTGATCATCATCTTCCTGGCTCTGGCAGCGCAATTCGAGAGCTTCCGAGATCCGCTGATCATCCTGGTCTCGATTCCGATGTCGGTGGCGGGCGCGCTGATCTTCATCATGCTCGGCATCAAGGGCGCCAGTCTCAACATTTACACGGAGGTCGGCCTCGTGACGTTGATGGGACTGATCAGCAAGCACGGCATCCTGATCGTCGAATTCGCCAACGAGCTGCAGCATGCCGGCCGCTCGAAGCGCGACGCGGTGATCGAGGCGACGTCGATCCGGCTGCGTCCGATCCTGATGACAACGGCGGCCATGGTGCTCGGCGTCGTACCGCTGATCGTGGCCTCTGGCGCGGGCGCCGCCTCGCGCTTCAACATGGGGCTTGTGATCGCGTCGGGACTGTCGATCGGTACGTTGTTTACGCTGTTCGTCGTTCCCACCTTCTACATCCTGCTGGCAGCCGACCATTCCGCAAAGGCCGAAGCCGAAGCGGTTCAGCTG
>PMIF01000281.1:0-3354 GCA_003157035.1 Rhodocyclaceae bacterium
CTGGTGATCAGCCCCTTGTCGTAGCTGGCAGAAGCGAAGAGTCCGACCACCTGGCGGGCGATATCGCGCAAGTCCACCGGCACAGATTCCAGCGGCAGCCGCCCGGCATCGATCTTCGAGTAGTCGAGGATGTCGTTGAGTATTGACAACAAGGTGGTGGCCGAGGACTTGACCAGAGCGAGATAGCCCTGCTGCTCCTCGGTGAGATCGGTCGTCAGCATCAGGTCGGTCATGCCGATGATGCCATTCATCGGGGTGCGTATCTCGTGGCTCATGGTGGCGAGAAATAGCGCCTTGGCCCGATTGGCGCTTTCCGCTGTGTCCTTCGCTCGCACCAGGTCTTCCTGGCGTCGCGTGACCGCCGTCGTCATCTGGTTGAAGGCCTCGATGACCACGGCCATTTCGGCAACCGACACTGGCGGCAGTTGCTCCGACGAATTGCCGGTGGCCAGTCGACGTGCGCTCGCGGCGACAAGTTGCAAAGGGGCGAGACCGGCGCGGATGACCACAGCCAGAAGCAATAGGGCTAGCGACAACGCCACGGCGCCGATCACCACCATCTTGCGCGTCGTCTGCCAAAGATCGAACATCAACCTGATTTGCGACATCTCGATACGCAGATGGCCATAGTCTGTGCCGCCGACTGCGATCGGGGCTTCCTCGACGAAATCCTGGATGCCGACGAGGCGGACNNTTGTTGTCCTTGGGGGAGATCAGCTCGACGCGATGGACGCGACCTTGCTTGACCAGCGAATCGAAGGTCTGCTGGATCGTCGCCAGGTCGCCCACGACCAGCGTGTTTTGCAACATCGGTATCAAGGCGAGAGAGACGCTGCGGGCATCATCCCGGAACTCGACTTGACTGGCGCTAACGTGTTCGGCAATGGCCAAAGTCAGACCGACCACCAGCATCAGCACGAGAACTGCGGACGTGACCAGCAGGATGCGCCAGCGCAGGCTCAAGGGCTTGACCTTCATTCGGCAATGCACGAACGGCTGCGCCGGACGTTTTCAATCGCGACAAGTGGGGCTAACAGCGTGCTCATTGACGAGTATTCCAGGCCTGTGACAATGCAATGATAAGGACATTGCCAGTCACTTGCCAGTTGCCTTGATCAGCTTCAGCGCTGCTGAATTGATGCAATAGCGCAATCCGGTCGGTGCCGGTCCGTCGGGAAACAGGTGACCCAAGTGGGCGCCGCACTTGGCACAGGTTATTTCGGTACGCTGCATGCCATGGCTCATATCGTCCTGTGCGCAGACGCTTGCGGCGGACGTGGGCGCTGTGTAGCTCGGCCAGCCGCAGCCCGAGTCGAACTTCTGCGCCGAGGAAAAAACCGCCTCACCGCAACAAATGCATGTGTAGGTCCCGTCGTCATGGCAGTTCCAATAGGTGCCCGTATACGGTCGTTCCGTTCCCCGTTCCTGCGTTACATGGTAGGCAAGCGGATCCAGGCGCGACAACAAATCCTTGTCTTTCGGCGGCGGGTTGGCCATGAACTCTCTCCAGCGGTTACCATTGCCGTAATGTTAGACAAGGAACGGAAAACGTGCGCGTAATCGTAATGGGCGCCGGCCTGGTTGGGGTTGCCACGGCGTGGTACCTGGCTGAAGACGGCCACGAAGTGACCGTCTTCGATCGGCAGGCGGGGCCGGCCATGGAAACCAGCTTTGCCAATGGCGGGCAGATTTCCACCAGCCATGCGGAACCATGGGCGAATCCGGCTGTGTTCGGCCAGCTGGCCCGCTGGCTCGGCCGGGAGGATGCGCCTCTGCTTTGGCGCCTGCGTCTTGATCCGGCCCAATGGGTCTGGGGCCTGCGCTTTCTTCGTCAATGCACACCGGGACGCACGCGCGCCAACACTGTCGCCATCCTTCGCCTCGCCCTCTACAGTCGTTCGTTGCTCAAGGCATTGCGGCCGGCACTGGGACTCGACTATGCCCAGCAAGAAAGGGGCATTCTCCACCTCTATACCGATTCTGCCGAGTTCGAGCACGCCCTGGTGCAAGCGGAGCTGATGCGCCAGTTCGGCTGCGCCCGCGTCGCCAAGACCGCCGCCGAATGTCTGGCCATCGAGCCGGCACTCGCCGCCGCGACGGTGCCGATTGTCGGCGGCACCTATACCGAGGCAGACGAGTCCGGCGACGCCCACATGTTTACGCGGCAGCTGGCCGGGCTGGCTGCGGCGCGTGGCGTTTCGTTCCGTTATGAAACGATCGTGGATCACATCGACGTCGCCGCTGGCCGGGTGGTCGGAATATCGCTGCACGGTGGAGAGCGGCCAGCCGCCGATGCCTATGTTGTGGCGCTTGGCAGTTACACGGCTGGCATGCTGCAGCCGCTGGGTATCCGTTTGCCGATCTATCCGGCCAAAGGATATTCCGCCACATTGATGCTTGGTGAAAGCGATGTGGCACCGCGAGTCAGCTTGACTGATGACGGTCACAAGATCGTCTTCTCCAGGCTCGGCGATCGACTGCGGGTTGCCGGCACGGCCGAGTTCACCGGCTACGACACGACAATCACGCCGCGGCGCTGCAAACCACTGCTGAAACGGACGCTGGAACTGTTTCCAGGGCTCTCCGGCGATCGGCAGATCGACTACTGGACCGGCTTGCGGCCGGCAACGCCCAGCAACGTGCCCTTGATCGGCGCCACGGGAATCGACCGGCTCTACGTCAATGGCGGCCACGGCACGCTCGGCTGGACCATGGCCTGCGGTACCGGCCGCCTGCTCGCCGACCTGTTTGCCGGGCGATCGCCGGCGATCGATCCACTCCCCTACGCCATCATTCGGTGAGCATGCGCGGGCGGTCTTCGAGGAACACCCAGGTGCGCGAGATATCGATGACATCGTACTGGTGCTTCAGCGCCGGTGGGAAGGCGGCAAACGGCGCAGCCATTTCGATGACACGGATGATGGCGGCGTCGAGGTCGGCATAACCGCTGCTGTGGTCGACCCGGATGCCCGCCAGGGTACCGTCGCTGTTGATGCTGACGACCATCACCAACGAGTCATAGACCCGGTTTCGGCTCAGCTGGGGATAGTTGCTGCTGCCCAGGCGCTCAACCTTCTGGCGCCAGCCGTCGCCGTAAAACACGAGTTGAATGTCGCGCGGATCTCGGCCGGCAATACCGCCGCGACGCGGCCGTGCCGGTTCGCCAGGAAGCTTGTTTTCTTGTGTCGGCCGGCCGCTGCGATCGGCCTCGTCATTGCGGCCCGGACTCGAGCCGACATTGCTCGCTGAGGCAAGCAACGCCGCTGCGGCCGCGGCGCGGGCAAGCTCAGCGCGGCGCTGGGCCTCGGCCGCCGCTTGGTGGGCCTGGGCTTCTGCACGGGCCTGAGCTTCTGC
>PMIF01000281.1:3382-6822 GCA_003157035.1 Rhodocyclaceae bacterium
CACTGGGCTGGCTATGCTTTCACTTGCCTGCGGTTCGGCGACTGGCGCGGCTTGGGAGGCTTCAGGTGCGGGTTCTGCCGGCGCTGGTGTCTGCCAATCACTGGCATCGGCAGTGGTCAGCACCGGTGGTCGCGTTACCGCCGTCGGCGCCGTCCGGGTGGATGGTTTTGATACTTTGGCAACCGAGGGGGTGGCGGCGTTTGACGCCGTGGCCGTCAGCGGCACGGGTGCCATCGCTGACAGAGTCAGGACCGCGTCGATTCGCCCTGGCTCGAGCGGCGCGGCGGCGAAGGGGTTGCCAAACCACGAACTGATCTCGCCTTGGTCGCCGAATTGCAGCGCCAAAACTGCCGCGTGCAGCAGTAGGCTCAGCAATAGTGCCCCAGGGAAGCGGTTGGTCAATCGCTTCTCCGGGCCGAAGTATGCTTCCTAGTGCAAGTGCCGCGGTGCTGCGTCGGCTTGCTCTTCCGGCAATTCGGCGTGTGACGGTTCGCCGTCGGGATTCGGGTAGAGCGGGGCGCCGCAATCATCGCAGTATTCCATCGGAAATCGATGGTCAAGGCAAATGATGCTGCGCAGGCCTGCCTCGCGCAAGACCGCTTCGATCTGCGCTGGCGCGTCGATGGCTTCGTCCTCGGCCTCCAATAGCGGCCAGACGACGCCATGAACGACATCGCTGGAATCGCGCAAAGTGAAACCGATGCGGAATTCTTCCAACTGGCGGTCGTGGAAAGGCGCGACGACTGCACGTAGGTCCGGGGCGGCAACGTTGAGCGTCGTTTGCAGGAAGGACACGGCGGCGCGCAAAGAGTAGGGGCGCGAGGCTCGATCGGCATCCCGCGCCGCCGCATGGTAGGGTTCCGGCAGCAACAGTTCTATGGCACAGCCGGGCAAGAAAGCGTGCAATGCCTCGCCACCCTGTTCCCGCCAGGCCTTGAGTACGTCGGCGCGGGAAACATTGTCTTCCTGCCAGCGGAACATGGCGCGACCGCGTGTCGCGGCCGCACCGCCGATCAGGTAACGTGTATCGGAAAGGAAACTGACTGTTTCCGGAAAGTCCTTGGCATCGACCTTCAATTCCCGATTATGCAGCGCCGCCTTTGCCAGCCGGTCACATAGCTGCGCCGTCGCGGAATAGCTCTGCGGCAGCTGATCAGGACTCCAGAGAAAATCGCCAAGACCGATCTTGGTCTCGCCGGCAAATACGTGGGCTTGAAGGTGCACGCGCAAGTTGGCCACCAGTGCCGCCGAAAGCGGCCCGGAGGGAATGCTGAAGCGCGACCAGGCGAGCACCGGCACGGCGAACATCACGATGTCCTGGTCAGTCGGCGCCGGCAAACGCTTGCATTGGCAACTCGATTCGACCATGTCGGCGAGTTCGTCGTAGGCACGGCCGCCGGCGTTGTAGAGCTGATCGAGGGCGGCATTCAGTGTTGCATCGTCCCCGTCGGCCAGCAGGTGATCGATGGCCGTGGTCAGGCGCTGCTCCCAGAACTCGTCTTCGATGCGACTGGCGGACTGGGCAACGCCGTTGGCCAAATGTATGAGTTCCTCGGCGGCGGAATTGACCTTGGTGCGGCGGGAGAAGCGACTGCGTTTCATGTCTGGGCGGCCCGCTGTCGGGCGTCCATAGGTGCGGTGAAACATTCTAGCAGGTGTCGCGACCCGGTCCGGATCGGGCGAAGCTGATAGAATGTTTCGGTTTTGTTACTTGCGGTGACTCTATGTTTTCGCGCCTGATGCCCCACGAGGCGAAGTTCTTTGATTTGTTCAACGCGCACGCGGAGTTGGTGGTTCAGGGGGGCAGGCAACTCACGACGCTGGTGTCCGAACTGACCAAGGGACCGGAGGTCCTGGCCGAGCATACCAAGGCGATTGACAGCATCGAAACGCGTGCCGACAAGATCACCCACGAGACGATCGCACTGCTGCACACCAGTTTCAACACCCCGCTCGATCGCGACGAAATCCATCAGTTGATTACCCGCATGGACGATATCCTGGATCTGATCCAGGACTTCGCCGAGTCGATGTACCTCTACGACGTGCGCAAACTGACACCGGAAGCCTGCCATCTCGCCGATCTCGGTTCTTCCTGCTGCCAGCGTGTGCGTTCGGCGGTGCTCTTGCTGAACAACATGGATAACGCCCCGGCGATCCTCAAGACCTGCGAAGAAATCGACCGTCTGGAGTCGGACGCCGACCGGGCAATGCGCACCGGCATCACCAAACTGTTCCGCGAAGAGGCCGATACCCGCGAGCTGATCAAGCTCAAGGGTATTTATGAGCTTCTGGAAGCCGTTACCGACCGCTGCGAGGATGTCGCCAACATCATCGAAGGCATCGTTCTGGAAAACTCCTGAGCCGGCCTGCCAAGACCGTTGCCGATACCCTGAGCAGCCATGTTGAACCTGGATAGCAGCCTTACCGTCGTCGTTGTTCTGGTCTTGCTGGCCTTGGCCTTCGATTTCATGAACGGATTTCATGACGCGGCCAACTCCATTGCCACTGTCGTCTCGACCCGGGTCCTGAAGCCGCACCAAGCGGTTATCTGGGCGGCAGTGTTCAATGTCATCGCCATCATGGTCTTCGGTACCACGGTAGCTGCTACGGTCGGCAAGGGAATCGTCGATCCGGGGGTAGTCGACTTCCATATCGTCTTCGGTGCCCTGATCGGCGCCATTGCCTGGAACATCATCACCTGGTACTACGGCATTCCGTCGAGTTCGTCGCACGCCTTGATCGGCGGCCTGCTTGGCTCGGCCTTGATCAAGTCCGGACCTGGCGCGATGATCTGGGGCGGCATCGGCAAGACCGTGCTGTTCATCTTCCTGGCCCCCTTGCTCGGCTTTCTGTTGGGCGGCTTCCTGATGGTCGGCGTCTCGTGGCTGTGCAATGACATGGCGCCGCGTCGTGCCGACAAGATCTTTCGCCGCCTGCAACTGCTGTCGGCGGCCGCCTACAGCCTCGGTCATGGCGGCAACGATGCGCAAAAGACCATTGGCATCATCTGGATGCTGCTGATCGCAGCCGGCATCGAGAAGAGCGGCACCTCGGCGCCGCCCACCTGGGTCATTTTCGGTTGCTATACGGCGATGGGGCTGGGGACCATGTTCGGCGGCTGGCGTATCGTCAAGACCATGGGGCAAAGGATCACCAAACTCAATCAGGCG
The DNA here is from genome assembly GCA_003157035.1 of Rhodocyclaceae bacterium. GTDB lineage: Bacteria > Pseudomonadota > Gammaproteobacteria > Burkholderiales > Rhodocyclaceae > Fen-999. The sequence goes on from PMIF01000281.1 coordinate 6,556, forward strand.
CGCGGCTTCTGTGCCAACAGCGGTGGCGCCATCACCCTGTTCGTCGCCACTGCCTTTGGCATTCCGGTATCCACCACCCACACCATCACCGGCGCCATCGCCGGAGTGGGCGCCACTCGCGGTCCGAAGAACGTGCGCTGGGGTGTCGCTGGCGGCATCGCCTGGGCGTGGATATTGACCATTCCGGCGACGGCGTTGATATCGGCCATCGCCTGGTTGATCGGTGGTCTGCTGTTCTGACCCGGTGTTGTTGAGTCCCTGCCGGCG
>PMIF01000234.1 GCA_003157035.1 Rhodocyclaceae bacterium
CCTGGGCCTGCCCGTACGGTGCGCGCGAGGTGGATGAGCAGCAGAAGGTGATGAAAAAATGCACGCTGTGCGTCGATCGCATCTACGACAGAACGATGACGGAGGAGGAGCGCCGGCCGGCTTGCGTGCGCGCCTGTCCGACTTCCGCGCGGCTGTTCGGCGATATCCATGACCCGGATTCGGAAGTGTCGCGCGCCATTCGAGAAGCCGGCGGGTACCAGTTGATGCCCGAATGGGGCACCAACCCAGCGAACCATTACTTGCCGCGGCGCAAGATCAAGCTGCGCATCCGTGCCGACGAGATCGAGCGCGCCGACAATCCGCTCAAGGTTGACGGCCTCTTGCCCAAGCCCGACCGTGCCGAGCCTTCGCTCGACGATGTGACGTCGTGGTAGGCGCCGCGCCGCAGGGCCGCCCCAAGGCGCGGCCAGTCAATAACCTGGAGGTCGCGCCCTTCCGCGACCGAACCACCGTTACCCCCTTTCTCGGAAAGGGGGGCAGGGGGTAAGCCCATACCATGCATCCCGCCTTCTCCGTCATCTTCCTCACCACCCTGATCGGCGTCGGCCAGGGCCTGTTCCTGGCGTTGTTCACCGCCCAGTCCTATGCGCTGTTCGATCTGCTGCCGAAGCAGGATAGCGTCGCCTTCTACGCCCAGGGAAGCATGCTGGCGCTCCTGTTCCTGGTCGGCGGACTGATTGCATCGTTCTTCCACCTGGGGCGGCCGGAGCGCGCCTGGCGTTCGGCGACACAGTGGCGCACGTCGTGGCTATCGCGCGAAGTACTCGTGTTGCCGGCATTCATGGCGACGGTGTTCCTCTACGGTGCCGTACATCTCCTTGGCTGGAAACCGGTTCTGCTCGTGCTTCCCGGCGGCATCGACATCGACTTGAGTGTGGTATTGGGTGCGCTCGGCACGCTGCTGGCCTTTGCCCTCTTCATTTGTACCGCCATGATCTACGCCTGCCTGCGCTTTTTGCGCGAGTGGCACACGCCGCTGACGGTGATCAATTACATCCTGTTGGGCGGTGCGTCCGGATTCACACTTGCGGCGGCCTTTGCGGCGATCACGGCACCGCAGTTGACCGGCTTTTTCGGCGGCTGGGCTGTCGTTATCACCCTTATGGCACTGGTCAGTCGAAGTGCGTCGTTATGGCGAAACGCTCGCTTGAAGCCCAAATCGACGCTTCAGTCGGCGGTCGGCATCAAGCACCCGCGCATCGTGCAGACAACGCAGGGCGCGATGGGGGGATCGTTCAACACGCGCGAATTCTTCCCGGGCAAGAAGCAAGACGTGATTCGTCGCATGAAGTGGCTGTTCCTTGTCGCGACGTTCTTTGTTCCGTTGTTGATCTTGCCAATTGCGCAAACGTCGGTTGTACTTTTCGTTGGTTTCGCGGTTCAATATGCTGGTCTGATTGTCGAGCGATGGTTCTTTTTCGCGCAGGCAAATCACCCGCAGAACTTGTACTACCAGTCCGTTGCCTGATCTGCTGCCACGCACCATTGATGCTTCTTGCGAAAACCGGCCGTATCAGCATATTATGGCCCGCTAACGGAGACTCAGAAGCTTTGTTCGTCAACCACCATTGTGAGGAAACACCATGAATTTCGATAGGGAACTGGACGCTCGCGGCCTTAACTGCCCGCTCCCCATCCTTCGTGCCAAGAAGACGCTGGGGGAAATGCAGAGTGGTCAAGTGCTGCACATCATCGCCACCGATCCTGGTTCGGTGAAGGACTTCCAGGCGTTTGCCAAGCAGACCGGCAACGAACTGCTGTCGTCCGCTGAAAACAACAAGGAATTCGAGTTCCACATCAAGCGGAAGTAATAGCGCTGGATGTCGCAAAAGGGCGCTCGGCGAGCGCCCTTTGCCTTCTGTGAGCGGTGTTGGCCGGCGATTATCGAGCGTTATTGGCCCATAAGTAAAAACTGTTCGCTATTGCGCCGCGAAGAAACCATTATCGCCAAGAACGTACGCGTCCAGCCCGCGGACAGTGCGAATGATAGGCTTGATAGAGGAGAAGAATCATGGGTGCTACCCCGGACATCGCGGTCATTGACGATCTGATTCGCCAACGGCTCGACGAAATACTGCCGCAGAAACTCAAGGAAATTCAGGACAGCAAGACACCGTCGCTGGCGATCATTGCCACCAAGGGCACGCTCGACTGGGCCTATCCTCCCTTCATCCTGGCATCGACAGCCTCTGCACTCGGCTGGGACGTCACGATCTTCTTCACCTTCTACGGCCTCAACCTGGTCAAGAAGGATATCTCCGACCTCAAGGTCAGCCCCCTGGGCAATCCGGGCATGCCGATGAAGATGCCCTTCGGGCCGGACTGGTTCAAGAGCGTCAACTGGAATATTCCCAATATCGTCCAGGCGGGTATTCCCGGCTTTGAATCCGTTGCCACTTCGCTGATGCAGCAAACGATCAAGAACAACGGCGTTGCCAGCATTTCCGAGCTGCGCGAGCTTAGCCAGGAAGCCGGTGTCAAGTTCGTTGCGTGCCAGATGACGGTCGAGTTGTTCGGCTTCAGCCACGATGATTTTGTCGACGGCATGGACTATGCCGGCGCGGCTTCGTTCCTGCCGGTTGCGCAAGTTTCCGACGTCTGTCTGTTTATTTGAGCTGTCGGCAATTCTTTGACCTTTAGGGGAAGGACAAAAAATGAAAATGAAGAAGATTGCGGCCCTGCTGGCCGCCACGGGCGCCGCTTCGTCGGCATTTGCCACCAATGGCATGGATATGGAGGGCTACGGTCCTGTCGCCACCGGCATGGGTGGCGCCTCCTTTGCCTACGATAACGGTACTGCGGGTCTGATCAACAATCCGGCGACCCTGGCTTTCATCCCAACCGGTACGGCGCGTCTCGACATTGCCGTCGGCGGGCTGCACCCCGATGTAACGAGTTCCATGCCGGGTATGCCGGCCGCCAAGTCCGGCGGCACAGCCTATTACATGCCGGCGATCGGCTACGTGCGCAAGACCGGCAGCTTCGGCTACGGTGTCGGCTTGATGTCGCAGGGGGGCATGGGCACCGAGTATGGCGACAATCCGCTGTTGAGCAACGGCTACTCGATGATGGGCAATCCGACGGCATCCGGGCAGAGCAACCGCTCGGAACTGGGTGTTGGCCGGGTGATGATTCCGCTGACCTTCGATGTGTCCGACAAGTTGTCGCTGGGTGGTACGCTCGACTATGTCTGGGGCGGCCTCGACATCCAGATGGTTATGAGCGGGCAGATGTTCAATGCCTTCGCTACACCGGGAGGCACGCCGCTCGGTAGCGCCACCGGCACGATGGTCAGCAACCTTCCTGCGGTGATGGGTGCCTTTCACATTTCTGATGTCAACTGGGCCCAGTTCGACTTCTCCCAGGGCACCAACAAGATGAAGCAAAGCCTGACCACAACCGGCTGGGCGGGCAATTTCGGCTTCCTGTGGAAGGCGGCGCCGGGTATTTCGATTGGCGGCGTCTATCATGCCAAGACCAGTCTCGGCGACATGGAAGGTCATGGTACGCTGAAGATGAATGCCATGACACCGGCGGGAGCGATGACCGTGCCGATCACCGGCAACCTGAAGGTGGTCGACTTCCAGTGGCCGGAGACCTACGGTATTGGTGTTGCCTTCCAGGTCAACGATCAGTTGATGCTCGCTGCCGACTACAAGCGCATCGGCTGGGCCGATGCGATGAAGAACTTCAGCATGAGCTTTGTCGCCGACGCCACGCAAACCGATCCGGCGGCGCAAGGCATGGTCGGTCTGGGTGCCAACGCCCTCAACGCGACGCTGGTGCAGAACTGGAAGAACCAGGATGTGTTGATGATTGGGGCTTCGTACAAGATGTCGCCCGCGTTGACGCTGCGTGCCGGCGCCAATCTGGCGAACAATCCGATTCCTGACGAGTACATGAATCCGCTGTTCCCGGCGATCGTCAAGAATCACTACACCGCCGGCTTTGGCTACGGTTTCAGCCCGGTGTCGTCGATCGACTTCGCGTTCAGCTATGCGCCCGAGGTCACCGCCACCAACAGCAACATGTGTGCCGCCGCCGGGGTTTGCATGACCACCAAGCACAGCCAGACCAACTGGCAGTTGATGTACAGCCAGCGCTTCTGATCAACGAGGTGCCGACGCAAAAAGCCCGCCGGGCATGATCCGGTGGGCTTTTTGCGTTCTGTTCGCGTAAAATCAGCGCTTTAGCTCGCCGCGTCCGTCCGCCATGAAAAGTTCCGAGATTCGCCAGTCCTTCCTCGACTTCTTTGCCGCCAAGGGCCATCAGATCGTCGCTTCCAGTTCGCTGGTGCCACACGACGATCCGACGCTCCTGTTCACCAATGCCGGCATGAACCAGTTCAAGGATGTCTTCCTCGGCTTCGACAAGCGTCCGTACACTCGCGCCACGACCTCGCAAAAATGCGTACGCGCCGGCGGCAAGCACAACGATCTCGAGAATGTCGGCTACACGGCCCGACATCACACTTTTTTCGAGATGCTGGGTAACTTCAGCTTCGGCGATTACTTCAAGCGCGACGCCATCCACTACGCCTGGGAACTGCTGACGGTGGTGTTCAAGCTGCCGGCGGACAAGTTGTGGATCACGGTCTATGCCGAGGACGACGAGGCATTCGACATCTGGACCAAGGAGATCGGCGTCGCTGCCGAGCGCTGCATCCGCATCGGCGACAACAAGGGTGCGCGCTACGCGTCCGACAATTTCTGGATGATGGGCGATACCGGACCCTGCGGTCCCTGTTCCGAAATCTTCTACGACCACGGCCCGGAGATTCCCGGCGGCCCGCCCGGATCGCCCGATGAAGACGGCGACCGCTACATCGAAATTTGGAACAACGTCTTCATGCAGTTCAACCGCGACGAGGCGGGCGTCATGCACCCGCTGCCCAAGCCCTCGGTCGACACCGGCATGGGCCTCGAGCGCGTCTCGGCGGTATTGCAGCACGCGCATAGCAACTACGAAATCGACCTGTTCCAGAACCTGATCAAGGCCGCAGCGCGTGAGACATCGGCTGCGGACATGGATTCGCCCTCGCTCAAGGTGCTGGCCGACCATATCCGCGCCTGCGCATTTCTGCTCGCCGATGGCGTCATTCCCGGCAACGAGGGGCGCGGCTATGTGCTCCGGCGCATCATCCGCCGCGCCATTCGCCACGGTTACAAGCTCGGTGCGCGAGCTGCCTTTTTCCACAAGATGGTGCCGGACCTGGTCGTGGAAATGGGTGCCGCCTATCCGGAACTCGCCGCCAACGAACGGCGCCTCATCGACGTGCTGAAGCAGGAAGAGGATCGCTTCTTCGCCACCATCGAGAACGGTATGGCGATTCTGGAGGGGGAACTCGCTGAGATGTCACGCCGCGACTTCAGCGTGCTCAATGGCAACGTTGCCTTCAAGCTGCACGATACCTTCGGCTTTCCGCTCGATCTCACTGCCGATATCTGCCGTGAGCGCGGCGTCACCGTCGATGCCGCTGCCTTCGATGCCGCCATGGCGCGGCAGAAGGAACAAGCGCGCGCGGCAGGCAAATTCAAGATGGCCGCGGCGCTGGACTACGCAGGCCCTGCCAGTACCTTCCACGGTTACGAGAAGTTCGAGACGGCGGCGAAGATCCTCGCTCTGTACCAGGACGGCACGCCAGTGGATGAATTGAACGAAGGCGACCTCGGTGTCGTCGTGCTCGACCAGACGCCGTTCTATGCCGAGTCCGGCGGTCAGGTCGGCGATCGCGGCGAGATCAAGGGCACCGGCCTGTTCGCCGTCGAGGAGACGCAGAAGATCCAGGCGGCGGTATTCGGTCATCATGGCATCGTCAAGACCGGCAAGCTGGCGGTCGGCCAGACCGTTGCGGCCCGCGTCGATGTCGCGGCCCGCGCGGCGACGGCGCGCAACCACTCGGTGACGCACTTGATGCACAAGGCTTTGCGCCAAGTGCTCGGCCAGCACGTGCAGCAGAAAGGATCGCAAGTCGATGCCGACAAGACACGTTTCGACTTCGCGCACAGCGCGCCGATGAGCGCCGAGGAAATCCGCGAGGTCGAGGAGATCGTCAACGACGAGATTCTCGCCAACGCCGCCACCGATACGCGC
>PMIF01000134.1 GCA_003157035.1 Rhodocyclaceae bacterium
CAACGCCAAGGGCTATCACCCTCCCATCGTCACGTCGCCGGATGACTGCCGGAATTGCGAGTTCTGCCAGACGATCTGTCCGGAGTTCGCAATCTACGTGCGGAAAGTGGAAGACAACAAGGAGAACGACAATGCGTAAGACCGCCGCCGATCCGAAAGGCGTCCTTTCGGGGCATCACTTTATGGACGGCGACCACGCCCTGGCAGAAGGAGCCCTTGCCGCCGGNNGATGGAAGACGAAATCGCCTCGATCGCAGCGCTGATCGGCGGTGCCTGGGGTGGCCAGAAGGTGATGACCGTCACTTCCGGCCCCGGCTTCTCGCTGATGATGGAAAACATCGGCCTCGCCTGCATGACGGAAACACCGCTGGTGATCGCCAACGTCCAGCGCGGCGGCCCGTCGACCGGGCTGCCGACCCTGGTGGCGCAGCAGGACATGATGCAGGCGCGCTGGGGCTCTCACGGCGACTACCGGATCATCGCCCTCTGTCCGGATTCGCCGCAGGAGTGTTTCGATCTTGCGGTGGAGGCCTTCAATCTTTCCGAGACTTATCGCGTGCCGACCTTCATCATGACCGACGAGACCGTTGGTCACATGCACGAGAAGGTGACCATTCCGCCAGCTGAGGAAATCGGCGTCGTGCCGCGCAACTGGTATCAGGGACCGAAGAGCGATTACCGGCCCTACGAGTTCACCGGCAAGCAGGCCTCGCCCATGGTCAAGGCCGGCGACGGTTACCGCTTTCACGTCACCGGCCTCACCCACGACGAGCGTGGCTACCCGGCGCTGACGGAGGAGCAGAACAAGAAGGTGGTGACCCACCTGATCGAGAAGATCGACTCCAACGCCGACAAGATCATCCGGCTCGAAGAGAAGGATGTCGAGGGCGCTGAGGTGGTGGTGGTCTCCTATGGCATCACTTCGCGCATCGTTTCCAAGGCGGTCAGGGATGCGCAGACGGCCGGCATCAAGGTCGGCTCGCTGCGCCTGATCACCATCTGGCCATTCGCCGAGAAGCGCATCAAGGAGCTTGCGGGCAAGGTCAAGGCCATCGTCGTGCCGGAAATCAACTACGGGCAAATGGTGCTCGAGGTCGAGCGGGCAGCGGCGGGCAAGTGCAAGGTGATCAGCGTCAATCACTGCGGCGGCGCGGTACATGACCCCGACGTCATCCTGGCGGCGATCAAGGAGGGAGCCAAATGACTTATGCCACAAGCGACGCCGAGTTCCGTTCCGACAGCCCGATGGCTGAGTTCCTGCGCATGGAACGCATGCCGCACATCTGGTGTCCCGGTTGCGGTATTGGTTCGGTGGTCAACGCCTTTGCCGAGGCGGTGAAGAAGAGCGGCATTGACATGGACAAGCTGGCAGTAGTCTCCGGCATCGGCTGCACCGGCCGCGTCGCGGGTTACGTCAAGCTCGATTCCTTCCACACTACCCACGGCCGCGCCATTCCCTTTGCCACCGGTCTGAAACTGGCCAATCCGGACCTCAAGGTCGTCGTCGTCAGTGGCGATGGCGACCTGTTCGGCATTGGCGGCAACCACTTCATTCATGCCGCCCGGCGCAACATGGACATGGTGGTGATCTGCGTCAACAACTTTACCTACGGCATGACCGGCGGTCAGGTGACGCCGACCACGCCGCAGTCCGCACAGGCGTCGACGACGCCCTACGGCAACTACGAGTACCCGTTCAGTCTGCCCTTCCTGGCCGATGCCGCCGGCGCCACCTATGTTGCCCGCTGGACCTCGCTGCACGCACGCAATGTCACCCAGGCCATCCGCGAGGCGATGAACCACAAGGGTTTTTCCTTCATCGAGGTCATCGCCCCCTGTACCACGCTCTACGCCCGGCGCAATCGCCTTGGCGATGGCCTCAATGCCCTCGAGTACTACCAGGGCGACGCCGAAATCCGCCATGGCGCCGACACGCGCACGGTGGATATCGACTTCCAGGGCAAGATCGTCGTTGGCAAGTTCGTCCAGCGTGAGAAGCCGACTTATCTCGAGGCGGTGAATGAGCGCTACGCGAACGTCATCGGCGACGACTACCAGTTGTATGGCAAGACCCAGCCCGAGCGCGAGGTGGAAGCCAAACGCGATGCCGAAGCCCGTGCGCTTGAAGCGGAACGCATGCTGGCCGAGGACTTACCTGAAGGAGGCGAATAATGTGGGAAGTCAGATTCTCCGGATTCGGCGGCCAGGGTATCGTCCGCTGTGCCTTGATCACCGGCAAGGCCGTAGCGATGTACGACGACAAGTTTGCCACCATGACCCAGAGTTTCGGGCCGGAGGCGCGCGGTGGCGCCTGTAGTTCGCAGTTGGTGGTGTCNNTACGACACCTACGAGCCGAAGCTGCGTGACGGCGGCATCCTGATTCTCGAGGAAGAGTTGGTCAAGGCCAAGCCGGACAGCGGCCGCGTCCAGGTCTATCCGGCGCCGGTAACCCGCTTTGCCGAAGAGCTCGGCAATCGCTTGTTCGCCAACCTGGTGGTGCTCGGTTTCTTCTCGGCCATCACTGGCGTCGCTTCGGCGGAGGCGATGAAGAAGGCGCTGCCCGGCCTGGTTCCCGATCGTTTCCTCAAGGTCAACATCCAGGCTTTCGACAAAGGCTACGACTACGGCGTCGAGATGCTGAAGCGGAAGCCGCTGGTCACCGGGACTCTGCAATGACTTCAGCCGGCCTTGATCGCTCGCTGCGGATAGCGATGAAATGAGCGCGAAACGCACCGGCGTTTTCGTCTGCCACTGCGGCAACAATATTGCCGCGACGGTGGACGTGAAGAAAGTTGCCGCTGAACTGGGCAAGGACGATGGCGTCGTCGTCGCCCGCGACTATGTGTACATGTGCTCAGACCCGGGACAAAACGCGGTCATCAATGCCGTCAAGGACAACAAGCTGGACAGCGTCGTCATCTCCTGCTGCTCGCCAACTCTGCACGAGAAGACATTCCGCGATGCGTCGGAGCAGGGCGGCTTGAATGGCTTCCAGTGCGAAATCGCCAATATCCGTGAGCAGTGCGCCTGGGTGCACCGCGATCGCGACCAGGCCACCGAGAAGGCGATCCGCATCACGCGCTCGGCGATCCGTCGGGCACAGCGGAACGTAGCCCTGGAGCCGATCGGCGTGCCAGTGACCCGACGCGTGCTGGTCATCGGCGGCGGCATCGCCGGCATCCAGGCGGCCCTGGACATCGCCGACGGCGGCTGCGAAGTGATCCTGGTGGAGAAGGACCCGTCCATCGGCGGCCACATGAGCCAGCTCTCGGAGACCTTCCCCACGCTGGACTGCTCCCAGTGCATCCTCACGCCGCGCATGGTGGAGGCCTATCAGCACCCTAACATCACACTTTACACATGGAGCGAGATCGAGAGTGTGGAGGGTTACATCGGCAACTTCACCGTCAAGATCCGCCGCAAGGCGCGCTCTGTCGACGAATCGATCTGCAACGGTTGTGGCGACTGTCAGCAGGTCTGCCCCACGCGGCGCATACCGAGCGAGTTCGACGCCGGGCTGAGCAAGCGCAGCGCGATCTTCGTGCCCTTCCCGCAGGCGGTGCCCAACATACCGGTGCTCGACAGGCAGAACTGCTCGCTCTTCAAGGGCCGCCGCAAGGGCCTGGCCAAAGACGCCTGCGGCAAGTGCAAGGAGACCTGCCTGAAGGGCGCCATCGACTACGACCAGGAAGACACGTTCGTCGACGAGAAGATCGGCGCCATCGTGGTCGCCACCGGCTTTCAGCTGTATTCGATCGGGCGCGAGCAGCCAGCCGGCCTAAAGGGCTACGGCGAGTACGGCTACGGCGAGGTGCCGGACGTGATCGACGGCATGCAGTTCGAGCGTCTGGCGTCGGCCTCCGGTCCCACCAGCGGCGAGATCGTGCGGCCGAGCGACGGCAAGGTCCCCAAGACGGTGGTCTTCGTGCACTGCGTCGGCTCGCGCGACCCCGAGAAGGGCATGAAGTACTGCTCCAAGATCTGCTGCATGTACAACGCCAAGCACGCCATGCTCTACAAGCACAAGGTGCACGACGGACGCGCGGTGTCTTTCTATATGGACATCCGCGCCGCCGGCAAGGGATACGACGAGTTCACGCGGCGCGCCATCGAAGAGGACGGCGCCAACTACATCCGCGGCCGCGTGTCCAAGATCTACCGGGACGGCGACGTGGTCAAAGTCATCGGCTACGACACGCTGGCCGGCGAGCAGGTGGCCATCAGCGCCGACATGGTGGTGCTGGCCACCGCCATACGGCCGCAGCCCGGCGTGCAGGAGCTGGCGCACAAGCTCTCCATCAGCTACGACGAGCACGGCTTCATCAACGAGGCGCACCCCAAGCTGCGCCCCGTGGAGACCACCACCGCGGGCGTGTTCGTGGCCGGCGCCTGCCAGGCGCCGCGCGACATCCCCGAGTCGGTGGCCATGGCCAGCGCCACCGCCGCCAAAGTGCTCAGCATGTTCTCCAAGGACGAGCTGGAGCGCGAGCCGGCGGTGGCCGTGGTCAACGAGCAGACGTGCATCGGTTGCATGAGCTGCCAGCACGTCTGCCCGTACGGCGCCATCGAACAGAAGCACATCTGTATGGTCGACGAGCACATAGAGCGCAACGTCGCCTACGTGAACCCGGGGGTCTGCCAGGGTTGCGGCACCTGCGAGGCCGTCTGCCTGAGCAAGAGCGTGGAGCTGGCGACCTTCACCGACCAGCAGGTGTTCTCCGAGATCAACGCCCTGTCGTTCTGCGAATGATCCGGCCGGCGACCAGAGAGATGGACGAACCAAAGACCGACGCCGGCTTTGAGCCGCGCATCACAGCCTTCGTGTGCAACTGGTGCACGTACACCGGCGCCGACCTGGCCGGCACCAGCCGGCTGCACATGGCCTCCAACGTGCGCATCATCCGCCTGCCCTGCACCGGCCGCATCGACCCGATGTTCATCATGAAGGCGTTCGAGCGCGGCGCCGAC
>PMIF01000224.1 GCA_003157035.1 Rhodocyclaceae bacterium
AGCGTCTTGCCCTCGAGATCCGTGAGCGCGCATTATCATGGGCGATCGCCACGGCGACCGTGGAAGAAATTGACCGCCTGAATATCCTCGAAGCAACCATGCTGGCCATGGCCAGAGCCGTGGCGGCCTTGTCGATTCGGCCGCTCGAGGTTTGGGTCGATGGCAACCGCTGTCCGCAGACGGCTTTCCCGACCAAGGCAATTGTCGGTGGTGATGCCAGCGTTGCCGAAATCTCCGCCGCCTCGATATTGGCCAAGACGGCGCGCGATGCCGAAATGCTGATCATGCATGAGGCGTATCCCCAGTACGGCTTTGATCGTCACAAGGGCTACGGTACAGCAGCGCATCTGGAAGCGCTCAGCCGCAGCGGCCCGAGTCCCATCCATCGACGCAGCTTCGCTCCGGTTCGGCGGCTTCTGGACGCCGTCTAGCCCATCGAATTGCCCTTCCGTCCAGCCAATGGTGCCCGCATAATGCGCACTTGAGGAAAGGGAGCAAGCGCCGGACCATGGCTACGACCATTACTTCCCGGGACAATCCGCGATTGAAGAACCTGCGTTTGTTGGCGACAAACGCTCGTGAAATCTACCAGCAAGGCCTGACGCTCATCGATGGGCCGCATTTGATCTCGGCTTACCTTGCTGCCATCGGCTCGCCAAGGACTCTGCTGGTAAGCCAATCGGGGCTGGGCAATGCCGAGATCACGACGTTGATCGAGCAGTGCGCGACGGAAACGCTGGCCGTAGCCGACGCGCTATTCCGGCAGTTGAGCGGCACCGTGGTGCCCGTTGGCCTGTTGGCGGTGATCGATATTCCGTCGTGCGCCCCGGCTCCCGTTCAGGCTTCGTGCGTCCTCCTCGACGCCGTACAGGATCCCGGCAATGTCGGCGCCATCTTTCGTACTGCCTTGGCTGCCGGCATCCGCGACATGATTCTAAGTCCGGGCTGCGCCGGGGCCTGGACGCCCCGCGTGTTGAGGGCGGCCCAGGGGGCGCACTTTGGCCTGCGCATCAGCGAGCAGCAGGATCTTGCGAGTCTGCTGACGAGCTATAAGGGCATGTCCATCGTTACCGTTGCTCATGGCGGCCGGGCGCTCTATCAACTCGACCTGCGCGCAAACATCGCCTGGCTTTTCGGCAACGAAGGGCAAGGTGTATCGCCGACGCTGAGCGGGCTGGCGACGCAGGCCGTCACCATTCCGCTCCACGCTCCCAGCGAATCGTTGAATGTAGCGGCGGCAGCAGCGATCTGCCTATTTGAGCAAGTTCGACAGAAGTCATTTCAGGGAGAAGAGAAATAGTGAGCAAGAAACCAATCCTCGTGCTAGTCGCCTTGGCCACAGCCCGGATCACCTTCGCCGCCGGGTCGCCGGCGGAACCCTTCTTCGATGAATTGCCGGTAGTGCTCTCGGCGTCACGCCTGGTTCAGCCGGTCGCCGATGCGCCGGCTGCAGTCACGGTCATCGACCGGGAAACGATCCGTGCTTCTGGTGCGCGCCAGGTACAAGAGTTGTTCCGCCTGGTTCCGGGCTTCGTCGTCGGCTATCGTAACGGTCACGAGCCTTCCGTCTCCTACCAAGGCCTTGCCGACGGCTATGTTCGCCGGCTGCAGGTGATGATCGACGGCGTTTCGATCTATAGCCCGGTCTACGGCGGTGTCGATTGGCGTGAATTGCCGATCGCCATTGACGACATCGAGCGTATTGAGATCGTTCGCGGCCCAAATGGCGCCAGTTTTGGTGCCAATGCCTTCCTCGCCATGATCAACATCATTACCCGCGAAGCGGTCGGCCACGAGACTGGGCTGACCCTGAATGCCGGCCGCGACGGCATCGCCGATTGGAATGCCCGCCATTCCGGTGGCGACGGCAATTTGCTCTATCGGATTTCCGTCGGCCAGCGCGCGGACAACGGCTTTGACGCAGTGAGCGACAACAGCCGCACCGGCTTCATGAACCTGCGCGCCAACCTGCGCCTTGATTCCACCGAGGAAGTGGCGGCAAGTGTGGCAGCGAGCAACGGCAGCGGGCAGATCGACGAGAATTTCGTCAGGCCACAGACCTTTGAGAATTATCACGGCAACCTGCGCTGGACGCGAACCACTGACGCCGGCAGCGAATTCTGGCTACAGTTGAACCACGCTCAAAGGCACCTCACCGAGGACCAGCACTACCTGACGCGCATGCCGGGCATACCGGGAATACTGCCAGCCATGGACCTGCCGGTGGACATGGCCTACAAGGTTGAGGCGACCCGCGACGAGTTCGAAACGCAGTGGACAGCAGGCTCGACATCGGCATTACGTTGGTTGGGCGGGGGCCAGTGGCGGCAAGATGCTGTGCGTAGCCCTGGCTTGTTCGACAACCCAGGCTGGCTGAGAAACAACCTATGGCGGCTTTTCGCCAATGCCGAATATCGCTTGTCGGAGCGGCTACTGTTGCATGCCGGAGCCACTTACGAACATCCGTCGCTGGGCGACTCTGGCCTGTCACCAAGGGTCGCCGCCATCGCTACACTCGCTCCGGGACATAGCCTGCGCTTCAGCGTTTCGCACGCACAGCGCAACCCGACCCCGTACGAGGAGTCCACCCAACATGGCTATGCTGTGCCTGATGCGTTGCGCGAAGCCGTGGCGGCAATTCCGCCCGAAAAACTCGCATCCCTGCCCGAACCCTACAAGACCATGATCCAACAGACGGTGTACCGTCAGTTTGCCATGGCCAGCGGGGGCCTGGTCAGCGAGAAGATCTTCTCCGCCGACATCGCCTACCAGGCACATCTTCCTGCGCTCCACCTTGACGGCGAACTGCGCTATTTTCACAATCGCATCACTGGCCTCATCTACACTTTTCCGATCAGCGTACCGACGTTCACCGGGCTCAAGAACGACAGTTGGGACTTCCGCAACCGGGACGATGCCCATGTTCAAGGTATCGAAGGTAGTCTGAATTGGTCACCATGGGCCGGCGGGCAGGTGAACGTGGCGGCAACCCACACCCGGATCCGTTCCTCGAATCTCGATGCGAATTACTCCGCCACCGTACCGGACCGTACGGCCAGCGTGTTGTTGCGTCAGCAGTTGCCAGCCGACTTTGCCGTGAGTGTCGGCTACTATTTCGTTGGTCCCATGCGTTGGCTGAGTGGCGGCGATCCCTTGCCTGCCAGTGAGCGCTTCGACCTGCGGCTGGCCCGTACCTTCCTCTGGGACGGTCACCGCACCGAGTTGGCGGCGATCGCACAAAACATTACCGATCGTCACTATCCGGATTTTTTCGACTATCTCGTCGCCCGGCGCCTGGCCTGGTTGCAGCTCAGGTATGAATACTGAGCGGCAGGCATCGTCGTAGGCGTTGCCAAGCAGATGCTTCAGCGGCTGATCTGGCTCACGCTGGTGCTGGCGATATGGGCCAGCACCAGTGCTAGCGCTGCCCCCCGTATCGTCGTCGTTCGCGACGATAGTCCGGTTGCTCGCCAGGTCGCCGACATGCTTGGCCACGAGGTGTCCCGGCTCGGCTGGTCGAGCGCGGAGATTGTGGTGGGTGATCAACTACCGGCGGACCTTCGCCGCGAGGAGGGAGCGGCAACAGTTGCTCTCGGATTCACCGCCGTACAGGCCACTCGTCTGCTCGGCAGACCAACGGTCGGGGCGTTGGTCACCCGGGCGGCGATGGAAGAATCGCCGCTGCCACCGGCCGAGCGGAGCACGGTAATCATGCTCGATCAGCCTGTCGAGCGCTGGAGTGCTCTCATCCGGCTAGCATTTGCCGATCGTTCCCTGGTTGGACTCCTCGCCGGACCCACGCTCCAGCGGAGCATTCGCACACTGGAGCGCAAGTTCCAGGATAGGGGACTGGTCCTGGTCGCCGAGACGGTCAATTCTGGGGAATCGATCGTGCCGACGCTTGATCGGTTATTGCCTCGCACGCGGGTACTGCTGGCACTACCCGACCCCCTCGTGCACAACCGTGGCACGGTGCAGCCGCTGCTACTCACCACCTATCGCGCAGGGATTCCGGTTGTCGCCTATTCCGAAGCTTACGTAAACGCCGGTGCCACAATCAGTCTCTATTCGACACCAAAGCAGGTCTCGGAACAAATTATCGAGTCGCTGCAGCAACTCCTGGAGGGACATCCGGCCGCCGCTCTCCAGTCGCCCCGTTACTTTACGGTCGGCGTCAACCGCGCGGTGGCACGATCGCTCGGCCTATCGTTGCCGAGCGACGGCGAACTGCAAGAACGATTGCAAGGTACCGACTGACCTCGATCGGCCACAGACAGCCTAATAGCTGTGACGATTGAGCTTGATGGTTTGCATCAGCGTCGCAGCGATCTCCTCAATCGACTTGGTTGTTGAACTCAGCCAGCGCACATGTTCGCGACGCATCATTTTCTCCGCCTGCTCAATTTCCCAGCGGCAGTTGGCTGGCGAAGCATACTGACTGTCAGGACGTCGTTCCTGACGAATCTGCGCCAGACGTTCAGCGCCGATAGTCAGGCCAAAGAGCTTGCTCCGATAAGCGTCGAGCGTTCCCGGCAGCTCACCACGCTCGAAGTCTTCCGGTATCAGCGGATAGTTGGCAGCCTTGACGCCGAACTGCAGGGCGAGATACAGGCTGGTAGGGGTCTTGCCGCAGCGTGAGACGCCTACCAGAATCACATCCGCCTTATCCAGTTCGGCACTGGAGACGCCATCGTCGTGCGCCATGGTGAAATTGATCGCCTCTATTCGAGCAGCATAATCCTTGCTCGTCGCGCCCAGGTGACCGCGGCCGATGGCCCGCGATGACTTGACGCCAAGTTCCGCTTCCAGCGGCGAAATGAAGGCGGCGATGAAATCGAGATGCAGGGCGTCCGCTTGGCGAATCGGCCCGGCCACGTGGGGATCGACCAGGGTGGAGACGACGACCGGCCGCACGCCGTCACGAGCTTTCGCCTCGTCGATTCTGCGCCGACAATCACGAGCCTTTTCACCAGTATCGACAAAGGGTATCCGTTCCTGCCGGTAGTCAATGCCTTCGAACTGGGAAAGCAGGCTGTGGCCTACGGTTTCGGCCGTAATGCCAGTGCCGTCGGAAATAAAGAAAACGGTTCGCATGGGGCGTGTGCGGTGCAGCAAAGTCGATAAAATAGCCGACCTTTGCAGCTCTTACAAATTCAATAGGGGAGTGTGACATGACGCGGCACGTAATTGCATTCGACCACCTGCGCATGACCGATGTCGGGGACGTGGGCGGGAAGAATGCTTCTCTCGGCGAAATGATCAGCCAGCTGGCCGCCTCCGGTGTTCGGGTGCCGGGCGGATTCGCCACCACGGCCGCCGCTTACCGCGAATTCCTCGCCCACCAGGGTTTGGCCGAGCGGATCAATGCCGCCTTGGACCGGCTCGATGTCGACGACGTCGAAGCGTTGTTGCGGATCGGCGCGCAGATCCGCCAGTGGGTGGTCGACACCCCGTTCCCGCCGGCGCTGGAAACGGAGATCAAGACCTACTACGAGCAGTTGATCGCCTCCAGCGGCGCCAGCGCCACGTTCGCCGTGCGCTCCTCGGCGACCGCGGAGGACCTTCCGGACGCTTCCTTTGCCGGGCAGCAGGAGACCTTCCTCAACATTCACGGCTACGAAAACATCCTGCACGCGATCAAGGAAGTTTTTGCCTCGCTCTACAACGACAGAGCAATCGCCTACCGCGTACACAAGGGTTTCGCCCATGCCGACGTCGCCTTGTCGGCGGGCGTTCAGCGCATGGTTCGCTCCGACACCGGTGCCGCCGGCGTCATGTTCACCATGGATACCGAGTCTGGCTTCAACGATGTGGTGTTCATCACCGCCTCCTATGGCCTGGGCGAGACGGTAGTGCAGGGGGCTGTGAATCCGGACGAGTTCTACGTGCACAAGCCGACTCTGGCGCTCGGCAAACCTGCCGTAGTCCGCCGCAATCTGGGTTCCAAGTTGATCAAGATGGTGTTTGCCGACCAGAACGAGGCCGGCAAGAGCACGCGGACCATCGACGTGCCGGAGTTGGACCGCAATTGCTTCTCTCTCACCGACGCTGACGTGCTGGAACTGGCCCGCTACGCGATGATCATCGAAAAGCACTATGGCCGGCCGATGGACATCGAATGGGGCAGGGACGGTGGTGATGGCAAGCTATACATCCTGCAAGCGCGCCCGGAGACCGTCAAATCACAGTCCGGCGGCAGGGTGGAGAAGTACCGGCTCAAGCAATATGGCAAAGTGCTCGCTTCCGGCCGCGCCATCGGTCAGAAGATCGGCGTCGGTCGCGTCCGCATCGTCAACGATCCAGCCGAAATGAACCGCGTCCAGCCAGGCGACGTGCTGGTTGCCGACATGACCGATCCCAACTGGGAGCCGGTGATGAAACGGGCGGCGGCCATTGTCACCAATCGTGGTGGCCGCACCTGCCACGCGGCCATCATCGCGCGCGAATTGGGCATCCCGGCAATCGTCGGTTGCGGCGATGCGACCGCAGTGCTGAGCGAAGGCGAAACGGTTACGGTCAGTTGCGCCGAAGGCGACACCGGGCACGTCTACCGCGACGCCATGGACTTCGAAGTGACGACTCAGGACGTGGGCAAGCTGCCCGAGCTGCCACTCAAGATCATGATGAACGTGGGTAATCCTGAACTCGCGTTCGAATTTTCCCAGACACCCAATGCCGGCGTCGGCCTGGCGCGGGTCGAGTTTGTCATTAACAACATGATCGGCGTGCACCCCAAGGCGATCCTGGAGTTTGCCGACATGAAAGATAGCCTGCGCGACGAGATTTCCCGCCGTGCCCGTGGCTACGCCAGTCCAGTCGACTTCTTCGTCGAAAA
>PMIF01000218.1:0-1532 GCA_003157035.1 Rhodocyclaceae bacterium
TGGTGCTGCGGCTGTTTTCGCCGGTCGGACTGCGGCAACTCTTCGCTGCCATCGCGGCACTGCCGAAGCAGCAGCGAGGGCCGCTGGCGCGCGCGTTTCAGGAACGTTGCCAAGACTACCTGGCCACTGTCAGCGGCGCCATCGGTTTTCTCCAGGGCCACGACCCAAGCCTCGCCCATCGGATCGCTGGCCGCAGCTTCCTGCCCGAGGGGCCGCGTTTTGCGGCGCTCGACGTCTATATCGATCCGGACGGCGGCGACCCGCTGGCCTGGGCATTCGGCGCCCTCGGCGTGCAGGATCGCGCCCGCCATCTGGCAACGCTCTACCTTGACGACATCGCCGACGTCTTGCGCGAAGCCGTCGATCCACGCTTCGAATTCGTCCGCTACGCCGAAGCACTGGCGCTCAGCCAGGCCAGTTTCGAGCCGCTGGCCAAAGCGCTTGCTACTTCGCCCAACCTCGTCGACCGCACACTGCATGAGTTGACCCTCGCAGTCATGGAACAGCACCAGCCCGACTTGGTGTTGGTTTCCGTGCCTTTCCCCGGCGCGGTCTACGGGGCCTTTCGCATCGCCCAAACGATCCGGCGCATGACTCCTGAGACGCGCATTGTGCTCGGCGGCGGCTATGTGAATACCGAGTTGCGCCAACTCGCCGAGCCGCGCGTCTTCGATTTCTTCGATTTCGTCTGCCTCGATGACGGCGAACAGCCGCTGCTGGCGCTCATCGAACACTTGGCCGACAAACGTCCGCGCGACCGGCTGGTGCGCACGTTCATTCGCCTTGCCGGCGAGGTGCGCTTCATCGATTGCGGCGAGGCAGACATTCCGTTCGGTGAAATCGGCACACCAACCTGGGACGGCCTGCCGCTGGATCGCTACCTGTCGCTGCTCGACATGCTCAATCCCATGCATGGACTCTGGTCGGAGAAGGGCTGGAACAAGCTGACGGTCGCGCATGGCTGCTACTGGAAGAAATGCAGTTTCTGCGATACCGGCCTCGACTACATCGCGCGTTTCGATTGCCTCCCTGCCGCAACACTGGTCGATCGAATCGACGCCGTGATCGCCGAGACAGGTCAGACGGGCTTTCATTTCGTCGACGAGGCCGCGCCGCCGAAGGCGCTCGCCGCACTCGCCGATGAGTTACAGCGACGCCATCGCGCCATCTCCTGGTGGACCAACATCCGCTTCGAGAAATCCTTCACAGCAGATCTCTGCGCCAAGCTCGCCGACAGCGGTTGCATCGCCGTCTCGGGCGGCCTCGAGGTCGCCTCGGACCGGTTGTTGACGCTGATGCAGAAGGGCGTCTCGGTCGCCCAAGTGGCGCGCGTGACGCACGCTTTCAGCAACGCCGGCATCCTGGTGCACGCCTATCTGATGTACGGCTTTCCAACGCAGACAGTGCAGGATACGGTGGACGCTCTGGAATATGTGCGCCAGCTATTCACCGCGGGCTGTATCCAGTCGGGCTATTTCCATCGCTTTGCCTGCAGCGTGCATTCGCCGGTCGGCCTGCACCCGGAACGCTAC
>PMIF01000218.1:1593-6614 GCA_003157035.1 Rhodocyclaceae bacterium
GCGCGCACTCGAGACGACGGTTACCCGCCCGCCCCGGCGCGGTCGATCGGCAGCAAAAGCCTGAACCGGCTGCCCTCTCCGGGTTGACTGACCACCTCGATTTCGCCGCCGTGGTTCTTGACGATGCTATAGGAAACCGACAGGCCAAGGCCGGTACCCTTGCCCACCGGCTTGGTGGTGAAGAANNGTGAAGAACGGATCGAAGATCTTCGGCAGCACGGCAAGCGCAATACCCTGGCCGGTATCGGTGACGACGATTTCCACCTTGTCGCCGCAGCGCCGCGTCGCGATCGTGATTCGGCCATGCTCGGCAATCGCCTGCGCCGCATTGACCAGCAGGTTCATGAAGACCTGATTCAAGCGCGAAGGAATGCATTCAATTTCCGGCAAGTCGCCATAGTCGCGAACCAGTTCGGCCTTGTACTTGATCTCGTTCCAGACCATGTTGATCGTGCTATCAAGGCAGGCGTGAATATCGACCCGCAGCCACTCGCTATCGCCAACCCGGGAAAAGTCGCGCAAATCCGTGACGATCCTGCGCACACGCTCGGCGCCCTCTATGGATTCCGCAATCAAGTGCTTGATGTCGTCACCGAGAAAGGCCAGATCGGCGTCGCGCTTCGCCTGGTCGATGCGCTGGCGGACGGCAGCAGGCGCCACCAGTAGCGCCTCAGCCTCTTCGTAGGCCTTGACGACGTCAAGCAGTTTCTCGGCGTAGCTGTGCAGCGTCGCCAGATTGGAACGAATGAAGCCCATCGGATTGTTGATCTCGTGGGCGACACCCGCCGCCAGCTGGCCGATGGCAGCGAGCTTTTCCGATTGCAGGAGCTGGCTCTGTGCGTCTTCCAGCTTGTCAATCAACTCGGCCTGTTCGGCCTTTTCCCGGCGCAGCGCCTCTTCGGCGGCCAAACGCTCGGTGATGTCGCGGCAGATTGCCATCGAATATTGGACGCCATCGTAGTAGAAGGCACTTGAATTGACCTCAACCGGTATCAAATGGCCATCGCGGTGCCGGTGCTGGCTCGCCAAATTGCGCAGACCGCCGGACGCCAGCATGCCTGCGATGGCGCCGTCCTTGCCCCATACTTCCTGCGGCACGTTCGGATCGATATTGGCGACATGCATCTCTTGCAGTTCTGCCGCCGAATAGCCGAGTTCGCGTTCTGCCGCTGGATTGACGTAAAGAATGCGCCCATCGATGTCGAGCCAGTAAACGCTCTCGTTAATATTCTCGACGGCGAGCATCGCCATCTGCCGTTGCCAGTCGTCGCGGTTATTGGTCACGTTCGCAGTCCAGCCGGGGGGGGAAAGCCGCCCCCAGTATCGGCGAGCCGCGCAGTCAGTGTCAATCTCCGCCAGCCAACTGTTCGCTGGTGCCGGCATTGCCTGGCGTCGGCATGCCTATCCCGCGGCACGGCAAAGTACCATAATGCCGGGGTACAAGAACCGGAAGGCGATGCAATGAAGAAGGTCGACGACTTTCGCTTGCACTTGGGCAAGCACGAGTTGGTGCCGCTGATGATCGGCGGCATGGGCGTGGATATCTCTACGGCGGAACTGTCGCTGGTGGCCGCCCGCCTTGGCGGCATCGGCCATATTTCCGATGCCATGGTACCGACGGTGTCGGATCGTCGCTTTGACACCAGGTACGTCAAGGACAAGCTGAAGCAATACAAATTCAACGTCGCCGAGTCGAACAAGGCAGTGGTCCAGTTCGATCTTAACCTGCTCGCGGAGGCCACCAGGCGCCATGTCGACGCGACCATGACCGCCAAGCACGGCGATGGCCTGGTGTTCATCAACTGCATGGAGAAGCTGACCATGAACGCGCCGCGGGAAACGCTGGCGGTGCGCCTGCGCTCTGCCCTCGACGGCGGCATCGACGGCATCACTCTGGCGGCCGGTCTCCACCTGGGTTCGTTCGCACTGATCGAAGACCACCCGCGCTTTCGCGATGCCAAACTCGGCATCATCGTCTCATCGCTGCGCGCGCTGCAGATATTCCTGCGCAAGAATTTGCGCAGCAATCGCCTGCCCGACTATGTCGTGATCGAAGGCCCGCTGGCCGGCGGCCATCTCGGCTTCGGCATGGATTGGGCCAATTTCGATCTGGCGACCATCGTCGCCGAGATTCGTGACTGGCTAAAGGCCGAACAACTCGATATTCCCTTGATCCCCGCCGGCGGCGTGTTCACCGGCACTGATGCGGTCCGTTTCCTGGAAGCCGGTGCGGCAGCCGTTCAGGTTGCGACGCGCTTCACCGCCGCCCGCGAATGCGGCCTGCCCGCCGGGGTTCAGCAGGAATACTTCAAGACCGATGAAGACAACATCGAGGTCAACATGATTTCGCCAACCGGCTATCCGATGCGCATGCTGAAGAACTGCCCGGCGATTGGCGACGGCATCCGCCCCAACTGCGAGGCCTACGGCTACCTGCTCGACGCCAAGGGCAACTGCCAGTACATCGAGGCCTACAACCGCGCGGTGGCGGCACAGCCCGAAGCGCGCAAGGTCAAGGTGTGGGACAAGACCTGCCTATGCACGCACATGCGCAACTTTGAATGCTGGACTTGCGGTCACTACACCTACCGGCTCAAGGACACCACGCATCGATTGGCCGACGGCAGTTACCAGGTGCTGACGGCCGAGCACATCTTCCGCGACTATCAGTTCAGCACCGAAAACAAGATCGCGCTGCCCGAACCGCAAGAGCCGTAATCGGTCACCCGCCGGCAACAATGTCAGGCGCCTAGACGTCGGCGGCCGCAATCACGGCCATGACATGGTGCTAGTATTCGCGCTCGCCCACTACCCGGATTGATCGGACATCCCATGCGCCTGCACAACCTATGTCGCCTTGTCCTGCGTCTGCCCTTGCTGCTGCTCCTCGCGTCATGCGCCCCGGCGTTCGCCGACGTGGCGCCGCTGCCAGCAGGCGTCACGTTCGTCACGGAGGTCGAGGGCATTGCCGAATACCGGCTCGACAACGGTCTGCATGTGTTGCTGTTTGCCGATGCCTCGAAGCCAACCCTGACGGTCAACGTCACCTATCTGGTCGGCTCGCGCCACGAGAACTACGGCGAGACCGGCATGGCCCACCTGCTCGAGCACCTGATGTTCAAGGGCACGCCGACGCACGACAATATCCCGCAGGAATTCAAGGAGCGCGGCGCCCGCTTCAATGGCACGACATGGCTCGACCGGACCAACTATTACGAACTGCTGCCGGCCTCCGATGACAATCTCGCCTGGGCGATTGCGCTCGAGGCAGACCGCATGGTCAATTCCTTCATCGCCAGGAAGCACCTCGACACCGAGATGACGGTGGTCAGGAACGAGTTCGAGATGGGCGAAAACGATCCGGGAGACGTGCTGTTCAAGCGGCTGCAAAGCATCGCTTATGACTGGCACAGCTACGGCCGCTCGACGATCGGCAACCGCAGCGATATCGAAAATGTCCGCATCGAGAACCTGCAGAGCTTCTACCACATGTACTACCAGCCGGACAACGCCGTCCTGCTGGTTGCCGGCAAATTCGATGCCAATGTCGCCCTGGCTCGCATCGCCGACACTTTCGGTCGCATCGCCAAGCCGCAGCGCGTCCTGCCACCGTTCTGGACCGTGGAGCCGACCCAGGACGGCGAGCGCGACTTCGTCGTCCGGCGCAAGGCGGACCAGCAATTCGTCGTCGTCGCCTACAAGATGCCCTCAGCACTACATGCCGATGCCGGCCTGCTCGAAGTCGCTGGCGACATCCTGGGCGCGACGGCCACCGGCCGGCTGCACAAGAGACTGGTCGAATCGGGGCAGGCGACTGCGGTGATGGCGTTTTCGTTCAACGGCTATGCACCGGGGCTGATGATTTTCGGCGCCGTGGTCAAGAAAGGTGATCCGCTGGAGCCGGTTCGCGATGCCCTGATTCGCGAGGTCGAGGACTTCGCAGCTAGGCCACCGACCGCGCAGGAAGTTGAGCGTGTCAAGATCAAGTCGCTTAAGGAAACGGAGCGTATCTTCAACGACCACGAGAAGATCGGCGTTGCCCTCTCGGACTACATCGCGCTCGGCGACTGGCGCTACGTCTTCCTTGAGAGGGACCGGATCGCCGGCTACGCGCCCGAGCAAGTCGCCGCCGCGGCGGGCAGCTATCTGCGTCGGGACAACCGTACCGTCGGCCTGTTCATTCCCGAAGATGCACCGCAACGCGCCGAGATTCCCGTTGCCCAACCGATCGCCGAGATCATGAAGGACTTTCATGGCAAGGCGCGCCTGTCTGAGGCGGAGGCCTTCGAGCCATCGCCCGCCAACATACAGGGGCGGACACAGTTCGCCTCGGCAGGCGGTCTCAAGGTGGCGCTGTTGGCCAAGAAGAACCGTGGCGAAACCGTCAACGTCTCGATCAGTTTGCATTGGGGCGACGAGCAGACCCTGTTCGGCAAGAAGACAGTCTCCGCTGTAGCCAACGGCCTCATTGGTCGCGGCACGGACAAGATGAACCGCGAGCAGATCTCCGACGCCATGGACAAGCTCAAGATGTCCGGCGGCATCCTCGCCTTCCAGACGACGCGCGACAACCTCGCCGCGGCGCTCGGCCTGGTGGCTCACCTCCTGCGCGACGCCTCATTCCCCGCCAGCGAACTGGAACAATTGCGCAAGCAGATGATCACCGCCGCGGAGGCCCGGCGCAGCGATCCAACGGCTCAAGCGGCGGAGCTTCTGGGGCGGCACTTCGACCACTACCCGGCTGGTGACTGGCGCCACGAACTGGGCATCGATGAGACGATCGCCGCCCTGCAGGCAGTGACCCGTGATGATGTACAGGCATTCCACAGGGACTTCTTTGGTGCTTCGCTCGGCGAGCTGGCGATTGTCGGCGACTTCGATCCCGCCTCGGCACTCAAGGTGCTGAACGAGGAATTCGCTGCCTGGAAGAGCAAGCGCGCCTACGCCCATATCCTGAAACAGTACTTCGACATTCCGCCGGCGCACCTGCTTGGCGCAACGCCGGACAAGGAGAATGCCGT
>PMIF01000218.1:6711-18689 GCA_003157035.1 Rhodocyclaceae bacterium
CGGCGGCCATCGACAGCCTGCTGAAGCTGCGCATGCAGGAGCGCGCCCAGGACGGAAACCTGGCCGGGAAGTGGACGGGACTCATGTTCCATCAACGCGACTTCACCGGCTGGGTCGCCAACTTCGACAAGGCGACCGCCGCGGTAACGCCGGCATCGGCGCTCGCCGCGGCGAGGAAGTACTTCGACCCGGCCAAGTTGACCATCGCCATCGGCGCGGACCCGGGCAAACTCAGCAAACCCTGATTCGGCTTGGGCTCGTCATTCAGTCAGCCGGCAACTCGACGACGTGCACGGCGCAAGCGATGCACGGATCGAAGCTGTGGATGGTGCGCAGCACTTCCAGCGGCTGCTTGCCGTCGTGCACGACGTGGCCTTTGAGCGCGGCCTCGTAGGCGCCGGCCTGCCCTTGTGGGTCGCGCGGACCGGCGTTCCAGGTGCTCGGCACCACGGCCTGGTAGTTGGCCGTCTTGCCGTTGTCGATGACGATCCAGTGGCCGAGGCCACCGCGTGGCGCTTCCATGAATCCCACGCCCTGGCAGTGCTTCGGCCAGGTGGAGGGCTCCCACAGCGCCTCGTTGAAAGTCCTGACGTCACCGGCCTTGATATTGGCCACCAACTGGTCGAACCAACCCTGCATGGTGTCGGCGATAATCTTGGTTTCGAGTGTGCGCGCCGCGGTGCGGCCGAGCGTCGAGAACAGCGCCGTCACGGGCAGATCGAGCTTGGTCAACGCCATGTCGACCAGCTCCTTGGTCTGCCCGTGCCCCTTGGCGTAGAGCATGAGCACGCGCGCCAGCGGCCCCACTTCCATCGCCTTGCCCTTCCAGCGCGGTGACTTGAGCCACGAGTAGGGCTTGTCCACTTCCAGCTGGTCGTAGGGCGGTTTCGGACCGGTATAGTTGAGGCGCGTCTCGCCTTGATAGGGGTGCAGGCCGCGATCCTTGCCACCGGCGTAGTCGTACCACGAGTGGCTGACGAATTCCTGGATCTCGTTGTCGGCATTGAGATCGACTTCCTCGATGTGCGAAAGGTCGCGGTTGAGAATGGCGCCGCGCGGAATCATGAACGACGCCGGATCATTCATCGCCGGGAATTCGCCATAGGTCATGAAATTGCCCAGACCCTCGCCCTGTTTGAACCAATCCTTGTAGAAGCCGGCAATGGCCAGCGTATCCGGCACATACACCTGATCGACGAAGTCGCGCATCGACTTGATCACTTCCTGGATGCGCGCCAGTCCCGTGACGTCGAGCGCTGTGCCGCCCTGACCGCCCTGGTGGTGCGGCCCGTTGCCCTGCCCTTGATGTTCCGGCCAGATGCTGATGGCGATCGGCATGCCGCCGACCACCAGCATCGGGTGTGGGTTCTTGCCGCCAAGGATGGCGTGAAGCTGAGCCGCGTCGCGTTGCCAGGCAAGTGCCTCGAGGTAGTGGGCGACCGCCATCAGATTGGCTTCCGGCGGCAGCTTGTAGGCTGGATGGCCCCAGTAACCGTTGCTGAAGATGCCCAACTGGCCGCCATCGACAAAGCCCTTGAGCTTCTTCTGCACGTCGGCGAAGTAGCCGGGCGATGACTTTGCATAGCTGCTGATCGATTGCGCCAACTCCGATGTCGCCTTCGGATCAGCCTTCAGCGCCGATACCACGTCCACCCAGTCGAGGGCATGCAGGTGGTAGAAGTGCATGACGTGGTCGTGCACGTATTGCGCGGCGATCATCAGGTTGCGGATCAACTGCGCATTCGGTGGAATCGGATACTTCAGCGCATCCTCGACCGCGCGGATCGAGGCTATGCCGTGCACCAGCGTGCACACACCGCAGATACGCTGGGCCAGCGCCCAGGCGTCGCGAGGATCGCGATCACGCAGGATCAGCTCGAGACCGCGCACCATGGTGCCGGACGAATACGCCTCTTCGATGGTATCGCCGGCCATGCGCGCCTCGATGCGCAGGTGCCCCTCGATGCGGGTGATGGGGTCGATGACCAGACGTTCGCTCATGGCTGGCCTTCCTTGCTGTTCAAGTAGGCCTCGAGCGCGCGGTACTGCGCCTCAGCCTCCCGGTTGCTGGTGCCTTCGCCTGCGGCGATGGCCTGGCAGATGCGCGCCATGCGCGCCTGCATGGCCGCTTCCCAGGCACCGCTGGCGCTGATCTCGGGCTTGACGCATTCCTGCGCCGCGCGCGCCACGAAGTGGCTGGCCTGGCAGGTCCAGTTTGCGTCGTGCCCACACTGGGTATAAGTCGCTACCCGGGCCGAGTTGACGCCGGAGGCGGCGACGGCCAGATCGGCCTCATTCGCGTCGCAACGAACAGCCAGGTCCAGCCCGGCCCGGACGCGCGTGTCCGGTGTCAAGTCGAGCGCTTGACGAATCAGGTAGGCGGTCGCCTGGCGACGCGAGCAGTTATCGAGCGCCGCCAGCGCGGCTTTGAATTCCTGGTCGTTGGTAATGCGCATGATCGGACCTCCGCTATGCGTCAGGAATATGTTCGGCGATGGTTTCCGTCAGGCCGACCACGGGCAGATTCATCTTGTAGTGTTCAAGGCCTTCTTCGAGGACGATGCGGCAGTTGGCACAGGCGGTGACCAGGCGGTCGGGCTTCACCGCCTCGAGCTGCCGCTTCTTGCGCTTGAAGGCTTCGAGGCGGAGTTCCTCGCCTTCCTCGATGCTGCTGGCGCCGCCGCCACCGCCGCAGCACCAGTTCATGAAGCCGGCGTCGGGCATTTCGACGAAGTCCTTGGCCACCATCTTCATCAGGTTGCGCTGCGGCTGGATGACGCCGCCGCGGCGCGCCAGCTGGCAGGGATCATGGAAGGTCAGGCGATCCGTCGCCATGCCTTCGAGCTTGAGCAGGCCGGCGGCGCGGAATTCCTCCAGCACCTCGACGATGTGCTGCACCTTGAAGGTAAACGGCCGCCCGATCAGGTTGGCGCCTTCCCAGCGCAAGGCCGTGTAGGCGTGGCCGCATTCCGGGCTGATCACCGTCTTGACCTTGAGCTTCTCGGCACCGGCGACGACGCGCGAGACGATGACGCGTGCCAGATCCGAGTTGCCGATCTGCATGCCGGCGTTGGTAGCCTCGAAGGCTTCGGAGGAGAGCGTCCAGGTCTTGCCGACGTGGCGCATGATCTTGGCGATGGCGCCCAGGTATTCCGGGAAGTTGATGATCTCCATCGACGAGAGCGTCACCAGGTATTCCACCCCTTCCTGATCGAGCGGAATGGGGATGCCATAGTCGGCCTCGGCATGCTTCATCTGCGCCTTGACGGCTGGCAACTTGACACCCATCGGGCTGCCGATATTGATGGTGCGTGTCACCGCACCCTTGATGCCTTCCGGCGAATGACCCGCTGCCGACATGCCTTCGCGCATCTTGCGCACCATGTAGACGATATCGTTGCCGACCGGACAGACGGCCGAGCAGCGAGCGCACAGCGTGCAACTGTTGTAGACGAGCTCCTGCCATTCGGCGAGTTCCGCGTCCGTGACGGCCTTCGACAGGCCGACCCTCTTCGCCAGGCGGCCGAGCAGCGTGTATTCCTGTTCGTAGATGCGACGCATCGGCTCCAGCTTGTGGATCGGCGTGTACTTCGGATCGCCAGTCTCGGTGTAGAAGAGACAAGCCTCGGCGCAAATGCCGCAATGCACGCAACTGCTGAAGTAGCTGGCGATCGGCGCGTCGATCATTTCCTTGAGGACGCGCACGCCCTTGTCGAGTGATGCACTCATACCGGCACCCCCTTGTGGCCATTCATCGCGCCGTTGAACCAGCGCGAGCCGAAGGCCGTAAAGGCATGAAACAGCTTGGTGAAAGGCAGGAAGACGAGCAGGAGCTCAACGCTCAGAATATGCACCGCGAGCATGAGTGTATAGGGCAGCAGCAAGTGATGTACGGCCAGCCAGCCCGTGAGCAGCGGCAAGAAGGTAAGCGTCCAGGTGAACCAGTCGCCGAACGTGGACAGGAAGCGCTTCACCGGCCGGGCGATGCGATCGATCAGCACGGCAATCATGGCGGCCATGGTCACTACGGTGACGAAGTCGACGACTTGTGACGGCAGTCCCGGCCACGCCGCGGCGACAATGCTTGTCAGCAGCGCGATGTGCGGCGCAAACAGGAAGGCGACGACTGCCAGACCGACGTGAAAAACGTAACCTGCGATGTAACTGACTGGCGAGGTCGGCAGCATGCCAGGCGGCGGCAGCGAACGGCGAAGGATGGTCGCCCAGCCGGAAGCACCGGGCATGTTGCGCGGCGCCGAGAGATCCTTCTTGCGGCCGAGACCATATATTTCGGCCAGTCGCCACAGGACGCCCAGCACGAATATCACCAGTGCGATGTTGAGGCCGGTGCCGCGTACCCAGGTGAGAAATTGCAGCGTATCCATGTCATGCCTCCGCCGGGCCGCCCCAAGGAGGCCGCCCCCCGGTGGGGGGCAGCGAGCCGATTCTGCGAGCGTGGGGGGCCATCATTGCTCCAAATCTTCCAGCGTTGTGGTTTCGTGTCCTGCCTTGGCGGCCGCCTTCTTCCGGCGATTGAAGAAGGTCACGGCAACGCCGGCCGCCACGCCGGCGGCAGCCGCTGCGACACCGGCCTGGAGCGGACGGGCAGGCATCGACAAGGCTTCATAGAAGCCGCCACCATCCCAGAATCCTGGCTCCGAACAGCCGATGCAGCCGTGCCCGGACTGAATCGGGAAAGAGACACCGCCGTTCCATTTCATGGTGGCGCAGGCGTTGTAGGTCACCGGTCCCTTGCAGCCCAGCTTGAACAGGCACCAGCCGCGGCGCGCGCCCTCGTCGTCGAAGGTCTCGGCAAACTTGCCCTGATCATAGAACGGCCGCCGATAGCAGCGGTCGTGGATGGTCTCGCCGTAGAAGGCCTTGGGCCGGCCGAGTCCGTCGAGTTCGGGCAGCGCACCAAAAGCCAGGTAGTGCGCGATGACAGCGGTCATCACGGTCGCAATCGGCGGACAGCCGGGGATGTTCACCACCGGTTTGTCTTTCACGAGTTCCGATATCGCCACCGCCCCGGTCGGGTTCGGCTGCGCCGCGGGCAGGCCGCCGTAGGCCGCACAGGTGCCCATGGCGATCACCGCCGCCGCATCCTTGACGGTTTCGCGAAGAACGTCGATGTTCGCCACACCGGCGATCGTCGAGTAGCCTGGATTGCCCAGCGGCACGGAGCCGTCCACCACCACGAGGTACTTGCCGGCGTTCTCTTTCATCGCCGCTTCGCGCGCCGCCTCGGCTGCCGCGCCCGAAGCAGCTTGCAGCGTGTGATGGTAGTCGAGCGAAATGAGATCGAAGATCAGGCGCTCGAGGGTCGGACTCGCCGAGCGCGTCAGCGACTCGGTACAGCCGGTGCATTCCTGGAAAGACAGCCAGATCACCGAGGGCCGCCGGGCCTTGGCCAATGCCGTCGCCAGTTGCTCTGCTGCGGCCGCAGGCAACGCCAGCAGCGCTGCCAGCAAGCCACAATGCTGGAGAAACTCGCGGCGGCTGACGCCGCGTCGAAGAAGCGCCTCGCCGACCGTTTGGCCGGGACAATCAGGTAGTACGCTTTTCATAGCCACCCCCATGGCCAGGAGAACTGCGTTCGATTCTCACCGCCACATACAGGCAAAGGTTGAGGTATATCAATGGATACGATTGTCACAACTTCTTGACTGTGGTCATTGGTTGCGCATGCCACGACAGCGAAACACGGTGATAATGCGTGCCGGCTGGCGCCACAATCGCCTGCCTTGCGACCGAATCCACAACATTCGACTAACGAGACCGACAATGGATCAAGAAATCCTGCTCATGTGCAGCCCCGATGGCTTCGCCGTCGACTACGAAATCAATCCCTGGATGCACGACCAGATTGGCTGCGTCGCCCATGAACTGGCGATGACGCAATGGCAGTCACTGCACGACGCACTGGGCAAGCACGCCAAAGTGCTGGTGATGAAAGGTGATCGCGCCTGGCCGGACCTGGTATTCACCGCCAATGCCGGCTTGCCGCTGCCGCAGCAGAAGAAATTCATCCTGGCCAATTTTCGCCACCCGCAGCGCCAGGGCGAACAGGCAATCGACGCCGCCTGGTTTACCGCCGCCGGCTGGCAGTGTCTGGAACTTCCGGCCGAAGCGATATTCGAAGGCGCCGGCGATGCGCTGCTCGACGGTCAGGGTCGTCTGTGGCTGGGCGACGGACCGCGTTCGAGCGATGTCACCGCCGAATGCCTGTCAGCGCTGGTCGACGCCAAGGTCCACCGCCTGAAACTGGTCGACCCTGCCTACTACCATCTCGATACCTGTTTCTGCCCGCTGCCCGGCGGCTACGCGCTGCATGTTCCCGGCGCCTTCGATACAGCGTCGCAGGCCCTGCTGGCAGGCGCCTTCGCTGACCGCTTGATTGCCCTCACCGCCGAAGAAGGCCGTATGTTCGCCGCCAACGCCGTCAGCGTCGGCCGAACCGTCTTCCTCAATCGCGCAACGCCACGACTGACGGCGTTGCTCGCCGGACTTGGTTTCGCCGTCGAACAGACGCCGCTGTCGGAGTTCATGAAGGCCGGCGGCGGCGCCAAGTGTCTGACGCTATGCCTCGACGGTTGGGCCCACCAGAGTTACGCTCACGGCTTGGCGCNNGCCGGGTTGACCAGCATGACGCCGTAGGGATTGAACAGGCGCTTATCGCCCTCGAGCACGATCTCGAGGTCCTGGCGGTTCTTGAACGACAGCCAGGTTCCGCGGTCGGCCAGCGTATAGGCGCCCATCGCGGCGCTCATGTTGAGCGTCGGGCCCATGCCCGAACCGGCTTCCTTGTAGCCGCTCCAGCCCTTGGGGTCTATACCGGCATCTTTCCAGAAGCGCAGCTCGGCGGCGTTGGTGCCGCTCTTGTCGCCGCGCGAGACGAACGGCGCAGTGCCGGCGGCGAGGCGCTTGAAGCCCTCGACGACATCCTTGGTCTGCTTGAGCCTGGCCGGATCGGCCTTGGGACCGACGACGATGAAGTCGTTGTACATCACGTCGCGACGCTCGACGCCGAAACCTTCGGCGACGAATTTGTCCTCGGCCGGTCGATCGTGCACCAGCAGAACATCGGCGTCACCGCGACGGCCGGTGTCGAGCGCCTGGCCGGTGCCGAGCGCGACAACCTTGACCTTGATGCCGGTCTTGGCCTCGAACTTCGGCAGCATGAAGCCGAACAAACCTGACTGATCGGTCGACGTGGTCGACGCGAGGACAATGGATTCCTCGGCATAGGCGACGGCTCCGAGCAGCAGCAACGGCAGGGTCAGGATCAGTCGTCGAACGAGATTCGCCATGGTAGTTCTCCTTGGATGAAAAGTCTGGCCTCTGGGGACTGAGGCCGCGAAAAAAACCGGTTCGCCGGCGTGCGTTCGCGTACGCAACCACCGGCCAGAAAGACGATGTCGTCGGATATTCGCATCGCCTGTCCCAGATTATGCGTCGTCATCAGGATTCGCGCACCATCGGTGCGAATGCTGCGGATGATCTGCTCCACGGCCTCGGTAGCAGTAGGGTCGAGCGCCGCGGTTGGCTCATCCAGCAAGAGCAACCTTGGCTGCATCAGCCAGGCGCGCGCCAAGGCCAGGCGCTGGCGTTCGCCACCGGAAAGCCGGCGAGCGCTGTCCTCGGCCCGGTGGGCGAGGCCGACACGCTCGAGGACTCCGAGCGCGCGCCGCTGCCGCTCCCGCCGCGGCAATCCCAGCGGCTTGAGGCCGAGCGCAGCGTTGTGCAAGACCGAAGTGCGCAGCAGGATCGGCTGCTGGAAGACCATGGCGATGCCAGCAGCGGGCACCGTGCCGCCGTTCCAGTGCACGCTGCCAGCGTGCGGTGCCAGCAGGCCGGCGACGAGGCGCAGCAGCACGGTCTTGCCGGAGCCGTTGGGTCCGAGCACGGTGGTGATGCCTTCGTCGGCGATCTCCAGATTGACACCGGAAAGCACGTTGCGTCCGTCGGGCATGAACGAAACATCGGCAAGCCGGATCGGAAACATCAGCCGTACCTCCGCATCGCCCAGCGCCGCAAGCCGAACGCCGCCGTATTGAGCGCCAGGACNNGCGATGGCCGTGGTCATGGTGCGCGTGAAGCCCTCGATGTTGCCACCGACGATCATCACCGCACCGACTTCCGACATCGAACGTCCCATGCCGGCGAGCAGCGCCACCACCAAGGAGAAGCGGCAGTCGTAGAGCAGCGTGCCGACGTTGTCGGCCAGCGAGTAGCGCATCGAGCGGAATTCCTGCGCATAGTCGCGCCAGGCATCCTCGACGATCTGCCGCGTCAGCGCCGCCATCAGCGGCACGACCAGAATGGTCTGGGCCAGGATCATCGCCGGCGGCGAGAACAACAGGCCGAAGCTGCCCAGCGGCCCGGAACGAGACAGCAAGAGATAGACGATGACACCAACCACCACGGAAGGCAAGCCCATCATGGCGTTGAGGAAAACGGTGAGCGCATCGCGNNAGGGCTTCGATCAAGGTATCGGCCATGAAGCGTGGACACTACCAGCGAAGCCGACACTTGTGGTCGCACCGTGCTTGAGAGGGACGATCGCAAGGCGCCGTTGCTGGTGGCCCGAAGCTCCGGCCGTTGCCGATCAGTTTCGATGGCTGCCGGAGGAAATTTCGATCGGCAATCCGCAATCGCTGTCCGCCCACCACGCCGCCCAACCGCAGACATCACACATTGCCATCACCCATTAAGCGTCAGGAATTATGTTGTGCCTGACGGCACAACCTACCGACGCCTTTCAAGCGCAACAGCGATAAGGCGAAGCCTTGAATACGATAAGCAGTTCTAAGCAAATTAGTGATCTTGTCGCAAGTCCGATTGCGGCCCCTGGTACGACGGCGGGGTGCCGACCGATGGCATTTCCAGCAGTCATTTCAGCGTCAACTCATCGTGGATACTATGCACGCCCTCGACGGCACGCGCGAGGGAGTGCGCACGATCGATCTGGCTCTGGTCGTCGAGAATGCCGGTAAGCCGCACATCGCCCTTGGTGGTGAGGACAGCGATGTCCAAGTTCTTGACCACGTCATCACCGAGCAGCGCGGTCGTGACCTTTGCCGTCACAGCGGAATCGCTGACCTCGACTGCCACCGTATTGCTTGTGCCTGTCGTTTCCACAGCCCGATCGCAACCGATGATG
Organism: Rhodocyclaceae bacterium; assembly: GCA_003157035.1. Taxonomy (GTDB): domain Bacteria; phylum Pseudomonadota; class Gammaproteobacteria; order Burkholderiales; family Rhodocyclaceae; genus Fen-999. Next base: position 15,875 of record PMIF01000218.1, read on the forward strand.
CATAGCGTCGTAGCCAAGATCAGCAGTCCAGTGTGCATCTTCATTTTCGTCAATCTCCCTGTGTTCATTGGCCAAGTATCGCCTCAGTGTCGATGCGCTGCGTTCGCCACAGCGCATGCGGCTAGTTCACGTGAAAGTTCGGTACGGTCGTTGCCATGGCAACCGGTTCCCAGGGATGACGCTCGAGGGCGTAAGGAACGGTGATGAAGATAATGGTCGCCACGACAAGCGCTACTCCGGCGATGATGGGGATCAGCTTCTCTTTGAATGTGCGGGATTGGGTCATTTTGATTGGTACCTGTGGTCTAACAGAAACCAGTGTGGCCTCACTTTCTTAAGAGGCGCTTAGGGTCGTCAGTTCAAATCCAAGCGCCCTGGTGGCGCTATTTGATCCGCCCACGGGCCTTCATCATGTCGCAGGGATTGCGCGGCGCCTGCAGCGCAACGCCCTTTTCCTGTGCCCTTGCCGCCATCTTGCCATGGTGCTCAGCAATGTAGGCGATGCATTCGTCGTAGCTTTGCATGGCGCGCATGCGACTCTGGTGCTCGGCGCGTTCCTGCGCGCTCATCAGCGTAAAACCCGGCGTGTTGGACTGGTTACACTGCCATCCCGCGCCGGCTCCAGCCATTCCTCCCCGGCCGCCGCCCATTCCGGGACCCGGTTGCGCCAGAGCCATCGTCGCCACGGACAAAAGGGCGACTGCTGGAACCAGGAAGTTCTTCGCGAACGTTGTCATGATGTTTCTCCTTAGAGTAAGTGAACCAATCAACGCCAAACTGACTTCAGTTGCCGAGAATCGCGTCGAACAGCACCGGGTCAATGTATTGCGGCGTGTAGTCCTGACCGAGCGAGCGCAGCTGCAGGACGAACATGCGAAGGTGGTTCTTCGAGCTCTCCAGAAGATTTCGGTAGGTCGTCTGTAGCGCCGGATTGCTCGTGGCCGCCAGTGCACCCTGGAGGTCGCGCATGTCGAGGTCCTCAATGGTCGCACCAACGACAAGCGCCTGCGCATACGACTGCCCACCGTCCGCCAGCAGGTCGTAGTAGAGCGCCTGGAGGTCGGCATTCATAAATTGGCCGGTACCGGCCTGCGCCGGGTCGGTCAGCGCAAACAGCGCGATCGTGGCACCAATGGCATCGAAGTGGCGCTGCTCGGCCGTGGCAATCCTGTTGAAGACTCCATCCTGCCATTGGTTACCAAGCGCCAGGTAGACGTCGCGGGCCAGCTTCTCCTCTTCACGCAGCCAGAGCAACGCCGCGGTCTCGGCCTGGTTGATGGGCTGCACCACGGTCGCTGCCGTGCAGCAAAGACCCCGGGGCGACGGCGGGCCATTGCGGCCGGCGGCAAGCCCGCTCGTGCTGACCAGCGCTGCCGAAACTGCGATGAGAACTGCGGAAATCCTGGCTTTCATGATGACTCCTTCAAGGTAGTTTGCTGAACTTCGACATTGACCGCCTAACGACCGCGGCCCATTCCTCTTCCACCACCGCGGCCCATTCCTCTTCCGCCACCGCGGCCGAGACCACGCTGTCTGGCCTCGTAGCCAGCCCCGTAAGGCAGCTGCTGAGCAGACTTGCGGCTTCGATTGTCCGCAAAATCCGTCGAACCCGGCGTGTCGACTGCGGCGGCGCCATTGTCCGGGGGCAAGCCCGGCGGCTCTGGAGCGGCCGTGGGCGCCGGCACCGACGAATCCACCGCCCGCCCCTGGGTCACTTCCGGAGCTTGACCGCCAGCTGCCCCTGCGGTGGAACTCAGCAGCAACAGGATCGTCGCGAGCGTCTTGAATCCGTTCATGGCTTGCCGCCTCTTCGGCCGTGGCATCCGGTGTTTCGTCAAGGTGGATTGTCAGCGCGGCCGGTATCCGGACGATGTCGCCGAGGTAGCGCCTGGTATCGCTTTGTATCGATAGGTATCGGCGCAAGCCGAACCGACCGCTGACGGCTAGACTATGCGCATGACCCAAGCTGACCGAATCCTGGTGGTGGATGACGACCCGGCGCTACGCGAGTTGTTGTCCGCCTATCTGACCGAGAACGGCTTCCTGGTCGATCTGGCCGCCGACGGCGCGGCAATGCGGCGCGCGATGCAAGGTGCCATGCCGGACGCGATCGTGCTCGATCTCATGCTGCCCGGAGAGGATGGCCTGGCGCTAACCCGCGAACTGCGCACTCGGTCGACAGTGCCCATCCTGATGCTCTCGGCGCGCGGCGAGGAGATCGACCGGGTGGTCGGCCTCGAGGTTGGCGCCGACGATTACCTGGCAAAACCCTTCAGCCCGCGGGAAATGCTGGCCAGACTCCGTGCCTTGTTGCGCCGCTGCCTGGTGGTCGCGGCCGAACATCCGGGCGAAGACAAGTACATGTTCGGCCCCTATCGTCTGGACCTGTTGTCCCGCCGCTTGCTGCGCGACGGCGCCGACCTGGGACTCTCGGGCGCGGAATTCGATCTGCTGAAGGTATTCGTCGAAAGGCCGAACCGCGTTCTCGATCGCGATACCCTGCTCGAACTGTTGAAGGGTTACGGTCACGAACCCTTCGATCGCACGGTAGATATTCGCGTCGGCCGCCTGCGCCGCAAGATCGAGCCCGACCCGGCCAATCCCGCTTTCATTCGCACCGTGCGCGGCGAGGGCTACTTGTTCAATCCCGGCGGCAACGATGCGCCGACGGCATCGTGCGCGGCGTCCTGAGCCTCTTCCAGCAGAACGCACTGCGTTTGGTCGCAGTGTTTGTCGCCTTTGAAGTGCTGGTCGCCGTCGCCGTCGTGTTCCTTCTGATGCTGCCCATGGCCAAACAGGCAGCCGGCGATCTGGC
>PMIF01000218.1:18754-21494 GCA_003157035.1 Rhodocyclaceae bacterium
CCGGTGGTCACCATTCTGGTCACGCTGGGCGCGGGGATCCTCTTTGCAGTGGTCGCAGCCTTGTGGCTGGCGCGACGAACGGTGGCACCGCTGGAACGCTTCGGCGCAGCAGCTGCTTCGCTCGGTCGCGGCGAGACGCCGGCGCTGCTCGCCCAGACCGGCCCGCGGGAACTTGCGTTGCTGGCTGGGCGTTTCAATCACCTGGCGCGGCAGGTCCGCGAGTTGCTCGATGCGCGCACGACCCTGTTGGCCGGCCTGTCGCACGACTTGCGGACGCCATTGGCACGCATGCGACTGGCGCTGGAGATGCTACAGCACAAGCCGGAAGCGAAGTGGATCGAGCGCCTGGAGAGCGACGTGAACGAAGTCAACCAACTCGCCACCGACATGATGGAACTGGCCCGCGGGCTTGGCCAGGAGGAGGCCACGACGGTCGACCTGTCTGAACTGCTCGGAGGCCTGGCCACCCGTGCCCGAGAGGACGGAGCAGAGGTATCCTGCAATATCGATCGACTGGTCCTGCATGCACCCGTGAGGGCGCTGCGGCGAACGCTAGGAAACCTGATCGATAACGCAGCGTGCCATGCTCCGGGAACTGCCATTGAGCTGACGGTTGAGCCGCACGATGACAAAGTACGAATCGGTGTGCTGGACCGCGGTCCGGGAATTCCTGTCGACCAGCTTGAGACCGTGTTTCGGCCGTTTCACCGGGTGGACGTCTCGCGCAATCGAGCCACCGGAGGTTCCGGACTTGGCCTGGCTATCGTCAGCCAATTGGCGCAGGCGAATGGCTGGCGAGTCGTCCTGGAGAATCGTGTCGACGGCGGCTTGGCTGCATGGCTGACGCTCGCGCGTGAATCAAGGACATAGTCGGCTGGCGACTCCTTGGCTGGCGAGAAATTCTTAGCGGTTGCGCGGCAAGGCGTTGTCGGGCACGTCGATCGAATGGGACCTTAGCCAACTGGCGTCCAGTTCCCAGCGCACGTTGTTGATGCCGGGCTGAGTCCGAACGATAGTCATCGCTTCGAACTGAGCATCCGCAAGGGCCTTTTCGGCCTTGATGAAATCAGGATCGTTCTGGTTCTTGACATCAAGATTCGGATAGAGCACCCCGAGCATCTTGAACGCCGGTACGTCGAAATTCCGCGGCGTCGACATGACGGCCGTGGCGCCTTCCGTCCGCAATACACGAAATTCATAGGGGTAAGATTTCAACTGGGGGCTGCCAGTGGCTTCCAGGATGTCATTCAGCTGCCTCGCTCGATCGTCGGGGCGGTGTACGTACCACGACACCACAGTGAACAGCACAAGGACCAAGACAATCCACTGCCAAAGTTTCAAGTGTGGGCGGCTCATTTGTCGAATTGCGGATCTGGTTGCGTTGGCGGTTGGCGGTATCGAAGCCAGGCGACCGCTAGGCTTCGACGACCTCAAGCGAAATGACTGGCGACGACTCCAATGTCTTCTTGACGGGACATGCCCCGGCGTTGCGCAGCAGGCCGGCGACATGTTCTTGCGGGAAGCTCGCTGGAATCCTGACGCGCAGCTTCAGATCCGTGAGCACGTGCGAGGAGTTGAACACCGGTTCGAGATCAACCGTGATGCCATCGTGCGGAAGATTCCACTTGCGACAGTAGCGCTGGGCAAAGTAGGCGGTGCAGGCGGCGACGCTGGCGAGGAACACGTCATACGGTGACGGCGCACTGTCTTCACCAAAGGGAGCCGGCTGATCGCAGGCGATGCCAAACTTGTCGCCAATCCGGGTCTCAATCTTCGCGCCATCGAGCAACTGGGAGACGATCATCATCTGGCTTCTCCGTTGAATTAGCAGTATCTAATATACACCAGACCTTGCCGGCGCAACCACGCCTTCATGACAGCTGTGTCCGTGCGACCTGACCGCAACTCGCCCGGCTGAGGCGCAGCCATGCCGGCAACATTGTCCGCCGTTACGTAGGGGTGATATCCTCGAGCCCGAGCCACGTGCGCCGGGCTCCTCGTTCGGTGCACGCAATGGCTCCCCGCACGTCGACGGCTCATTCGGAACCGTGATAGTCGACGCCCTGGTCGCAAAGGCTTAAAAAAGGAAATGGGCCGGATGCGGTTCACAAGTGGCTCCCTTATGCATTGGCAATTTCGCGAGCGGGCCCCGCGCCGCCGCATGAACGCTGAACGCAAGCGGCAGGCGCTCGCCCTCCTGCTTTCCCTGCTGATTCACGCCCTGCTGTTGAGCTTGACCTTCGGTGACCAGGACCTGGGGCTGCCGGGCTTCGGCTTTCCCTGGCGAGAGCGCCGAATCGAGGCACCCGATCTACGCGTCGTGCTCATGCCAGCGCCAGCCACAGCAGCGGCGCCGGCGGCGAGGTCCGTCAGGGAGCCGCGGCAACAGGCAGCGCTCGAACAGCCGCTCGCTGGTGCCCGGGCACCGACACCGACCGTATCTCTTGCGCCGACCCTGCGCCGGTCGGCAGAAGCGATCGTGTCCAGGCCTGCCCCGACGCCAGAGGCCAAGCCAGAGCCAGACGTCGCGGCCGCGGCGCTTCCTGCGCCAGCGCCTCTGCGCAGCGGCGGGGCCAGTGCCGCGCTGCCGACACCGAACCCCGAGCCGATGGTGATCGCCGTAGAACAGTCCGACGAGCCCACATTGCTCGTACCTCCCCCAGCATCGGCGCCAGCGCCTGTGATCGCCGCAGATCCAGGCGCCGCAAGTTCGGAGACCGTGATTCCGCCGCCCCGAGTT
>PMIF01000286.1 GCA_003157035.1 Rhodocyclaceae bacterium
CGGCCAGATCGACATTGAATTCGAACTCGGCACGTCCGTAGGCGCCAATAGCCCCGGGACTGGCAAGCGAATGGCCGATGTCGAGTGCTACGAGTGGTTGTGCGGCCGCGGCGATCGCTGCCAGCGGCGGCAAGACAACGACCAAGACCAGGCTGGCAAGGCGCATCCAACAGGACTCGCGCGATCCGGAGGAACTGTGCCAGTGGCCTGCCTCCGCGGCTACTTGGATTCGGCTTCCTTCAAGCGCTGCTCGGATTGCTGCTGAGCCTTTTCGATGTCGCTGAGAACTTTCTGTTGAGTAGCTTTTGCTTGTTCAAGTTCGGCGGCCTTGCTCTTGGCAGCGACTGCGGCAGCGGTAGTCGTATCGGCGAGGCCGCAAGCGGCGAGTAGCGACGTAGCGACGATCAGGGTTGGCAATGATTTCATGGCTTGGCTCCTTGGGTCGGGGGCTGGGCCGGCGCCGTGTTCGCCTGCAGTGGCGGGGCGACCGCCGGGGCGGGTGCTGGAGCCGGTTCCTCCAGGGGTCGAGCAGCGCTGATGAAATACTCCGTTTCGCCGAAGCAGTTGCTGGGCACGAACTTGTGCTGCTCATAGCTCAATACGACGCGCTTGCCGGCCAGAGCATTGATCCGCGTCGCGATTGCCTCATCGCGCACGGAGAACTCGAATCGATCGGGGATGGCGCCAGGCATGGTGACCATGGCAATTTCGCCCTCCCAGGTCTTGCACAGCCAGCCCTTGTGGGAGAGCTTCTGCACGTATCCGGCGCGTTCGCCTTCGGAATAGCTCCAGCTCAACGTCAGCCACACCCAGGCCGCGACAGCGAGGCCAACGACACCGACAAATGCCAGCAGATAGCGAAGAAACCGCACCTTGGACCCCCTTCGACAGCGAATTGGACAACTTTACCGCAGGCGGCCGGCGGTCGCCAGAGATGCCTTTGGCGCCGTAACTCTTAGCGCTTCGGCTGGCCCGCCTCGTTTGGCTGCGATGGGTTTCCGCGCGCCTGCGTCGCCGACTGCACCATGTCTTGCAGGGCGGCCAGCGTCGTCTGCTGCATTTCAAGGCCCTGGATGGTCAGTTGCAGCATGGACAAGTTGGTCTTCAGCCAGCCCTCGACAGCTTTCAGATCGGTAATCCGTCGGCCCAGTTCCTCAGTATCGACGGTGGGCGTAATCATGCCGGGCAGCGGGAATCCCATGTTGCTCCAGAATCCCTTCATGAATTCCAGAGGATCGTTGCTTGGCGGCGTGGCGGACATGGCTGACTCCTGAATTAGCCGACATCATACGACCGGCGGGCAATACTGCCAAGGCGCGGTCAAATCGCGGTAGACTGGTGGCGAGTAGGGTTGTCACTGGGAGGAACATGCCGATGATCAAGATTTTGGTGATCGAAGATCACGCCTTGGTTCGCGAAGGATTGTTGCAGACCTTGCAAGGCCTGGAAGAAGATGTGGTTACGCTTGGCGCTGCCGATGCCGATGCCGGTCTGGAGATTCTGACCACCTACGACGACATCGATTTGATCCTTCTCGACCTCATGCTTCCCGGTACCAGTGGCATGGCCCTGCTGGGCGTGCTGCGCAAACGGTATCCGACCATACCGGTGGTGATCCTTTCCGCGCTCGACGACACTGAAACCGTCATGCGAGGGTTGCGCCAAGGCGCTTCGGGCTTTGTGCCGAAGTCCAGCTCCACCGAGGCGATGATGGCCGCTTTGCGTGAGGTTCTTGCCGGCGAGGTCTATCTGCCGCCAAAATTGCGCGAGGCATCGAGTCGTAGTGGTCGGCCGCGCGGTGTGGCGGAACGCTATGGCCTGACGCAAGGACAGATGCGTGTTCTCGAACTGCTGACCGAGGGCAAGACGAATCGGCAGATTGCCGACCTTCTCGGCGTCACCGAGGGTACGGTGAAAATTCACGTGTCGGCGATCTTCAAAGCCATGAACGTCAGCAACCGCTCGCAGGCGCTCCTGCTNNTAGCCTTCCGCGTCATTCGAACCGACGTCCGACGGCTCGCTTTCTTCGATCAGCAAATGATGCAGCAAGGCGCGTAGCCGGGCCGGGCGAATCGGCCGGCTGAGCCGCCCGTCGACTGTCAGGCCAGGAGGGATGTCGGCTTCGCTGGCGCCAACCACCACCATCAGCGGCTGATGTTCGATGTTGTCGAGAACACGGGACACTTCCTCCAGGAGTTCGGCTTCGCAGATCAGCAGGTCCGCGCCGCGGCTGACGATATCGGCGACGCGCTCGATGCCGACGGTGCACTCGCAGGGATACCCCCAGGAGTCCAACAGCCGGTATATGGCGTCGCTGCTCTCAGCCGAACTGCCGAAGACGATCAGTTTGGCCTTCGGCGCCGGCCCCGGCGTGGTTTCCGCAGCAGGGTAGGGCCCCGCCGGCAAGCGCGGCAGGGAAATGACAAACACTGAGCCACGCCCGGGACGGGAGCGGACCTCGACTGAATGATCGAGAATTTGTCCGAGCCGAGCAACGATCGACAAGCCGAGCCCAAGTCCCTTGCCGGCATCGCGCTCGGGGTTGCCGACTTGATAGAACTCCTGGAACAGGAAGGGGAGATGAGCATCGTCGATGCCGACGCCGCTGTCCCAAACTTCGATGCGGACCTGATCGGCGCGGTTGCGGGCACCGATGATCACTCCACCCCGATAACTGTAGCGGACGGCGTTGGCAATCAGGTTGCCAACCATGCGCCTGAGCAGATGGGGATCGCTGTCCACCCAGAGCGAGCTCGGCCGGCAGCGCAGGCGCAAGCCCTTGGCCAGTGCGCTACGGCGATGGCTTTCGGCAATGGTCTCGAGCAGGGGCCCGAGCGCCACAGGTTGTCGATGCACTTGCAGGGCCGCGACGTCGAGCCGTGAGACATCCAACATGGCATCGAGCAATTCCCCCATGGCTCCGGCGGCAGTTACGATCTGGTTGGCCAGACGGCGCTCGCGCGCGGCAACGCCAGCCGATGCCAGCTCGTTGGCGAACAGGGTCAAGGCGTGCAAGGGCTGGCGAAGGTCGTGGCTGGCGGCAGCGAGAAAGCGCGACTTGCCTTCGCTGGCCTTTTCCGCCTCATCCTTCTTTTGCAGCAACTCTCGATGGGCGTCGGCCAGGCGCGTGTCGGCGAGCTTGCGCTCGGTAATATCGACGATCATGCACAGGATCTGCAAATGATCACCGGCCGGCAGGGTCGCCACGGTCAGGTCGCCGTGACCGCTCTGGCCGTCGCGGCGCTGGAAGACGAAGTCGTAGTGGTTGGCGAATACTTCGCCGCGCAGGCGGCGCAGATGGCTATGCATCACCCGGCGTCGGTCGCCAGGATGGACCAGGGCAAGGAAGCTCGGCAACGCGTGCAGCTCGTCCAGCGTGTAGCTGAAGATGGTGGAAATCGCCTGATTGGCGAAGACGATTTGGCCATGATCGACGATCATCAGGCCGATTCCGGCCTCCGATTGGGCGTCGAGCAAGGTCTGGGCAAAACCAAGCTGCCGCGCCAATTCCGCCTCGCTTTGGGCGAGCGCATTGGCTGACCGACGGTTATTCTCATCGAGCACCGCGGCCATTTCGTTGAAGTCGCTCTCCAGGGACTCGAGCGTCCGCGACGGATGCGATGGAATGCGCACGTCGTGGTATCCGGCCCGCACACGGGCCACGGCATCGGCTAGCGCCAATACTGGCTCGGTAATGTCACGGCCGAGTCGGCGGGCGAGCAGCGCTGCAACGACCAGAACCGCCAGCGTCGATAGCAGCGTGACCCAGAGAATTTCATGCTTGCGGGTGTCGAGGTCCGACCGCGACAATTCCAGAACCACCGTGCCCAGGTTGCTCTCGCTCTTGGCAGGGGCCGACGGCAGGGCAAGAAATGGATCGTCAAACGGCAGATTCGGGCGGGGAATGGTGGCCCGGAAGACATCGACCCCCAAGTCTTCGCCCTGCCGTGCCGGTGATTCCTCCAGTGGCATGACGGGGTTGCCGGCGCTTGCCAGCGACCGTCCGCCAACATCGTAGATGGTGATGCCGGAAACATCGGGCTCGCGCGCTGTCGCCTGAATCAGCCGCAGGAGCTCGCTGCGATTACCGGAGAAGGTGCCGTATTGCGCCGCAGGCGCCAGTTGGCGGACCAGAGAGAGACCGCGATTCTGCAAGGCACTGTCGACGTCCGCATAGCGGAGAATGACAAAATAGGCGGTCAGCGACACGGCGATGACAATCGCCGGCGCTAGCGCCAGAAAGACTGCGCGTTCCTTGATTCCCCAAGGTTTGATCATTCTTCCCGCATTTTCGCCGCCCCGCCGGATAACGGCAAGTCTGCGCCAACCAATCAGGCCGCGGCGCGCACTATTGGTTTGCTGGGATGTGCGCTCGGCGCGGCGCGGGGCAATGCCTCATCCTCGTCGACGCTGTCGATTGGAATCTGCAGCAGGTCAAGCACTTGGTGTGCCGCTGAACGACAGGCGTTGGTCAAGGGCGTAGGCAGCGCGGGGGGGATAAGCGTCTGCAACAACAACTTGCTCGCCGCCAGAGAATAGACGGGCTGCAGGATACGGTCGCGGAAGGGTGTCAGCATGTCGCTGATGCTCTTCTCTGCTGCCTCGCGTTGCCAGGCGTTGGTCGGCCATTGGGTAGGAACCGCGTAGGCGCGGGGGAATATTTCCAGATCGCGGATGACGGTGCGGATATCCTCATGCGAGTCGCGGAAGGGCAATAGCACGAGATCGGCAAGGCCATAGAGCTTGCGGTCCATTTCCGTTCGGTTGCCGCCGCCATCGATGACGCCCATCCAGGCATTGAGCGAGCGAATCTTGTCCACCACCTTGGCCAGCGCCTCGCGCGAACGGGCGTCGGCGACCAGGTAGCGACGCCCTGCCGGCGCCAGCGGCTCGCGGTGCGTGTCTGTCAGGACGCAAACGGCGCGTTGGCCGAGCAGGCCCATGCCTTGGCAGAGCATATGGGACAGCGTGGTCTTGCCGGTACCGCCTTTGTTGCCGATGACGCAGATGATGTCTGCCATGGAGCCTCCCGCCTGCCTCGCGACAGGGATTTCAGGCTGGATTATTGGCCAGCGGGGGCTTCCCGGATGAGCCGAAATGCGGGGGATTGTCGCCCTTATTGCCCGCCCGGCCGGTAGCAGAACAGGTTTGTCTGGCGCCGATCTGCCACTTCCAGGGTGTTTTCCGGCGTCACCCCTGGTATTGGGAAGCTATTGCTGATCAAGAGACTGAGCGGCTTCATTTCCGTACGGGTCTTGAGCCAGAGGGCCTGCATCGGTGCCGGCGACAGAAACGCGTATACGACGTCAAAGCTGTCCAGGGGCTGCCGCCAGAAATCGCCACGCTTGATCTCGCAGTTGGCAAGTCTGGCGGCGGTCAGTCGCGACCACAGCCAAGGTAACGGGGCATGTTCAATGCCGAGGAAGCGGCAATCGGGTCGCACCTTCGCCAGCTGCCGCAGCAGGCTGCCGTCGCCGCTGCCCAGATCGATGATCCGGCAAGGTGCAGCCGGTAGTAAGGTGGCGACCGCAGCGGCAGTTCGTTGGTTGCTGAGGTACAACGGAACCTGGCTGCGATCCGTGCGCCAGAAGATGGCCAGCGTGAGTAAAAAGGCCAACAGGTACCAGCCTGGAGCGATGTCGAGGCGGCCGGCGACGACTACCAGCGGCATGAACCCGAGATGGATCGGCAGCCACCAGGCAGGGGCTCTCAATGCCGCCGCGATGGCGGCCGCCAGCAGACCCTGCGCCGCGGCCATGAGCATGGGGTGGTCGAGCGCCGCCGAAACAGCCGACGCCGAGGCAACAAAGACAACCAGCCCGGAGACGATCTGGGCAACGATGGCGGACCGAAGCGGCGACATTCCGCAATGATACGATCAGACGTTGCCGACCAGAAGTTGGCGCCGTTTTTCGGCAGTTGCCATGGCTTGCTGCTTCACTGGTCCGAAGCCGCGTATCTCGGCGGGCAGGGAGGCCAGCGCCACCGCGGCGTCGAGCCGTTCTGCGCTGAGATTGGCAATAACGACGGCAATATCTGCCGCGTAATCCGCGATCAGTCGGCGTTCGGCACGACGCTCGGTGCTGTAGCCGAACGGGTCGAAGGACGTGCCGCGCAGGCGCCGAAGTCTCGCCAAGCCGCGGAAGGCGACCATCAGCCATGGCCCGAACTCGCGCTTTTTCGGCCGACCGGTCGCCGGATCGACAGCAGAAAACCATGGCGGCGACAAGTGAAACTTCAATGTGTAGTCGCCCTCGAAACTTTCGTCCAGTCGTGCGCGAAACTCCGTTGCGGAAAATAGCCGCGCCACTTCGTACTCGTCCTTGATCGCCAGCAGCTTGAAGTAGTTCTCGGCGACGGCCGTTGTCAGCCTTGTCGAGCCCAGGGGTGTTTCGGCGGCGCGGACCTTTTCGACCAGCGCCGCGTAGCGCGCAGCGTAGGCAGCGTCCTGGTAGTCGGCAAGGAAGGCGCTACGGCGCGCGATACGTTCGTCGAGCGTTGGTTCGGCGGCCGTCGGCGACATCAGAGCAACGGCCAGGCTGGGATCGTGGGCCAGGCAGCGCCCCCAGAGAAAGGCGCGGCGGTTCATGTCTACCGCTGTGCCGTTCAGCTCGATGGCACGATCGAGTGCTGCGGCCGAGACCGGCACCATACCGAGCTGCCAGGCGTAGCCGAGCAAGAGCAAGTTGGTGCCGATGGTGTCGCCGAGCAGGCGATAGGCGAGGCGGCTGGCGTCAAGAGTGAAGAAGTTCTCTGTGCCTACGGCCTCGGCAATGGCGTTGCGCATGCGGGCAGCTGGGAACTGCCAGTTGGGATCGTGGGTGAACTCGGCGGTTGGCGCTGCGGCGGAATTGACGGCAATGCGCGTGCGCCCGGCCTGCATTCTTGCCAGCGCTTCGCCCGAGGCGGTAACGATGGCGTCACCACCGATGACGGCATCGGCTTCGCCTGTGGCGATACGAACGGCATGGAGTTGCGCCGGGTCATCGCACAATCGCACGTGCGAGAAGACGGCGCCGCCCTTTTGCGCCAAGCCGGTCATGTCGAGCACTGTGGCACCCTTGCCATCGATGTGGGCGGCAGTGCCAATCAGCGCACCGAGCGTGATGACACCGGTGCCGCCGACGCCGGTGACCAGGATGCCGTAGGGGTGCGTGGTCGACGCCAGTGTCGGTGTCGGCGGCGACTCGGGGAACGCATCAATGCCGCGGCCTCGGCGCAGACGGCCACCGTCGACCGTGACGAACGACGGACAGAAGCCCTTGAGACAGGAATAGTCCTTGTTGCAGGCCGACTGGTCGATGGCGCGCTTGCGGCCGAATTCGCTCTCCACCGGCACCAAAGCCAGGCAGTTTGATTGCACACCGCAATCGCCGCAGCCTTCGCAAACAAGCTCGTTGATGAACAGCCGCCGCGCTGGATCAACCATCTTGCCACGCTTGCGCCGGCGGCGCTTCTCGGCGGCACAGGTCTGGTCGAAAATCAACGCCGTGACGCCCGGTGTTTCGCGCAGGTGGCGTTGCAGCGTATCGAGTTCGTCGCGGTGGTGGATCTTGATGCCGGCCGGCAACTCCGCAGCTGTGTATGCTCGCTCGCTGCCGTCGGTGACCACGACGATGCTGCCGACGCCCTCGGCGGCCAGCTGTCGCGCCAACAGCGGCACGGTCAGCGGGCCGTCGACGGGTTGGCCGCCGGTCATCGCCACCGCGTCGTTGTAGAGCAACTTGTAGGTGACATTCACCTTGGCGGCGACGGCGGCGCGAATCGCCAACAGTCCGGAATGGAAATAGGTGCCGTCGCCGAGATTGACGAAGACATGCTTCTCGTCGGTGAATGGCGCTTGTCCCAGCCAGGCCGCACCCTCGCCGCCCATGTGGGAAAAAGTGGCTGTGTTGCGATCCATCCAGGTGACCATATAGTGGCAGCCGATGCCGGCGAGTGCGCGCGAACCGTCCGGCACCACCGTCGAAGTGTTGTGCGGACAGCCTGGACAGAACCAGGGTTGGCGAGCGATCGGGATGATCGGCGTCGCGCCTGCCTTCTCGCGCGCCTCGATGACGGCCAGGCGCTCGCGTATCCGCGGTGAGGTGAATACGCGATCGACGCGGTCGGCGATCACGCGCGCGATCATTGCCGGCGTCAGTTCGCCCGTCGCGGGCAGCAACCAGTCGCCGTGCGAAACGTAGCCGTTACCCTTGGGCAGCATGGCCCATTCACCTTTTTCGTCGAACTTGCCGATCACCCGCGGCCGTACGTCCTCGCGCCAGTTGTATAGCTCCTCCTTCAACTGATACTCGATCAGTTGGCGCTTCTCCTCAACGACCAGGATTTCTTCCAGACCCTGGGCGAACTGGCGCACACCTTCCGACTCGAGCGGCCAGCTCATGCCGACCTTGAACAGGCGGATGCCAATCTGGGCGGCCAGGTCGTCGTCCAGGCCGAGGTCGTCGAATGCCTGGCGCACGTCGAGGTAGGACTTGCCGCAGGCGACGATGCCGAGCCTGGGATTGGGCGAGTCGATGACAATGCGGTTGAGGCGGTTGGCGCGGCAATAGGCCAATGCCGCATAGAGCTTGTGATTGAGCAGGCGTGCTTCCTGAACCAGGCGNNGGCAGGATGATCTGAACACGATCGAGGTCGACGTGCACGGCGGCTGACGATTCGACCGTATCGGCCACGGCCTTGAAGCCGACCCAACAGCCCGAGTAGCGCGATAGCGCCCAGCCGTGCAGGCCGAGGTCGAGATATTCCTGAACGCCTGACGGGACCAGTACCGGCATCATGGCCGCCTTGAAGGCGTGCTCGGACTGGTGGGCGACGGTCGAGGAGCGTGCGGCGTGGTCATCCCCCGCGACGGTAAGGACGCCGCCGTGCCTGGACGTACCGGCGGAATTGGCGTGCTTGAAGACATCGCCACAGCGATCGACCCCGGGCCCCTTGCCGTACCAGAGTGCAAAGACGCCGTCGTAGCGCGCGCCGCGGAAAAGATCCAGCTGCTGCGTGCCCCAGACCGCTGTAGCAGCAAGATCCTCATTAACGCCGGGTTGGAAGACAACGTGATGGCGGTCGAGGTGCGCCTTTGCTGCCCACAGGCTCTGGTCGAGACCACCCAGCGGTGAGCCGCGATAGCCGGAGACGTAGCCGGCAGTATTGAGGCCGGCGGCGGCATCGCGGCGCCGCTGCAGCATTGGCAGCAGGGTCAGGGCTTGGATGCCGGTCAGAAAGACGCGGCCGGACTCCTGAGTGTACTTGTCGTCCAGGCGAATGTCGCGCATGGGGTCCTCCACGAGCGTTTACCCAACGACAGCACCTTGTGGGCGCTGCCAGCTAGTCCGGCAGAACTCTGCCAGGATTGACCAGATTACCAGGATCGAGCGCTAGTTTGAACGCGCCCTGCGCTTGGACCGCGTGCTTGACCAGGCGGTTCGCCAAGTTTCGCGTCTGGCCCAGTGTTAGCGCCCGATTCCACTCACGCGGGCGAACGGGGCAGTGCTGCAAAGCAAAACGGCCATTGACAGGCGTCTGATTTCCGATGATAATCCACTGTTTCGCTGGAGGGGTGGCCGAGTGGTTAAAGGCAGCAGACTGTAAATCTGCCCTCTCTGAGTACGAAGGTTCGAATCCTTCCCCCTCCACCAGCACTTTGCGCAGTAGCTGTGGCGCCGGGAGGCGTTGCAGGGCGGTGAGTTGGAGAGTTTTGAATCGGGCGGGTGTAGCTCAATGGTAGAGCTGAAGCCTTCCAAGCTTATGACGAGGGTTCGATTCCCTTCACCCGCTCCAAATAGGCTGTTTGGGTTTCGCCCATGTAGCTCAGTGGTAGAGCACTCCCTTGGTAAGGGAGAGGTCGCGTGTTCAATCCACGCCATGGGCACCAGTAAGTTTGTTTAATTTTCTTTTTTCGGACCAGAACTCTTGGGGTAACCGATCATGGCAAAAGGCAAGTTTG
>PMIF01000128.1 GCA_003157035.1 Rhodocyclaceae bacterium
TGGCAGCAACAGCGGCCACATGCACGGCCAACCGACGCGGCGAAGCAAACGTCGTTGCCACCGACTTGTCGTCGATCAAGCCTTGCGACTTCAAGCTCGCGACCAGCGTTGCAGCGAAGGACTCACCAAGCTTCTTCAGCGCCTTGGGTGGCAATTCTTCGACGAACAGTTCAACCAGAAGATTCTTAGTCATCTTTCTTTTCCGCCTTCTTGGCCAGTTGCGCCAGCACTTCATCGGCCCAGGCCTTGGGCGCCATCGGGAAGCCCATGCGGGCACGGCTATCCAGGTAGCTCTGCGCCACGCTGCGCGCCAGATTCCGAATTCTTCCGATATACGCCGCGCGCTCGGTCACCGAAATTGCGCCGCGGGCATCGAGCAAGTTGAAGGTGTGAGCTGCCTTGAGGATTTGTTCGTAGGCCGGCAGGGCCAACTGCTGTTGCATCAGGTACTTGGCCTGCTTCTCGTGGGCACCGAAAGCCCCGAGCAGAAAGTCGACGTCGCTGTGCTCGAAGTTGTAGGCACTTTGCTCCACCTCGTTCTGGTGGAAGACGTCGCCATACTTGAGCCCGGGCGCATAGACGAGGTCGAAGACGTTCTCGACGCCCTGCAGGTACATCGCCAGCCGCTCGAGGCCGTAAGTGATCTCGCCGGTGATCGGCTTGCAGTCGATGCCACCGACCTGCTGGAAGTAGGTGAACTGAGTGACTTCCATGCCGTTCAGCCAGACTTCCCAGCCGAGGCCCCAGGCGCCCAACGTCGGGTTCTCCCAGTCGTCCTCGACGAAGCGGACATCGTTCTTCTTGAGATCAAAGCCCAGCGCTTCGAGCGAGCCGAGGTAGAGTTCGAGGATGTTCGCCGGCGCCGGCTTCAGTACCACCTGGTACTGGTAGTAGTGCTGCATGCGGTTGGGGTTGTCGCCGTAGCGGCCGTCCTTGGGTCGGCGCGAGGGTTGGACGTAGGCGGCTTTCCATGGCTCGGGGCCAAGGGCACGCAGGAATGTCGCCGTGTGGCTGGTGCCGGCGCCGACTTCCATGTCGTAGGGTTGCAGCAGCGCGCAGCCCTGCTGGTTCCAGAACGCCTGCAAGCGCAGGATGATCTCTTGGAACGTTGGTTTGCTGGTCATTGTTGACGCCCGAAATTGCGCAAAAGCGCGATTTTACAGGCAACTGACCGCAGAATCGCCGGCAAGAAAAAGGGCAGGGAGGCTTCTCGCCCGCCCTGCCCATTGCAGAAGACCTGAAGACTACTTGAAGGAGTACTTCGCGCTGACCCGGAAATAACGGCCAAGCGCATTGTGGTAGCCCGCGTTGTACAGCGAGTACCAGCTCATCTGACGCTCGTCGATCGGCGGTTGCTTGTTGCTGATGTTGTCCACCGCGGCGTTCAGCACCCAGTCCTTGAAGCCGCGATAGCGGACATTGATGTCCGTTGTCGTCCAGCTGTCAACCCGGCACAGCGCCTCGTTGGCGTACGGGCAGGAAAGATCGGAAGGCGAGTAGGCGCGCAGGAAGCCGCCGACATAGTTGACCTGCAGCCCGACCGACCAGGCAGCCTTGTCCCAAGTGGCACGGAAGGAGGCACGTTCCTTCGGCTGGTTGTAGGTTCCGGCCCACTCTTCCTCGGCAGCGCCCTCGACCGGTCGAACCTTGTAGTGCGGCAGATAGGAATAGAGAATCTCAGTCGCCAGCTTGCCATACTCACCGAGCGAGAAGCGCGACTTCAGATCGAGGTCGTAGCCGGTGAGCTTGGTCGAGCCGAGGTTCTCGTAGGGCAGGTGCAGTTCGTTCAGCACACCGGTCACCGGATCACGAACGACGTAGCCAGAATAGCGGCTCTCGTTGGCCAGCAGGTAGTCTGGCGCGAGTGTCGTAATCTCGTGCGTGCGCTCGATCTGATAGGCATCGAGCGTGGCGCTAACGGTCTCGATCGGCTCGAAGACCACGCCGAGCGTGTAGCCCTTTGACTTCTCAGGCTTCAGGTTCGGGTTGGAGCCCGAAATCGCCTTGACCGAGACGTCGCAATTCGGATTGCTCGTATCGGTCGGATCCGCGCACAGGGCCGGGTCGCGCAGACCGCTGTAGAAGCCCACGGTCGGGCTCTGGACAAGTTCGGTCAGCGCAGGTGCCCGGAAGCCCTCGCTGTAGGTACCGCGTAAAGCCAGCTTCGGCAGGATCTTCCACTTGGCGCCCAACTTGGGCGTGAAGTTGGTGCCGAAACTTGGATAACGGTCGACCCGGCCGGCGATCTGGGCTTCCAGCGTCTTGGTCACTGGCGCAGAAAGCTCGGCATAGATGGCAGAGGCGGTGCGCGAGCCGTCCGACGAAGAACCACCGAGAACGCTGATTTCACCGGCAGCAACCAGTGGATCGGGGTTGCTGACGAAGGTTTCGTGACGCACTTCGGCGCCGAGCGCGACAGCCATCGGCCCACCGGCCAGTTGCATCAGCTCGCGGGTACCGCGAACGTCGATCGAGGTCAGCGAAGTTTCGCCCTTGGCCGTCAGTTCCGGGTACAGCCGCGCCATGAGGCCGGGATCGTTCTTCGATGGATCGCCGAAATAGAAATTGTTGCGCGCATAGCCCGTCGCCGGATCCATGACTTCGTTGGCCAGCACTGAATCCCTGATCAGGCCACGTTGCTTGATGGTCGTCTCGGAATGCGAGTAGACCAACGCGCTCTCGAGGTCCCAGCCAGCGAATTCGTTGGCCTTGACGCCCAGGGTTAGGCGCTGGTTGTCGCTCTTCCAGCCCACCGAATCGGGCACGTCGGCGAAGCGATAGCGCAGCTGGACGTCCTGACCGAATGGGTTTTGCGGGTGGTCCGCTGACAGTGGAATGCCCGCGCCTGGATAGATATAGCCGAGTCCGTATTGCGCCGAATTGTAGTTGACCGAGTTCTGGTCGCCGCGCGTCTGGTTGATGATCAGGTCGCCGAACAACTGGGTGTTGGGCGTCATGTCGAGAACGCCGGAAACGAACAGGGCATCGCGCTCCTGGCGTGAGATCAGATCCTGGTGCTTGGCCTGGTCATAAACGCAGCGGCCATTGAGCGGCGAACTCGGGTTGTTGTCGACGGTCGTGCACCCGGCCATCGGCCCAAGGAAACCGGGGCCGTAGAGGTTGCCCGGATAGGAATAGCTCGATCGCCGGTCCGGCAGGCCGAAGCGCGAATAGTCGGCCGTGCTGGAATTCGGCCGCTGATCGGCGCGCAAGGGATCATTCTCCTGATGCTCGAGGCTGAAGAGCAGGTTGTAGTTGTCCTTGCCCGGCGAACCAAAGCCGGCGGTCACACCAACATGCTTGCGCGCGGCGTCACCTTCGGACGAAACGCCGTAGCCCGCGTTGGCCTCGTAGCCGGTGAAGTCTTTGCGCAGGATGATGTTGATGACGCCGGCCATCGCCTCCGACCCATACACCGCCGAGGCGCTGTCGAGCAGGATTTCGACGCGCTCGATGGCATCAAGCGGAATCGAGTTGACGTCGACGAACGTGGTCTGACCGCCCGAAGCAAACCCATAGGGCGTCACGCGCCGGCCATTGATCAGGATCAGTGTCGCCTGGGCGCCCATGCCGCGCAGCGAGACACCCCCAGCGCCGGGCGTAAACGAAGCGATGGCGTTCTCGTCGAAGCTGCCGGCATTGCTAGCCGGGGCCCGCTTCAACAGCTCGGTGACCGAGGTCGCACCCGAACGCTCGATCTGCTCACGGGTGATGACCTGGACCGGCGCCGACGTCTCGCTGTCGATGCGCTTGATGCGCGAGCCGGTGATCTCGATGCGCTCGGCCTTCTTGGTCTCGGGCTTGGTCGGGGTGCTGCCCGGCGCGCTTTCCTGCGCCCAGCCGGCGGTGGCAAAGAGCCCCCCGAACATGGCACCGAGGGCAACAGCAATGATCCTTTTCGAATGCATTCTCA
>PMIF01000222.1 GCA_003157035.1 Rhodocyclaceae bacterium
CAGCGCGGCGGCAACCAGGGCTGCCGCCAACCACTTCTTCGCTTGCATCATCAATCTCTGCAACGCGATCAGCGAGTGCCGACGTTCGCCAGCTCTTCCGGCGAGAAGAAGGTCTCGGCTCGCCGCGGCACGACGGCGAACTGCTTGGCGCCGTTGGTCGCCGCATTCAGGTAGTAGCCGCCGGTCTGCAAGTTGTAGGTACCCCAGGCCATGTTGCCTACCACCGAGGGAACGTCGGGCGCCAGTTCGGTCAGCGTGTAGGACATGCGCCAGAGTTGGCCCTGGGCATCCCAACCGTCGAGCAGCAGGATCTGCCAGCTATCCTCGTCGAGGTAGAACCTGCGCTTGGCCACGACATGGCGCTTGCCCGGTGCCAGGTTGGCCTCGATCTCCCAGACGCGATGCAACTCCCAGCGCACCAGATCGGGGTTCATGAACTGCGGCTTGAACAAGTCCTCGGGCGCAGCAGCGTTGGCGCGGTTGTTGTTGTAGGGGACGAAGATCTCCTTCTTGCCGACCAGTTTGAACTCATGATGATCATACGGCCCGAACTGCATGAAGGCCTCATCGAAGAAGCCCATGCCCGAGGTCACCGAGTCCGGCGTGTCGTAGGAGACTGACGGCGCGCGCCGGACACGACGCTGGCCGACCAGGTATTGCCACAGGCCGATGGTCTTGCCCTCCGCCGACGGGAAGTGGGCGAGGATGGATTCGCCGGCCTTCGATGCCGGCGCCGACTGGACATAGCGGCCGATGTTGTAGTAGCCACTGTAGGTCGCAGCGCTACCCTCCTTGTAGTTGTACGGATATTGCAAGTCCTGGGTACCATCGCTGACCAGGGTCATCTTGCCGTCCGGCGTCACCGTGAAGCAACGCGAAGGGCTGGTCGAGGATTCGCCGCGCGTCCAGGCCGTCAGGTGATTGAGGAGCATTTCCTTCGGGTTGGCGGTGATCGGGAACGGCGTGCCGCCGTAGGCACCCTCGAAGGTGTAGCCATCGCCCGTCAACTTGGCATGGCTGGCGTTCTTGAAGGTGTTGTCGTAGAACCACTGCGGCGCCGCGGCCGTGCGATGGGTCGGATAGACGTCGATGCGGAAGTTCGGATACTTCTGCATCAGGCCCTTGACGCCGTCGGTCAGCTTGTCGGCGTATTGGGCCATGTTCTTGGCGTTGATCGCATACAGCGGCTTTTCGCCGGCGAAGAAGTCCGGCCGCGGCTCGCCGGACTTGTAGCCGGCAGGCGCCTTGGTGTAGCCGCCGTCCCAGGCCGGAATCGAACCATCCTTGTTGCCGGCACGCTCGCCGCCTAGCGGCGTCAGCGTGGTCTTCAGCTTGGCCGCTTCTTCGGCGGTCACTGCCGCCTGCGCGGCGCCGGCCATGGCCAGGACGACCAGGGCGACGAGAGTCTTGGTTTGCGCTTTCATGAACTTGTCTCCGTTATGTTTTTAGAATGAAGTCGAGATGTTGAACGACAGGTAGTCGCGATCCCACTGCGTCTGATCGAAGCTGCCGCTGCCGATGCTGGCGCCGTGATGGCCCATGAAGTGATGGTAGTTGACGCCGGCCGTCCATTTGGTCAGGTATTTGGCCGTGACGCCGACATCGAGCGAGCCACCGTTCTCGATCCAGCCGACATAGACGCGCGAGCGGCCCGACAGGCTGCGGTTCAGCACGATCGGAAATGCCAGATCAATGTTGCTGAAGGCCTGGAACCAGTCGGCGGAAAACGCCAGCGTGATCTGCGAGGCGCTCTTGGTCGTCGTCGGGTCGATCATGTCGGCGTTCTTGCTCACGCTGCTGACCGTGTGCCAGTCGTACTGGGTGGCGATCGAGCCGCCATCGCGCAGAAAGGCGTTGGGCTGGATGATGTGGATGTCCACCAGGGTCATGTGGCCGGTGCGGCCGACGGCATAGAGCGGATTGCTCTTGTTGTCGAAAGCCGGGCCGCCAAGCAGTGTCGTGGTGTCGACGAAGTAGCCGCATCCCAATGGATGCTTCGTGTCGCCGACCGCGCAGACGCCGCCGGTCAGCGGCTGGTTGTCGCGCAGCGAAGCTTCGATGGAGACGTTGTCACTGCCGAGCACCGTGCTGGCGCTGGCGCCGATGGTCTTGATGTCCTGCTGATAGACCCGCGTGTAAGTTGCCGGCGCAATATTGCCCGGCGGCGGAACACCAATGCTGGTCAGGAAAGCATTCTGGCCGACATTGACGTAGGCGGCCGACGGCGTCTTGTCGTGGTAGTTGGCAGCGTAGAAGCCCAGTTCGACATCGCTGGCTTCCGGTTTGAAGCGCAGCTGCGCACCCCACTGGCCGCCGTTCTTCGGCTTCATGTCGGCCGTCCGCGTCACCGGCAGGCTGTCGAGCATGGTCTGGCCACCGGGACCGACGACATCGTTGGGCGACAGGAAACTGCCGGCCGGGAAGAAGGCCGACTCCTCCCACTTGAACTGGTAGTAGGCACCGAGGGAGATCTGCGACGACGGCTGCAGGGTCACCGACATCTGATTGGTCGGCAGGAGGAATTCCTTGACCTGGGCGCCGGGTACCGTGGCAGCCTTGACGATATCGACCGGCCCCTGGGCGCCGGCGATGCCGTTGGCGCCGGACATCAGCGTCTCGCCGTAGATGACGGCATGCCGACCAATGCGCACGCTGGCCGGCATCTCGCCAAGATTGGCTTTGTAGAAGACGAAGGCATCCATCAGCTTGAGGTCGTTGCCGACCGCTGTCTTGGTCTCCGAATTGAACTGGTTGGCGCCGACGGTCAGGTTGTGCGACAGGCCGGTGGCGTTGTCGTTGTTGTGCTGATAGACGTTGTCGTACCAGCCGTTGGCGCTGATGCGCCCGCCCATGTTGCCGTTCTTGACGACGTCGAATTCGGTCAGCCAGTCGATGCGGTTGGAGGCGATGCCCTTCTTGAAATTGCGATCGCCATCGCCGGCCGGTGAGCCCTGGTACGCCGTCAGTTGCGCCGCATCGGGATTTTGCAGCCGATAGATGGTGCTGTACTTGAGCGTGTTGTCCCAGCGCACCTTCAACCCCGGATCTCCGCTGTCGAACTCGAAGGCCTGGCTCTGGCCGCAGACCATGGTCGCGGCAACCGCCGCGGCGAGCACCGACAGGCGCGGCAATTCATGTTTCGCTTGCTTTGTCATTCGTGGTCTCCTCCTCTAATAATTGGTGTCGTAAAGCCTTGGCTCAGGTCATGCGCAGGATCGGCTTGATGGCACGCCCGGCTGCGGAATCGGCGATCGCCTCATTGATTTGTTCGAATGGATAGAAGCGGATCATGCGATCGAAAGGGAACAGTCCGGCAACGTGCAGATCGATCAACTTCGGGATGAAGGTGTCGGGATTGGCCGAGCCCTCGACGATGCCGACCAGGCGGCGACCGCCGCTCATGAACTGCACTTCATCGAGCGCCAGTTCAGTGCCCATCGGCGCCGCGCCGAGAATGCCGCACGTGCCGCGCGGCGCCAGGCCAAGCACGGCGTTGCGTACCACAGCCATGTTCGCCGTGGTATCGAGGGCGAAATTGACGCCGCTGCCGGTGATGGCCATGATCCTGGCCACGGCGTCTTCCGCCTGCGGATTGATGGCATGAGTAGCGCCAACCGAGCGGGCAAACTCCAGTCTCGAATCATTGGTGTCGACGGCGATGATGGTCGTCGCGCCGACTGCGCGTGCCGCCATTACGGCCGACAGGCCGACGGAGCCGGTACCGAACACTGCCAGCGACTTGCCAGCCGATACTTGCAGGGAATTCATCACCGCACCGGCGCCGGTCAGCACACCGCAACCGAGCGGGCCGAGCATTTCCAGTGCCACATCCTGGCGCACCTTGACGACGTTGCGCTCGTGACAGAGCGCGTAGCTGGCGAACGACGACTGGCCGAAGAAGTTGCCGTGGATCTTCTCGCCGGCCTTGGCCAGGCCGCTGCTGCCGTCGGCGCGGGTAGCAAAGAAGTTGCGCGGGAAGAACTCGTGGCAATAGGCCGGCTCGTTGTCCTGACAGCTCGGGCAGCCGCCGCAGGAATTGAAGCTCATGACCACGTGGTCGCCGACCGCAACCTTGCTGATCGCCGAGCCGATGGCCTCGA
>PMIF01000152.1 GCA_003157035.1 Rhodocyclaceae bacterium
AGCCACGCCCGCAGCTGGCGGACGCTCTCCTTGGCGAGCAGGCCGGTCGGATTCACTTCCGCCTGCGGGCGGAGGAATTGGATGCCAGTGATCTCGTCGTCGCTGCATTGAACGCCGAGGGCAAAACCGGGGGTGGTAACGACGGCCTGATAGTCTGACATGGTAGCTCCTTAGGCACGCACCTCGCCGTTGCCGAGGACGATCCATTTCTGCGATGTCAGGCCCTCGAGGCCGACTGGCCCGCGGGCGTGGAACTTGTCGGTGGAGATGCCGATCTCCGCGCCCAGGCCATACTCGAAGCCGTCGGCAAAGCGCGTCGACGCATTGACCATCACCGAGCTCGAATCGACTTCACGCAGGAAGCGCATGGCGTTGCTGTAGTTCTCGGTGACAATCGCCTCGGTATGCGCTGACGAATACTTGTTGATGTGCGCGATGGCTTCGCCGACGTTGGCGACGACCTTGACAGCAATGATCGGTGCCAGGTATTCCTCGTACCAGTCCTGTTCGGTCGCCACCTTCGCTTGCGCCACCAACTGGCGCGTCTCTGCGCAACCGCGGATCTCGACACCTTTGCCGATCAGCACGGCGGCGATGCCCGGCAATTGATCTGCGGCGACGTCGCGGGCGATCAGCAGCGACTCGGCGGTGTTGCAGGTGCCGTAGCGTTGCGTCTTGGCATTGTCGACGATGCGCAAAGCCTTGGCCGGATCGGCGCTGTCGTCGACATAGACATGGCAGTTGCCGTCCAGATGCTTGATCACCGGCACCCGGGCATCGCGCGCTACACGCTCGATCAAACCCTTGCCGCCGCGGGGGACGATGACATCGACGTATTCGGGCATGGCGACCAAATGGCTGACCGCCGCGCGGTCCGTCGTCTCGATCACCTGCACCGCGGTTTCCGGCAGGCCGGCGGCGCGCAGGCCTTCGCGCACGCAGGCAGCGATCGCCTGATTGCTGCGCATCGCTTCCTTGCCGCCGCGCAATACCGCCGCATTGCCGGCCTTCAGGCATAGCGCCGCGGCATCGGCGGTGACATTCGGCCGCGCTTCGTAGATGATGCCGACCACGCCTAGCGGCACGCGCATCTTGCCGACCTGGATGCCGGTCGGCCGGCGCTTCATGTCGGTGATCTCGCCGACCGGATCGGCTAGTCGGGCCACTTGTTCAAGTCCTTGCGCCATGGTCTCGATGGCCTTGGCCGAAAGGGTCAGGCGATCGATCATCGCCGCCGCCAGGCCATCCTCCTGCGCCGCCGCCAGGTCGGCAGCGTTGGCGGCAAGCAGGGATTCGGTGCGGGTGCGCACCGCCTGGGCGATGGCCAGCAGTGCGGCGTTCTTCTCTGCAGTCGACGCCTTGGCCATCTCGCGCGAGGCGGCGCGCGCGGCGCGGCCGATGCCGGTCATGTACTCTTTGACGTCCATCATGCAGTTCCCATTCTGGTCAAGCGGATGGCGAGCTGGAGCATTTCGTCCCAGACATCGCCCTTGGCGACACCCTTGATCATGCGGTCTATTCGCGCCGCGTGCAAGAGGGCGCGAATATTGGCCGGTGCCGGCCTTTGCCGCGCCTCGTTGGCCAATGACCAGAGCACCAGCGGCAGCGCGGCGCCTTCGGCCTTCAGGCCTTCGAGCGTACGGGCACAGCGAGCGACGTCGCGGTCGCGCAGCGCGTCGCGCAAGGCGTCGATGTCGTAGCGGGCGACGTTGAGTACTGCCGATTCGATATCGGCGGGGGTCAAGTCGCCCTCGGGAAACAGCAGGGCCAACTTCTGGATTTCCTGGTGGGCGGCAACGAGATTGCCTTCGACGTGGGTGGCGATGAACTCCAGCGCCTGGCGCGGCGCCTGCTGATTCTGCCGGGCCAAACGGTCGCCGATCCAGCGCGGCAAGGCCTCGGCGGTCGGCGCCGTGCATTCGACGGCAATGCCGGCAGCGGCCAGCTTGACGAACCAGGCAGCCTTCTTCGCCTGCCAATCGAGCGGCGGCAGGGAAACCAAGGTCACCACTCCGCTCGCCAACTGGCTGCAGTAGCGTGCCAGCGCTTCGCCGCCATCGCGGCCGGGCTTGCCGGAAGGGATGCGCAAGTCGATCAGCTTGTTACCGCCGAACAGCGAGAGGTTGCCGGCGGCCAGGAACAGGTCATCCCAGCGAAACGACGACGTCACGACCAGTACTTCCCGTTCGACGTAGTCCTGCCGACGGCCGGCGGCGCGTATGGCGTCGGCTGCCTCGATGGTCAGCAACTCGTCGCCATGGACGACGTAAAGCGGCGCCAGCGGTTTGTCGAGCTGGGCGGCAAGCTGTTCCGGCCGCAGGTTCATGGCGCTAGTCGGCCGGATGTAGCTTGGCAGCTGTCAGCCGGCGGATCACCTGCTGGACCAGATCGTTCTGGATGTCGCGCCAGAGTTGCGCCTCTTCGGATTCCTTGGCCAGAACGCGCGTGTCGTCGAAGGTGATTTCGCGCACGGCGCGCAAGGTGGTCGTCGGAATGAATTCCTGATTCTTGGCGTCGACGACACGGAAACTCAGAATGCGCACCAGCTGGAATTCACGTACCCGCCCTGCCGAACTGAGCGACAGGATGTTCTTCTGCGGGGCGTCGACCAGAATCAGCAAGCGAACTTGCGCATGATCGGCAGCGGCGACACGTGCCTGCGTCTGTGTTTCGATGGCGCGCTTCAGTTGCGAGCGCAGTTCATTGCCATCCGGCAGCGCAATGCCGATAGTCTCGAAGGGCAGCGTCGCCGTGCCGCGTAATTGGAAGCCGCAGCTCGCCAGGAGCATGGCCAGCAGCGGCAGCAGGATGCGTCGGGCGGCCATCAGGCGACGATGTTGACCAGGCGGCCGGGCACGACGACGACTTTCTTCGCCGGCTGGCCAGCCATGAACTTTTGCGCCGCCTCTGAAGCCAGGGCCGCCTCCTCGATGGCGGCACGGTCGGCACCTGCCGGCACGCGGACGCTGCCGCGCGTCTTGCCGTTCACCTGCAGCACCAGTTCGATCTCCTCCTGCACCAGCGCTTCTTCGAGCGGTTCGGGCCAGGGAGCGGCGAGGATATCGTCGCCCGCATTCTTCCCATAGCCGAGTTCCAGCCACAGCGCGTGGCAGATGTGGGGCGTGATCGGCGACAAGAGTCGCAGCAGGATCGAGAAGCCTTCGCGTTCGTGGCCATCGCCGGCCGACTTCTCCAGGGCGTTCAGCATCTTCATCGCCGCCGAGGCGACGGTATTGAACTGCATCTTGCCCAGATCGTAGTTGGCCTGCTTCAACAGCAGATGGATGTCCCGGCGCAGCGACGACGTGCCCTGGCCCGGCGTCCGGGTCGTCAGGGCGTGGCCGAAGGCCCAGACGCGCTTGAGAAAGCGGTAGGCGCCCTCGATACCGGAATCCGACCATTCCAGGGTCTGTTCCGGCGGGGAGGCGAACATCATGAAGAAGCGCGCAGTGTCGGCGCCGTATTCCTCGATCAGTGCCTGCGGGTCGACGCCGTTTCGCTTCGACTTCGACATGGTGCCGATGCCTTGATAGTCGACCGGCTTGCCATCGGCTTTCGAGGTTGCGCCGGTGATGTGGCCGCTCATTGGGCCATCTTGGGCGCGCACCAGTTCGACTTCCTCGGGGGCAAAATACTCGACGCCGCCCTTGTCGGTGCGGCGGCTGAAAATGTGGTTGAGCACCATGCCCTGGGTGAGGAGATTCGCGAACGGCTCGTCGTAGTCGACCAGCCCGAGGCCACGCATCACCTTGGTCCAAAAGCGTGAGTACAAGAGATGCAGGATCGCGTGCTCGATGCCGCCGATGTACTGGTCGACCGGCATCCAGTAACGGGCGCGGTCGTCGACCATGGTCGCGGCGCCGGCGCTGGCGAAGCGGGCGTAGTACCAGGACGAATCGACGAAAGTGTCCATGGTGTCCGTCTCGCGCCGAGCGGGCTTGCCGCACTTCGGACAGGCGCAATTCAGGAAGTCTGGGCGCTTCAGCAGCGGATTGCCGGAACCGTCCGGGACGCAGTCTTCAGGCAGCACCACCGGCAGTTGGTCGTCGGGCACCGGCACGGTGCCACAGCCGGCGGTAACCCCGTCACCATCGCAGTGAATCAACGGGATCGGGCAACCCCAATAGCGCTGGCGCGAGATGCCCCAGTCGCGCAGACGCCATTGCACCTGGCTGTCGCCGAGCCCCTTGGCGCGCAGGTCGCTGGCGATGGCCTCGATCGCCTGCTGGTAGTCGAGGCCGTCGTAGCGGCCCGAATTGACACAGACGCCGTTCAACTTGTCGGCGTACCACTCGGCCCAGGCGTCGAGCGAATAGTCCTTGCCGGCAATATCGATGACTTGCTTGATGGGCAGACCGTAGTTCTTGGCGAAGGCGAAGTCACGCTCGTCGTGGGCCGGTACGGCCATCACGGCGCCCTCGCCGTAGCCCATCAGGACATAGTTGCCGACCCAGACTGCGACTTTGTCGCCAGTCAGCGGATGGGAGACAGTGATGCCCGTCGGCATGCCCTTCTTTTCCATGGTCGCCATGTCCGCTTCCATCACCGAGCCCTGCTTGCATTCCTCGATGAAGGCGGCGAGCTTGGCGTTGTCCCGGGCGGCGCGCGTGGCGAGCGGATGCTCGGCGGCGACGGCGCAGAAGGTGACGCCCATGATGGTGTCGGCGCGGGTGGTGAACACCCAGAGCAGGTCTTTCTTGCCATCCAGCTCATACGGAAAGGCGAAGCGCACGCCGTGGCTCCGGCCGATCCAGTTGGCCTGCATGGTCTTGACGCGCTCGGGCCAGCCGGGCAGTGTATCGAGCGCCGAGAGGAGCGCGCCGGCATATTGCGTGATGCCCAGGTAGTAACCGGGGATCTCGCGCTTTTCGACTGACGCGCCGGTGCGCCAGCCGCGGCCGTCGATGACCTGCTCGTTTGCCAGCACGGTCTGGTCGACCGGGTCCCAATTGACCACTTGCGTCTTCTTGTAGGCGATGCCCTTTTCCAGCATGCGCAGGAACAGCCACTGGTTCCAGCGGTAGTACTCGGGGCGGCAGGTGGCCAGCTCGCGGCTCCAATCGATGGCAAAGCCCAGCGACTGGAGCTGCAGTTTCATGTAGGCGATATTGTCGTAGGTCCACTTCGCCGGCGGCACCTTGTTCTGGATCGCCGCGTTCTCGGCCGGCAGGCCGAAAGCATCCCAGCCCATGGGTTGCAGGACGTTATAGCCGCGCATCTTGTAATGCCGNNGATCTTCGACGGCGCGGAAAGACTGGGCCGATTGCCAATGGGCCTGGGCGGCCTTTTCGATGTCGCGGGGGTTGTACTTGTCCTGCATGGCCGTGGTGCGCAAGCGCCGGGAAAAGGGGAAATTATACGCATCGGCGGCCAGTCTCCGATGCCGGGGCGCAGGGGAGGTGTTCAGCAGCTCGTCAGGTGGTCGCGGCTCCAATGCCGCCAACTGCGGATATAGGGTTGCGCCAGTTCGTCCCAAAGGACGATGGGTGCCTCCCAGTTGCGGTACAGGGTGCGCAGCCAGGGCCGCCAGCCAAATGAAGCTTCATCCTCGTGCTGTGATTCGAGCGCGATCAAATCGTGCAGGCGATCCATTACCACCGCCCAATAGGCAGAGGTTCCATACTCGCCGCCGCGATGGTCGGCATACCTCAGGGCAGAGGCCCAGAGAATTTCAGCGCGCCGGTCACTGATGCCGGCCTTGTGGGCCAGCCAGGGCAGGATCATCGGCGCATGGACGCGGGTAACGTCTTTCATGGCAATCTCCATGGTGCATTGCAGCAATCCAATTCTATGCCTGTTAACGGCCGTATACAAGGTAAGGTTAAGCACATTTGCTGCTTTGCAGCGATGCCGTGCAAATCCTTTTGTAAACATGACTTTAGTAATGGATTGGAAGCCCCTGTGGCGGCCGCATATAATCCTTCGATGAATCTGCTCGAAGGCTTGAACCCCGAACAACTGGCTGCCGTGACGCTACCGCATCAGTCGGCATTGATCCTGGCCGGCGCCGGTTCAGGCAAGACCCGCGTCTTGACCACGCGCATCGCCTGGCTGCTGTCCACCGGACAAGTGGCGCCGGCGCAGGTGCTGGCGGTGACCTTCACCAACAAGGCGGCCAAGGAGATGCTGACCCGTTTGGGCGCTATGCTGCCGATCAACGTTCGCGGCATGTGGATCGGCACGTTCCATGGCCTGTGCAATCGCCTGTTGCGCGCCCATTACCGTGAAGCGGGACTGCCGCAGTTGTTTCAGATCCTCGACTCGTCCGACCAGCTATCGGCGATCAAGCGCCTGCTGAAGAGCCTCAACGTCGATGACGAGAAATTCCCGCCGCGCGAGATCCAGCATTTCATTAATGGCCAGAAGGAACAGGGTCAGCGCGCCAGCACGGTCGAAGCCTGGGACGGCTATACCAAGAAGCGGGTCGAGATTTACCAGGCCTACGACAGCCAGTGCCAGAAAGAGGG
>PMIF01000196.1 GCA_003157035.1 Rhodocyclaceae bacterium
AATTCACCTGCTGCCGGCGCGCAACGTCGGCGCCGCGGTAGCCGTATCCTTCGTCCAGCGCAAGGCGGTCAATGATGCGCGCGGGACACTCGGCGATCTGCTGGGCGTCGACGACCTTTACGCCCTCGACCGCCTCGATCTCTCGGCGCGGACGACGCTCGACGCCGCGGCCCAGAGCAAGGTTACCGCCTATTTCAGCCGCCTGGCCGATCCGGCATATCTTTCCTGCGCTGGTTTCACGGAACATCGCTTGCTCGACCGCGGCGATCCGGCCGGCGTCAATTACTCGTTCACCCTCTACGAAAGAACGCCCGTCGGCAACGTCCTGCGCGTCCAGGCCGACAACCTTAACCAGCCCCTCGACATCAATGCCGGCACCAAGCTCGATCTTGGCTCGAGCGCCAAGTTCAGGACCTTGGTGTCGTATCTGAACGTCATTGTCGACCTGCACCGCCGTTATGGCGATCTTGATGCCGAGGCGCTTGCTGGCGTCACCACCTTGCCGGCAGACCATCTCAGCCGCTGGGCCGTCGACTACCTGCGCAAGACAGAGGAGCGCAGCCTGACGCCGATGCTCGATGCGGCGGTGAACCGGCACTACTCGGCCGATCCGCACGAGACTTTCTTTACCGGCGGCGGCATCCACCGCTTTGCCAACTTCAAGCACGAGGACGATGGCAGCAATCCGACCGTGGGCGGCGCGATCGAGCAGTCGGTGAACCTCGCCTTCGTTCGCATCATGCGCGACGTCGCCCACTACCACGCCTACGAGGCTGAAGATGCGCCGGCGCGCGCCCTGCGCGACGGTGACGCCGCGGCGCGGGAAGACTTCCTCAATCGCTTTGCCGAGCGGGAGGGATTGGGCTTCCTGCGCACGTTCTGGCACAAGTATCATGACGTGCCGCCGGATGAGCGTCTCGACGTGCTTGCCGAATCGGTGCCGGCCCGGCAAGGGCCGCTGGCGGCGGCTTTCCTGACGGTGCGGCCGGATAGCGACTTCGTCACTTTCGTCGCGTTCATGCGTGAGAACCTGGGCGATCGGTCCGGTACCGAAGCCGGCTTGCGCCGCCTCTACGACAGGCACGCAACGCGCCAGTACAACCTTTCCGACCAGGGCTACCTCGCCCGCGTGCATCCGCTCGAACTCTGGCTGGTGCGCTATTTGCGCCAACATCCCGACGCCGACTTGCGGGCGGTCGCCGCCGCCAGCGTCGACGCGCGGCGCGAAGCGTCCCGGTGGTTGTTTGCCGGCCGCTTCAAGCATGCCCAGCAGGTACGCATCGACATCATCGTCGAAGTGGCGGCTTTCGAGCGTATTGCCGCCGAGTGGCGACGTCTGGGCTATCCCTTCGAGAACCTGGTGCCGTCGCTGGCAACTGCCATCGGCAGTTCGGCCGATCGGCCGGCGGCGCTGGCCGAACTGATGGGCATCGTCATGAACGACGGCGTGCGTCGGCCGACGGTGCGTATTGACCGCCTGCTTTTTGCCGCCCAGACGCCTTACGAGACTTTGCTGCAGCGACGCGTTGGTGTGGGCGAGCAGGTATTGCCGGCGGAGGTCGCGCAGGTGGTGCGGCAGACGCTGCTGCGTGTCGTGGCGAGCGGCACCGCGCGGCGTGTCAAGGACATATACCGGGACGCCGACGATGCGGTCCTGCCTGTCGGCGGCAAGACCGGCACCGGCGATCACCGCTTCCAGATCGTCGGCGCCGACGGCTCGGTCAAGAGCTCTCGGGTTGTGAACCGCGCCGCGACTTTCGCCTTCTACATCGGTGACCGGTTCTATGGCGTTGCCACGGCCTTCGTGCCGGGAGCCAAGGCCGCGCGTTACGACTTCACGTCAGCGCTGCCAGTACAGGTTGTCAAGGAGCTGCAACCGGCGTTGGCGCCCATGATTGCCGGCAAGGAAGCCGCTGCCGGAAAGTGCGCGATTACGGCGCTGGCAATAACCCTTCCTGAGTGAGTAACTGCCACGCGCGATCAGACGAAAATGCTGCCGAAGGAGAATTGCCATGGATAGCTCGCTTCAGTCGCTCGATCAGGTGAAGGCTTCTGCTCTGGACATGGTGGTCAGGTTCGGGCCGAAGCTATTGGTCGCGGCAATCATTCTTGTTGCCGGCTATGTCGTCGGCCGTTGGGTCAGTCGTATCCTCGAGCCGCTTTTTGTACGCCTGAAGCTGGAAACGACCGTACGGTCCCTGCTGACGCGAACCGCCCGAGTCCTGGTCCTGGGACTTTTCGCTATCCTGGCACTACAAAATCTCGGCGTCGAACTATTGCCGCTCATCGCCGGTTTGGGTGTGGCCGGCGCGGGCATCGCGCTGGCGATGCAGGGGATCCTCGGCAATGTCGCCGCCGGCCTGACCATCATCTTCACCAGGCCCTTTCATGTCGGCGATTACATTTCCATCGCCAGGGAAGAAGGTGTGGTGCTCGATATCAGCCTGTTCAGCACAACATTGGGCCATTCAGACAAATCCATGGTCGTAATCCCGAATCGCAAGATCGGCGGTGAGATCCTGCACAACTATGGCCAGATACGGCAACTCGGCATTTTGGTAACGGTCGCCCATGGGGTTGATGTCAACGTCGCCCTGAGTTTGATCGAGGAAATCTTGCGTGCCAATTCTCGCGTCCTGCGGGACCCGGCGCCGGTATGCGGGCTGGCTCAACTTACTGAATCCGGCGTCACCATCGGTATCCGGCCGTGGGCCAATGTGCCCGACTACGATGCGGCGGTGGGCGAGATCAACAAGGCGATACTGGAGACATTCCGGGCACACAACATTGCCCTATCCTTGCCGCAGCGCGAAGTCAGAATGCTCGCCGGCTGACGATGCACCATGGCTGGTGCCGGGTGCGTCGCCAGGACCGGGCTGCAACTGGGCCAGGTCGATAAAACACCACTTGCCCTCGTCCAGATTCAGGGCATCGAGCCTGAGGCCGCCGATGGCGACCCGGCACAGGGCAACGCAATGATTGCCGGCGGCGACCAGCATGCGCTTGACCTGGTGATACTTGCCTTGTTCAAGGATGACCTCCAGGCGGTGCGTGTCGAGTTGCTGCACCTGCGCCGTCAATGGCGCCGGTTCGTCGTCGAGTTGGACGCCGGCTCGAAGATGCGCCAGCAGCTCGGATGTAACCGGATCATGGGTGGTCGCGACATAGATCTTCGGCACGTGGCGCTTGGGCGAAGATTGCGCGTGGATGAAGGCGCCGTCGTCCGACAGTAGCAAGAGGCCGGTAGTGTCGTGATCGAGACGGCCGACCGGCTGCACGTCGCGCCAGATGAACTGTTCAGGCAACAGCGTCAATACGCCCGGATGATGGCTGGGCTTGCGCGAGCATTCATAGCCGGGCGGCTTGTTCAAGGCGATGTAGACGTGGGCGCGGTAGGCCCAGGCCTCGCCGAAGACCTCGAATTCCAGCCCTTCGGTTTCAAGGCTTGCCGCCGGATCCCTGATCGCTTCGCCCTGCACCCGCACTTCGCCGGCGCGGATCAAGTCGCGGCAGTTATTGCGGGTGCCGAAGCCCTGGCCTTGCAGGATGCGGTCGAGAGTTTTCTTGCTCATGGGGCGGGAATGTAACCCATCGCGGGTGGAGACTCGATGCCGGCTATTCGGCGATCTTGACAGCCGGGTAATACTGTACAAAAATAGTAGGCAATTAAAAAAACCATCCCAACCCCATCAGGAGACCCCAATGATCCTCATCAACGGCCGGGAAATCGGCACCGATGCAGAAGGCTACCTTGCCGACCTCAACGACTGGTCCGAAGAACTCGCCGGCTTCCTCGCCGAAAGGGACAATCTCAACCTGGAGGAAGCCCACTGGGAAATCATTCGTTTCATGCGCAACTACTTCGCCGAACACGGTATGGCGCCCAATCTGCGCATCCTGACGAAACTGCTGAAGGCCGAACTCGGCGAGGAGAAGGCGGACAAGAAATATCTGTTCGATCTATTTCCCTACGGCCCGGCCAAGCAGGCCGCCCGCTACGCGGGAATGCCGAAGCCCACGGGCTGCGTCTGAGGGCCGAGGGACGGCAGAAGATCATGATTCTCGTCAACGGAAGAAAGATAGGGACCACCACCGACGGCTATCTGGCGAATCTCGAAGATTGGTCGGAGGAGGTGGCAATCTATCTATCCGAGCGGGATAACGTGACCCTGACCGCTAGCCACTGGGAGGTCATCAATCTGATCCGCCGCTACTTTCAGGAATACGACATCACGCCGAATCTGCGCACGCTGCAGAAGCTGCTGAAAGAGCAGTTGGGCGAAGAGAAGATGAATATGCTCGATCTGTTCGACTACGGCGACGCGGCCAAGCAGGCCGCGCGCTACGCCGGGACACCCAAGCCGACGGGGTGCATTTAGGGCAGGGCCCCTGGTCTGCGGTGCTGGCGGGAGAGACGAATAGCCAGTAAACTCCGCCCCTCGCCGCAATGCCTTCCCCGCGGCAATCCCCACTCCAGGACTTACCGTGCTCGTCGCATCCAACATCACCATGCAGTTCGGGGCCAAACCCCTTTTTGAGAACGTTTCCGTCAAGTTCGGGGAAGGCAACCGCTATGGTCTCATCGGCGCCAATGGCGCTGGCAAGTCGACCTTCATGAAGATTCTCGCCGGCTTGCTCGAAGCATCCGGTGGCAACGTCAGCCTGGACGCCCACGAACGGATGGCTTTTCTGCGCCAGGACCAGTTCGCCTTCGCCGCCTTTCGCGTCATCGACACCGTCATCATGGGCAAC
>PMIF01000079.1 GCA_003157035.1 Rhodocyclaceae bacterium
GCCAGAGCACCGGCAGCCAGCACCACCGGAAAGGGCCAGCCGAGGTTGACGGTCAACAGGGCCGCCGTATAGGCGCCGATACC
Source organism: Rhodocyclaceae bacterium (assembly GCA_003157035.1). GTDB lineage: Bacteria > Pseudomonadota > Gammaproteobacteria > Burkholderiales > Rhodocyclaceae > Fen-999. The sequence continues at coordinate 84 of PMIF01000079.1, forward strand.
CATAAAGGCGGCGTTGGCCAGGGACAAGAGGCCGCAGGCCAGGGTCAGCCAGATCGACAAGGCGAGCAGGGCGTGAATGCCGACAGTGAAGATCAGCGTGCTGTAGGTGGACCAGAAGTCGCTGAAACCTTCCATCAGGCTTTCCGCTCGAGGACGCGGCCGAAGAGGCCCGAGGGCCGGACCAGCAGGACGAGGAAGAGCAGACCGAAAGCGACGGCATCGCCCATCTGGCTGGAAATGTAGGCCTTGCTCATGACCTCGGCGAAGCCCAGGAAGAGCCCGCCAATGAGGGCGCCGCGGATGTCGCCCATGCCGCCGAGAATGATGACGGCAATACCCTTGTGCAGCATGGGCTGGCCCATGAAGGGGGTGATGGCGTTGAAGTTGAGGCTGATCAGCGCACCGGCGACACCGCCAAGAGCGGCGGCAGTAAAGGAAGTCAGGTGGAACAGACCCTCGACGTTGATGCCGAGGAGCGAGGCAGCCTTCGGCGATTCGGCGATGGCCCGCAGAGCCCGGCCCAGCTGGGTACGCCGCAGGGCGAAAAAGAGCACCGCCATGAGCAGGAAACTGACGGCGATGATACCGAGTTCCAGGGCGCGCACATGGACGTCGCCGACGGTGAAGTCGCCGGCTGGCAGCATCTCCTCAGGAAACCGCTGCACCTCGACACCAAAAAGACCCTGGGCAGCACTGGTGATCACGATCGTGACACCGATGGTGGCGATCATCGGAATCAGGTGGGGCGCCTTGCGGGCGCGCAGGCGCTTGAGAATGACAACATCGATGGCGAGGCCGATGAGGCCGGAGATCGCCATGGCGGCAAGCAATCCGACCCACAGCGGCGCCTCGAAACGAGTCACCACCAGCGCCGCGGCGTAGCTGCCGACCATGAAGACGGCCCCATGGGAGAGATTGATGACCGCCAGGACACCGAAGACGAGTGTGAAGCCAAGGGCGAAAAGGGCGTAGACGCTACCCAGGGTGAGGGCGTTGACGAGTTGCTGTTCGAGCATGGGGAATGGCGCCGGCCGCCGTTAGATGCTGCCGGCGCCAGGTGCCTACTTGCCGCTGAAGAGGGTGAACTTGCCCCCCTGGATGATGTAGATGAAGGGCTTCTGGTCAGCATCGAAGCCAGCCGGTTTGCCATCCTTGCCGGCCGCGGCGCGGAACTTGAAGGGGCCGGTGGCGCCGTTGATGGACACCTTGGGCAGCGCGTCGCGCAAGGCCTGGCGGTCGGCTTCAATGTTGCCGGAGAGCTTCACCGACTTCAGGGCGTCAGCGGCGATATAGAGGGCATCGTAGCCCTGGGCGGAAAACTGATTGGGGTCGCTACTGTATTTCTGCTTGTAGGCGGCGACGAAATGCTGGTTGACCGGTGTCGGGTTGGTGTTGGCCCAGGGGCTGCCGACAAAGGTGCCTTCTCCCGCCAGCTTGGAGACCTCGAACATCTTCGGCGAGTTGAAGCCGTTGCCGCCGATGAAGGGGGCCTTCAAGCCCAGGCCACGGGCCTGGACAATGATGTTGGCCGCTTCTTCAGCCAAACATGAGCAGACAATGGCATCGGGGCTGCCAGCCTTGATCTTGGTCAGCTGGGCTTTGAAGTCCACGTCACCCTTGACGTAGGTCTCGGTAGTGGTGACCGGGATCTTCTGGTCCTCCAGGACCTTCTTGAACACGTCGTAGCCGCTCTTGGTGAAGGCGTCGTCATTGCCGTACATGACCGCCACCTTCTTGATGCCGTAATGCTTGACGGCACTGGCGACGGTGACCGGCAGCACGTCGGATTCCATCACCGAGTTGCGGAAGATGTAGGGGCCGATGTCGGTGATGCCGTTGGCGGTGTTGGAGGTGCCGAAGGCCACGGTCTTGGCGGCGTTGGCCACTGGGCCGGCGGCGAACATCGAGTTCGACAGGGTGGGGCCGAAGATCATCAGAACCTTGTCCTGAAAGATGAGCTTCTTGAAGACGGTGATGCCCTCTTCCTTCTTGCCCTGTTCGTCCTCAATGACCAGGACGACCTTGTTGCCGTTCACGCCGCCCTTGGCATTGATCTCGTCGGCGGCGAGCTGGAAACCGTTGCGGATGGCTACGCCGTACTGGGCAGCTCCGCCGGTCAGGGCCTCGGCGATGCCGATCTTGATATCTGCAGCGGCGGCGGTGCCGGCAAGCAGGCCGGCGACAAGAAGAGCGATGCGCGACGGATTCATAATGGACCTCGGCGTGTTATGGGTGGGTGAGCGAAAGGAGCAAGAATACCAAGAGGACTGATGGCGGGCAATGCGGGTTATCCGAGATAGGCCGCCAGCACTCGTTCGTCCTGGCGTAGTTCAGCCGGCGTGCCGGCAACAGCGATGCGGCCGCGCTCCATGACGTAGGCGTAGTCGGCCACCTCCAGAGCGCTCTTGGCGAACTGTTCCACCAGCAGCAGGGTGATGCCCTCTGCCTTCAAGCGACGGATGATGGCGAAGACCTCCTGGACGATGACCGGCGCCAGACCCATGGAGGGCTCGTCCAGCAGCATGGCCTTGGGCCGCGACATGAGCGCCCGGCCGATGGCCAGCATCTGCTGCTCGCCGCCAGAGAGCGTGCCGGCCAGCTGCCGGCGGCGTTCCTTCAGGCGCGGGAAGAGGGCGTAGACGCGCTCCAGTTCCGCTGCCGCTCGACCGTGGAAACCGAAGAAATGAGGCAGTGCGCTGTAGGCGCCCAGCAGCAGGTTGTCCTCTACCGACAGGGGGCCGAAGACCCGCCGGCCTTCCGGCGCATGGGCGAGGCCGAGCCGGGCGATGCGTGAGGCGGGCAGGCCCTGCACCTCCTTTTCCGCCACCACCACGCGCCCTTGGCGAGGCGTCAGCAGGCCGGAGATGGCGCGCATGGTGGTGGTCTTGCCGGCACCGTTGGCGCCGATGAGGGCGACCACGGTGCCGGCCTTCACTTCCAGGTTGACGCCCGTCAGCACTTCGGCCAGGCCGTAGCCGGCGTGGAGGTTGTCGACGCGGAGCATGTCGGTGGTCATGCAGCCTTCTCTTCCTCAACCACTGCACCGAGGTAAGCTTCGATGACCTTCGGGTTGCGCTTGACGGTATCGGGCGGGCCCTCGGCGATGATCTTGCCGCCATCGAGGACGGTCACCACGTCGCACAGTTCGCTCACCACATCCATGTGATGCTCGATGAGAATGATGGTGACGCCCAGGTCGTGAACCCGGCGGATGATTTTCACCAGCTCCGCCGCGTCCGGGTGCGCGAGGCCGGCCGCCGGCTCGTCGAGAATCAGCAGCTCCGGTTTGCGGGCCAGGGCGCGGGCGATTTCCAGGAAGCGCTGGGCGCCGTATGTCAGGTCCTTGGCGCGAGCGCGGGCCTTGTCGCGCAATCCCACCAGATCGAGCAGAGCCAGGGCGGCAGCACGGGCACGCTGCTCCTCGGCGTCAGCGAGGCCAAGGAGGATCAGGGGAAGGGGAACGCGGAATACATCCTTCAGGGCCACCATGACGTTGTCAATGGCACTGAGTTCGCCGAAGAGTTGCAGGTTCTGGAAGGTGCGGGCAACGCCGTGGCCGGCGACCTTGAACAGGCTTCCCTCAGGCAGTGCCTTGCCGTGCAGCAGCACCTCGCCGCCGCTGGGCGCGTAGAGGCCGGAGATGACGTTCACCGCGGTAGACTTGCCCGATCCATTGGGGCCGATGAGGCCGTGGACGTGGCCGGCGCGGACGGTCAGGGAGATACCGTCCACGGCGTGGACGCCGCCGAAGTGGCGCTTCAGGTGCTTGAGTTCCAGCAGGGGCTCGCCGGTGGCGGGCCAGGCCGGCAGCACGCTTTCGAGCGACGCGGGCGCCGGCAGGGAGGGCGGCGCGATGCGGAACAGCCGAGTCAGCAATTGGGCGGCGAAGCCCATGATGCCTTCCGGCAGGCCTACCACCACCGAGAACAGCATGAGGGCGAAGATGGCCTTGCGCCAGTCCTCTGTGTTGGCCACCAGCAGGCTACCGCCCACCAGCAGGCCCATGGCCACCACTGGCGCCAGGGCCTGGAAGGGCTGGGTCGTCTTCTTCGCCAGGCCACGACCGGCAGCGAAGACGGCCGCCGTCAGGCCGATGGCGGAGAAGATCTGGAACAGCAGGCGGTTGGAGAGCAGGTTGGGCAAGAGGACGATGAAGGCGGCGCCGACGAAGGCCCCCCACAGGCTCTTGCGACCGCCGAGAACGACGCCCAGCAGCAGGATGACCATCAACTCGTAGGTGAAACTCTGGGGCTGCAGGTACTGGAAGTTGAAGGCGTAGAGACCGCCGGCCAAGCCGCCCAGGGACGAGCCCAGGGCGAAGGCGATCACCTTGTGGCGATAGGTACCCACGCCCATGGCGTCGGTAGCAATGGGGCTGTCGCGCAGGGCCTCGAAGGCCCGTCCCCAGCGGGAGGCGAGGAGATTGCGCATGGTCATCCACACCAGCGCCAGGAGGGCGAGGCAAAGCCAGTAGAAGTCTGGCGCATCCAGGGCAACACCGAAGATGGGTGGCCGCGGCACCTGCAGGCCCTGCGCGCCCTGGGTGAGGCTTTCCCATTCGTTGATGATGGTGGTGGCGAGGGCCGAGAAGCTCAGGGTAGCCAGAGCGAACTGGGGGCCTTCCAGGCGCAGGGCGGGTAAGGCCAGGAGGCCGCCGAGAATGAAGCAGAGGGCCGGCGCCAACACCAATGCGATTGGCATACCCCCGCCGAGGGTGGTGACGGTGAGGCCGGCGGTATAGGCGCCGATGCCGAGGAACGCGGCATGGCCGAGATTCACCTGGCCCAGGTAGCCGACGGTGACATCGAGGCCGATGAGCAGGATGCCGTAAATGGCCAGCAGGGTTAGGAGGCCGAGGGCGAAGGGATTGGTGACCGCCAGGGGCACGGCGGCGAGCAGGGCGAGGCCCGCCACTTCGGCGCCGCGCACCAGGAAGAAACGTTTCCAGTTGCCCTTCATACCTTGCGTATCGCCGCCTGGCCGAAGATACCCGTTGGGCGGATGGCCAGGGCCATGATGAGCAGCACCAGCCCCGGCGCCTCGCGCCAGCCGCTGCCGAGATAAAAGCTGGCCAGGCTTTCCAGGGCGCCGAGGAAGATGCCGACCAGGACGACGCCGAAGCCCGAGTCGAGGCCGGCGACGACGGCCACGGAGAAGGCCTTGAGGATCAGCGCCGAGGCCATGGTCGGACCGACGGTGGTGATGGGCGAGACGAGGATGCCGGCCACTGCCGCCACCAGGCCGGACAGTCCGTAGGAGAGCATCACCGTGCGCGTGGCGGAGATGCCCATCAGCTCGGCGGCGTCCCGGTCCGCCGAAACGGCCTCAAAGGCCTTGCCGAGCAGGGTCTTGCGCTTGAACAACTCGATGAGCCCCATGATGCTGAGGACGCCGACGGCGACGGAAACTTCCAGGGGCGTGATGTCCACGCCGAGGAACTTGAAGGCATCCGCGGGAATGGGCGTCGGGAAGGGCCGGTCGTCCCGGCCCCAGATGTTCTCGGCGGTGGAGAAGAATAGGAGCCCCAGGATGATGGAGAGCAGGATCCAGCCCTCGCTCTTCTGCTCCAGAGCCAGGCGCACGGCGGCCCGTTCGACCACCAGGCCCATGGCGGCGCCGAAGAGCAGCCCACCCGGCACCATCAGCCAGTAGGGTAGGCCCCAGTCGGTGAGGGTGAGGGAGAAGAAGGCCGAGACCATGACCAGTTCGCCCTGGCCGAAGTTGATGCTCTTGCTGGTGGCGTAGGTGAGNNTGGAAGCCGTAGGCGATGAGGGCATACACGAGGCCCATGAAGGCCCCGCTGACGACCATCTGCGCGATGAGGGAGAAATCCATAAGCCAAAAAAGTTCCGGGGGCGTCGCCCCCGGAATCTTACCGCGTTAGATGCTTACTTGCCCTTGCCTCCAGCTGCCTTGGTCAGGCGGGTCCGGTCGGCGTCGTTGGCGAAGACCACGTGGCCGTCCTGGACCATGCCCATGACCACCTGGTCGCGGCGGAACGCTTCATGGGTCTGCTCGTCGGTCGGGTTCCACTTGCTGAAGGGATGGCGCCAGACGGTGATGACGCCGGCAACCGGATCCTTCAAGTCTTCCAGGGCTTCCTTGATCTTGTGTGTATCCGTGCTCTTGGCCTGCTTGACGGCGGCAGCGAACAACAGCACCGCGTCATAGCCCTGGGCCGCCGAAACCGGCGAGGGAATGCGGGTGGCGTTGTAGGTCTTGTGGTAGGCCTCGATGAAGGCCTTGGCCTTGGGCGTGATCGGCTCCTCGATGAAGGTCTGCGGCATCAGGGTGCCGTCGCCATTCTTGCCGGCGTTGTCGATGAAGTTGGACATGGACAGCGGCCAGCCGCCGATGAGGGGATCCTTCATGCCGATCTTGGCCATGCCGTTGGCGACCGCGGCCAGTTCCGGCCCGATGCCCCAGATGAGGATGGCCTGGGCGCCAGCGGACTTGGCCTTGAGCAATTGGGCGGTCATGTCCTTGTCGCCGATGTTGAACTTCTCCGTCGACACCACTTCCAGCTTGCCGCCCTGCTTCTTGATCTGGTCCAGCAGGTCGTCGCGGCCAGAGACGCCGTAGTTGGTGGAGTCGGCGAGGATGGCGACCTTGGTGAACTTCCGGTTGATGGCCTCTTCGACGACCATCGCCGCCTGGATGCCGTCGTGGGCGGCGAAGCGGAAGATGGAAACGTCGGGCGTCGCCGCCTTGGACCATTGGGTCATGGAAGCGGAACCGGCGGCCGGGGTGATGATCTTGGTAATGCCCTTCTCCTGCAGGTACTTGTCGCCCGCAAGCACGACGCCGGTGTTGACCGAGCCGATGACGCCGGAAAGGTCGCCCATGGCCGCCAGTTCCTGGCCGATGAGGGCGCCGCGGTCGTTCTTGGCCTCGTCGTCGCGCTCGATGACCTCGAACTTCATCTTCTTGCCACCGACGTCGATACCACCTGCCGCGTTGATCTCGGCGATGGCCAGTTTGGCGCCGTCGCGCATGGAGGCGCCCATGGGCGCCGAGCCGCCGCTGAAGGGTCCGGTGATGGCGATCTTGACGGTGTCGGCCGCCAGGGCCGAACCGACCACCAGGCCGAATAGCGCGGCCGCAAGCAAAGTCTTCTTCATGTCCTCTCCTCCTGTATTTGTGGGGTGTGTAGGGACATTATATCCAAGCCCGACAATTGCACTCCGGCTTTAGTTTCCGGCCACCGTCAGGCCTTCCAGGAGTATCGAGCCCACCTGCTTCGAGCCGCGCACGACAACGTCGTTACCGACCGCAACGATGCTGCCGAACATGTCCTTGAGGTTGCCGGCAATGGTGATCTCATGCACCGGATAGGCAAGCTCGCCGCCCTCGACCCAGTAGCCTGCGGCACCGCGCGAGTAGTCGCCGGTNNGCGTTGCCGGTGGTGGCCATGCCCAGCTTGCGCGCCGAATAGGTCGACAGGAAATAGCCCTGGACGATACCGTCGGCCACCACCTCGCGATCGCGGGTCGCAACGCCATCGTCGTCAAATGGACTGGAGGCCAGACCCTTCGCGATATGCGGTCGTTCGCTGATGGCGAAGAAATCGGGAAAGACGCGCTGGCCGAGGCTGTCGGGCAGGAATGAACTCTTGCGATAGAGCGAACCACCGCTGACGGCGTGGACAAAACTGCCAATGAGCCCCGTCGCCAGTGGCGCCTCGAACAGTACCGGCACCTTGCGCGTCTTCAACTTGCGCGCACCCAAGCGGGCCAGCGTCCGCCGGGCCGCATAGTCGCCGATGGCTTCGGGCGACGCCAGGTCGCGCGGGTCACGCTGGCCGGAGTACCAGTCGTCGCGCTGCATGTCTTGGCCCTTGCCGGCAATCGGCGCGCAAGAAAGATAGTGGCGCGACGTGGCGTAGCCGCCGACAAAACCCAGGCTGTTGGCGGAAACAAAATGCGACTGCTGCACCGATACCGAGGCCCCTTCGGTGTTGGTGATCATCGGGCTGACATCGAACGCCGCCTGCTCGCAACGGCAGGCCAATTCGATGGCGTGTTCGACCGATAGATCCCAGGGATAGTAGAGATTCAAGGCGAGCTCGTGCTTGGCCAACAGTTGCTCGTCGGGCAGTCCGGCACAGGAATCTTCCGCCGTGAAACGCGCAATCGACAGCGCGGCATTGACCGTGGCCTCGATTGCCTCGCGGCCAAAATCAGAGGTGGAGGCGTGGCCGCGGCGCTGGCCGAGATAGACGCTGACGCCGATGCCCTTGTCCTTGTTGAACTCGATGGTCTCGACCGTCTGTTTGCGCGCCGTCACCGACTGGCCGAAGCCCTCCGAGACGTCGGTCTCGCAAGCGGTGGCGCCAAGCCGGCGGGCGTGGTCGAGCACTTGCTGCGCGAGTCCGGCCAGATATTCGCGCCGGTAACTGAATTGCTGTTCTGACATGGCGGGCGATGGAAGCAGTTGAAGCTACAATCATACCTGTGGAACCCTTCGAAAACGACGCCGACCGGCCGAGCAAGTCCCAGATCAAGCGTGAGATGTCGGCGCTGCAAGCGCTTGGCGAACAACTCCTGGCCTTGCCGGCCGACCGGGTGGCCAAAATAGCCCTGCCGGACGCGCTAGCCAGCGCGCTCGCCGAGGCGCGACGGCTAACCAAGCACGAAGCCAAGCGCCGACAGCTGCAATACATCGGCCGCCTGATGCGCGACGCAGATCCGCAGCCGATCCAGGAAGCGATCGACGCATTCCACGGCCTCTCGGCCGCCGCCAACGCGCGCCACCACGCTGCCGAACGGCTGCGCGAACGCCTGCTGGAGGACGAAAGCGTACTCGGCGAGATTGCCCAGGCGCACCGGTCGGCCGACTTGCAGCACCTGCGGCAGTTGCGGCGCAATGCACTCAAGGAGCGCGAGAGCAGCAAGCCACCGCGTGCCTACCGCGAATTGTTCCGGCTGTTGCGCGACTTGGAGGAGAACGGCAATGACTGAACCCTTGCGCCTTGGCCTGGTGTCGATATCCGACCGCGCGTCAACCGGTGTCTATGAGGATCGCGGCCTGCCGGCGCTGCGCGACTGGTTCGGCTCGGCAGTCAAGACCCCTTGGCAAGCCCACGAGCGGCTGATCCAGGATGACCAGCCGACGATCGAGGCGACGCTGATCGAGTTATGCGATCGGGTCGGCTGCCATCTGGTGTTGACCACCGGCGGTACCGGCCCGGCACGGCGCGACGTAACCCCGGAAGCGACACTGGCGATTGCCGACAAGGTAATGCCCGGCTTTGGCGAGCAGATGCGTCAAGTCAGCCTGAAGTATGTGCCCACGGCCATCCTGTCGCGCCAGGTCGGCGTCATCCGTGGTACCAGCCTGATCCTGAACCTGCCCGGCCAACCCAAGGCCATCAAGGAAACCCTCGACGGCATCTTTGCCGCCGTACCGTACTGCATCGAGTTGATCGGCGGGCCGATGGTCGAGACCAACGAGGAAATCATCAAGGCCTTCCGGCCGAAGTCCGCTCCGCGCCCGGCCTAGAGTCTGCTCAGAGCAGCGAGTGCACCTGGTAGCGACCGAGCGTGAAGCCGGGGGCGGTTTCCTCGAGTGCCACCGGTTGCAAGCGAAAACCACCGGTCTCCTTGATGATGAGAAGCGGCGTGTGCTCCTCCCAGGCCATGTCGGGCAAGACCACGCGCACTTCGCCGCCGACAGCCAACGGATCGAGGACGACGATCTCGGTGCGCAGCCCACCACTGTCCGCAACGTAGGACTGCGGCGACTTGGTCAGTGTCTCGACGCCGACGATGCCGATCGATTCGCTCTCGCGAGCGAACCGGCGAACGACACCGACCAGCCAGTTGTTGCCGCCTTCCGGCTGCATGCCGAGCAGACAACCAACGCGCAGCCAGTCCTGGCCGACCAGCGGCACGTGAGCACCGATACCACCCTGGCTGACGTCTTCGACCACCCAGGCCTCACCGGCGGCACCTTCGGGGATCGGCAATCCGGCCAAACGCTGATAGACAGCAGCCAGACCGCTGATGACGACCATCCGCGACTTGACCCGACGGCGGGCGTGGTCGCGCATCGGCGGCTTCGGCGCCCAGCAATTCATCAGATGCTTCACCACCGGTAGCGCCACCTGTGCCGAATACTGGCCGCCAAAATTGATTTCCGGCGGCAGATTGCCGGTGGCGCTGATGCGCTCTTGCAGGCTGGTCAAAGCGTCGAGCGCCGAGCGGGTGGAAAAGAAGCGCAGGCCGTCGGTGATTTCCGGCAGCCTGGCAAGTCGAGTCGGCCGCAGCGCTTTCTGGATATCCACCCAATACACGTTCTCTGGGCGCACCTGATCGGTCAACGTGAACTGCGGCAGCACATGGGCAATGACCCGTTCGGCGATTTCGATCTCGCCGGGCAAGAGGTTGCCCATCGACGAGGCTTCCATNNCGCGCCTGCAGCGCCGCCAGGTAGGTACCGCCCGCGGCAGCCCAAACCTGCGGATCGACCGGGCCGTAGCGGAACTGGTCCCACTTCATGCGCCCACTGTAGGCATGCAGCAGCCGCGCGCAGAGCAAGGGGAAATGCGACTTGACGCCCTCGGCACCTTTCTCGCCCTCGAGGTAGCGCGTCATCACGTCCTCGTAAGCAACGACCAGTTCGCCCCAATAGCGGCGGTTGAGCTGCCATTGGCGAAACTCCTGCGCGCGCACCACTCGCTTTGCCGACAGGTAATCGCGACACAACCGCCGCGTCTGCGGCAGCAAGGTTTCGTCGATTTGCAGGATAAGTTCGAAGCGACGTTCCGGGCGAATCTCACCGGTCGCCGGCAGCGATTCCAGCCAGGCGCTGGCGGCATCGACCGCCAGTGCCGGGTCCTGAGCCGGCAACTCGCCAAGCATGCGCTTGGCTTCCCGGGTATCGGCCAACGGATGCGACGCTTTGGCGGAAAACAGTCCGAGCATAATGTGATCCCTGCAATCCTATGACTGGAGAATACCCAACTTTGCGTTGCCTGTCATGAACTCAGCCATTCGGCCAGCAACGCAACGCCCCAGGCGACCCCGAAACCAGTGACCTTCGAGGCAACGGCGCCAAGACCACCCTCACAGCCTGCCGCCGACAGATCGACGTGCAGCCAGGGTGAATCGCCGACGAAGCGCTTAAGAAAACGGGCAGCGAGAATGTGGTCCGCCTCGCCGTCGAGCGTGCACTGCTTGACGTCGGCGACCTTGGATTCCAAAGCCGCATCATAGTCCTCGGGACAGGGAAAGACGCAGATCCGTTCGCCCGCTGCCGCTCCGGCGCGCACCGCCATCGCCGCCAGACCATCTTCGCTGGCAAAGACGCCGCTCTGCCGCGTGCCGAGCGCCGTCACCATGCTGCCAGTGAGGGTGGCAAAATCGACGATCAGGTCCGGCTTATCGCGCGCAGCCAGCACCAAGGTATCGGCGAGAACCATGCGACCTTCGGCGTCCGTGTGCACGACTTCGATGGCCGTGCCATCGAGCGCCGTGACCACATCTCCCTGCGTATAGGCCGTTGGCGAGAGATGGTTATGGGCGATGGCCAGCCAGACATCGAGCGCCAGCGGCAGCTTCATTGCCTGCGCCGCCTGCAGAATCGCCAGCGCCACCGCCGAACCGTTCATGTCTTCGTGCATGCCGGCCATGTAGCGCGCCGGCTTCAGGTTGTGGCCGCCGGTATCGAAGCAGATGCCCTTGCCAACCAGGGCCACGCGTCGCTTGGCGTTCTTCGGCCGGTAACGGAGGCGCACGATGGCCGCGTCCTGATGGCTGGACCCTTGCGCCACGGCACAGAATGCGCCGGCACCCAGCTTCTTCAGCCTGACGAAAGCGAATTCCTCGACGCTCCACGCCTGCTCCCTGGCCAACGCCCGGATACGTTTGCGGTAGCTGGCCGGCGTCAACTCGTTGGGCGGCCTGGCGGTGAGTTCGCGCGCCAGGACATTGGCCTTTGCCAGCGCCTCGACCGACGCCAGACCGGCCGCCGTAGCAGCGCTGGCAACCACCGTCAGCGTCTTCAGCGGCTTCGTTGGCTTCTTCTTCTTCGCCGGCAGGATGGCCGAATTGATCAGGGCAACATAGACGGCGTCGGCCACCACGGCGGCGTCGAGGTCGACAGGCACGATAGCGAGTTCTTCGGGGGCTTCGTCGAGCAGCAGCATCACGGCTTTACGCAACACTGTCAGGCGATCGAAGCGCGGCTTGTCGCAATCGACCATGACGCAGGCCGCTCGACAGCCGTCCTCGAGATCGATGGCCAGCGGCGACTTCGCCAGTTCAGCGGCCTTGAGATCGCGGCGCTTCAATACCGCCAGCCAGCGCCGCCGTTCCGGCAGACCGGCAGGCAGCGTCTTGCCGGCCGGCAGGACGAACAGAAGGTGCGAGGCCGCGGATTCGGCTCGGACGGTGAGTTTGGCGAGTGGCAGCGGGGACACGGAGGCTTCCTTTAGAATGAGCGCAAGATTATAGACACGCGCCACGGATCTCCCTGCCATGCAACAGTACCTGGAACTCATGCGCCACGTCCTCAACCACGGTCAAGTCAAGTCGGACCGCACCGGTACCGGCACGCGATCGGTATTCGGCTGGCAGATGCGTTTCGACCTCACCAAGGGCTTTCCCGTCCTCACCACCAAAAAGCTGCATCTGCGCTCGATCATCATCGAGCTGCTGTGGTTCTTGCGCGGCGAGACCAACATCGGCTGGCTGAAACAGAACAAGGTCTCAATCTGGGACGAGTGGGCGGACGAGAGCGGCGACCTCGGTCCGGTCTATGGCCACCAGTGGCGCCACTGGCCGGGCCGCGAGGGACGCGAAATCGACCAGATCGTCCAGCTCGTCGATGGCCTGAAGAGCAATCCCGATTCGCGCCGCCACATCGTCACGGCCTGGAATCCGGCCGACGTCGATCGCATGGCGCTGCCGCCCTGCCACGCGCTGTTCCAGTTCTACGTCGCCGACGGCAAGCTCTCCTGCCAGCTCTACCAACGCAGCGCCGACATCTTCCTCGGCGTCCCTTTCAACATCGCTTCCTATGCGCTGTTGACGATGATGCTGGCCCAGGTGGTCGGCCTCGCGCCGGGCGACTTTGTCCATACCCTCGGCGACGCCCACCTCTATACCAACCACATCGACCAAGCCCAGCTGCAACTGGGCCGCGAACCGCGGCCGTTGCCGGTCATGCACATCAATCCAAGGGTCGCAGACCTGTTCGCCTTCCGCTTCGAGGACTTCACACTCGAGGGTTATGACCCGCACCCGCACATCGCAGCGCCGATCGCGGTATGACCGTCCCGCCGCCGGGCCGCCCCAAGGCGGGACAAGTCAACAGCCCGGAGCCGCGTAGCGGCGAACTTCCGTCACCCCCTTCCACGGGAAGGGGGGCGGGGGGAAGGTCGTATGTACTTTGTGCGGATATCGGCGGTACCCACGCCCGCCTGGCACTGGCGAAGCCGGGAACAAGCGAACCCATCGCCGAGAAACACTATGCCAGCGCCGATTATTCTGGCCTGGCACCGATTCTGTCTGAGTACCTTGCGAGCACCTCCGCGCGACCCAGCGCCGCCTGTCTGGCCGTTGCCGGCCCGATCGCCGAGAATGGCCAGCAAGCGCGCCTGACCAATCTGCCTTGGCTCATCGACGCCGCGCAACTGGCAAGGCAGTTCAACATTCCAAGCGTTCGCCTGGTCAACGATTTCGCTGCCGCTGCCATGGGCGTTACGGCGGCCAACGAGGACACGCTGGTGACGCTGCAAGCGGGCTCCCCCTTGCCGACGGCGCCACAACTGGTCATTGGTGCTGGTACCGGCCTGGGTATGGCCCTGCTCATTCCGGAGGACAAGCGCTGGCGGGTGCTTCCCGGTGAAGGCGGCCATATTGGCCTATCGCCGCAGAACACAGGACAGTTGGCGATCTGGCACGCCCTCCACGACTTGCATGGCCGAGTCACGGCGGAACGAGCGATTTCCGGTCCCGGACTGACGGCCATTCACCGCATCCTGACGGGGCAGACTATGACGCCCGAGGAGATTGCCCACTTGGCGCTGGTTGACGACAACTTGCCGGCGCGGCAATCCATCGATATGTTCTTGGAATTCTACGGCGCCATCGCCGGCGATATGGCAATGCTTGCCCTGGCGCGCGGTGGCGTTTTTCTGGCTGGCGGTATCGCGCCGAAGTTGTTGCCGTTGTTTGCTGCCAGCCCGTTCCTGGCAGCCTTCAACGCCAAGGCCGAGCACGAGGCGCTCGCCAGGCAAATGCCAGTTCGGCTCGTTGCCGATCCGCAACTGGGACTGAAAGGCGCAGCGCTGTTGGCCGGTCCTTGATCTTGGTCATCGATCGGCAATACTGGAAGTGCATATTGTGAAATTGCCAAACACCACATTGAGGAGATGAACATGGCCACTACGCGCAAGACCGCGGCCGCCGCCGAGCGCGCGACAGCCCAGGCTCGGATTGACAAACCAGCCGCCAATACCGTCATCCGCAGCAAGGCCCCGACGGTCGCCACTGCTCTTGCGGCGGAACAAAAGCGGCGCCTGATCGAGGTCGCTGCCTATTACATCGCCGAACGACGCGGTTTCGCAGGCGGCGACGCAGCGACCGACTGGCTGGCCGCCGAAGCTGAAATCGACACCCTGATGGCGAAGGAACTGATCAGCGCCTGACCGGTTCCAGGACCACTGCCGCCAATGGCGGCAGGATCAATTCGAGACTGGCCGGTCGGCCCATCCACGCCTCGGGGACGGCGTGGAGCAAGCCGGCATTGCCCAGATCGCTGCCACCGTAGTAGTGAGAGTCGGTATTCAGCAATTCGTGGTACTCGCCAGCACAGGGGACACCGATCCGATAGCCGTGACGTGGCACAGGCGTCAAATTGACGACGACAACCACGAGCCGACCGTCGCTGGCGTAACGCAACCAGCTGATCACCGATTGGTCGGCATCATGGCAGTCGATCCAGGAAAATCCTTCGACAGAGAAATCGAGCTGATGCAGCGCCGGCGTCGTCGCGTACAACCGATTGAGGTCGCGCACGAGGTGCTGAACCCCCCGATGCCCTGGCCACTGCAGCAGGCCCCAGGACAACTCCTCGCGTTCCCGCCACTCATGTCCCTGGCCGATCTCACCGCCCATGAACAGCAACTTCTTCCCCGGCGAGGTCATTTGATAAGCCAGCAGCACCCGCAGGTTGGCAAAGCGCTGCCACTCGTCGCCGGGCATCCGGCCAAGCAGGGAACCCTTGCCATGCACGACCTCGTCGTGCGACAACGGCAGCAGGAAATTCTCGCTGTAGGCATAGAGTTGGCCGAACGTCAGTCGGTCGTGACTGTAGCGGCGATAGACCGGATTCTTGCCAATGTAGTCGAGCGTGTCGTTCATCCAGCCCATGTTCCACTTCATGGAAAAACCGAGGCCGCCGACGTAGGTCGGCCGCGAGACCATCGGCCAGGCAGTCGACTCCTCAGCCACGGTGAGGGCGCCGGGAAATTCGCGATGGACCATTTCGTTCAGCTGGCGCAGAAAATCGATGGCCTCGAGATTCTCGCGACCGCCGTGGCGATTGGGCAGCCACTGTCCTTCCTGGCGCGAATAGTCAAGGTAGAGCATCGACGCAACGGCATCGACGCGCAAGCCGTCGGCGTGAAACTCGGACAGCCACCAATGGGCGGAAGAGAGCAGGAAGCAACGCACTTCGTTGCGGCCATAATTGAAGACCAGCGTTCCCCAGTCCGGATGGGTACCGAGGCGCGGATCCTCATGCTCGAACAGTGCCGACCCGTCGAAGCGCGCCAGTGCCCACTGGTCGGCCGGGAAGTGCCCCGGCACCCAGTCGAGGAGAACGCCGATGTTGGCCTGATGCAGGGCATCGATCAGGGCCCTGAGGTCGTCCGGAGCGCCGAAACGGGCCGTCGGGGCGAAGAAACCCGTGCATTGGTAGCCCCAGGATTCGTCGAGCGGATGCTCCATCAGGGGCAGGAACTCGACGTGGCTGTAACCCATGTCATTCAAATAGGCCGGCAGGCGGTCGGCAAGGTCGCGATAGCTGTAGAAGGAGCCGTCGGGATGGCGCATCCAGGAACCGGCATGGAGCTCGTAGATGTTGATCGGCGCCGACAGCCAGTCCCACTGACCGCGCTGGAACATCCAGTCACCATCCTGCCAGCAATACGTAGAGGTTGGGGTGGTCCGCGCCGCGGTCGCCGGCCGCTTCTCGAAGGCGCGGGCGTACGGATCGAACTTGACCATGACGGCACCATCATGGCGATTGCGAATCTCGAATTTGTACAGGCTGTCGACAGGCAGCCCGGGGATGAAGAGTTCCCAGATGCCGGCTTCGCCGAGCGAACACATCGGATGCGCCCGGCCATCCCAGCGGTTGAAGTCACCGACCAGCGAGACGCGCTCGGCATTCGGCGCCCAGACCCTAAAACAAGTGCCGGCAACGCCATCGCGTGTCTCCGCCAGGGCGCCGAGCATGCGATAGGCTTGAAAGTTCTCGCCACGGCCGAACAAGTAAATGTCGTGATCCGACGGCTGGGGCGGGAAGGCATAGGGATCGAAGCAGACTGTCTCGACGCCGTCTTCGCTGATGCGCAGCCGCCAAGGCCGCGGCGGCGGCTCGGCGCCGCGCCAGCGAAAAAGGTCGGTGTTGCCGATACGGGCCAGCGCTTGCCAGCGCCCGGCCACCTCGACTGCCACAGCCGCGGCATGCGGACGCATGACCGTCAGCCGCCAGCCGTGGGCATCGTGGTGAACACCAAGCACTCTGAACGGATCGTGCTCGCGGGCTTCAATCAACAGATGCAGCGATTTGTCGGGCATTTCGGTTACCATCATCACTTATAAGATGCCGACAGGAGGATACTCCATGCCGCAAGAACCAACAGCCATTGACACCCATGCGGCTTACGGAAGATTCGTCAGCCACCTGACTCGCAGTGCCTTCGCCATGGTATTGGCCGGAGGGCGCGGCAGCAGGTTAATGCAGCTTACCGACTGGCGCTCGAAGCCGGCCGTGCCATTTGGTGGCAAGTTCCGCATTATCGACTTCACGCTCTCGAACTGCGTCAACTCCGGCATCCGCCGCATCGGCGTCGCCACGCAATACAAGGCGCAGAGCCTGATCCACCATTTGCAGCGTGGCTGGAGCTTCCTCGACGGCCGTTTCGACGAATTCATCGACCTCTTGCCGGCGCAGCAGCAAATCACCGAGAACTGGTACCAGGGCACGGCCGACGCGGTATTCCAGAACCTCGACGTCATCCGCCGCCGCCGGCCGCAGTACGTGCTCATCCTCTCCGGCGACCACATCTACAAGATGGACTACGGCCGCATGCTGGCGCAGCATGCGCAAACCGAAGCCGACCTGACGGTTGCCTGCGTGGACGTGCCGCTCGCCGAAGCCTCGTCGTTCGGCGTCCTGGCGGCCGATGAGCATGGCCGGATCACGGCATTCGTGGAAAAACCGCAGCACCCGCCGGCAATTCCGGGACGTCCTGACCGGGCGCTGGCCAGCATGGGCGTCTATGTCTTCAACGCCGACTTCCTCTACGAACAACTGGTGCGCGACGCCGACGACAAGCGCTCGAGCCACGACTTCGGCAAGGACATCATCCAGCATTGCGTTTCGCGCTACCGGGTGTTCGCCCACGACTTTGCCGACAGTTGTGTCGGCAAACCGGTGAGCGGCGAGCCCTATTGGCGCGACGTCGGCACAGTAGATGCCTACTGGGAGGCCAATGTCGAACTGACCAAGGTGACCCCCGAACTCAACATGTACGACAACGACTGGCCCATCTGGACCCATCAGGAACAGTTGCCACCGGCCAAGTTCGTCTTCGACGATCCCGACCGCCGCGGCATGGCCGTCGATTCGCTGGTTTCGGGCGGCAACGTCATCAGCGGTGCCAGCATCCGCCGTTCGCTGCTCTTCTCCAGCGTGCACGTGCATAGCAAGGCGATCGTCGAGGACTCAGTGATCCTGCCCAAGGCCGATATCGGCGAAGGCGTGCGTCTGCGCCGGGTCGTCGTGGACAAGCACTGCCGCATCCCGGCCGGCATGGCCATCGGCCTCGACCCGGTGGCGGACGCCAAGCGCTTCCACGTCACCGCCAAGGGCATCACCCTGGTCACTGCCGAGATGCTCGGCCAGCGCATCCACCAGATCCGCTAAAGAATGTCCGATCGTCGCCTCAACCTGGTCATGCTCTGGCACATGCATCAGCCAGACTACCGGGACCACATGAACGGCGAACACGTCCTGCCCTGGGTGTATCTGCATGCGCTCAAGGACTACACGGACATGGCCGACCATCTGGAGCGCCACCCCGGCATCCGCACCGTGGTCAACTTCGTTCCCGTGCTGCTCGACCAGATCGAAGACTACTGCGCGCAATTTGCCAGCGGCGAATTCCGCGATCCGCTGTTGCGCCTGCTCGCCACCCAGGACCTGTCTGCCATCGCCACCGAAGACCGGCGCTTGTTGCTGGAGACATGCTTCCTCGGCAACCACTCGACCATGCTGTCGCCCTTCCCCCACTACCGGCGGCTGCATGATCTCTACAAGACCCTGGCACGTGAAGGCAGCCATGCCCTGGCCTATCTCTCCGGCGCCTATTTCTCCGATCTGATCACCTGGTACCACCTGGCATGGACGGGCGAGTCAGAACGGCGCCGGCAACCGCTGGTCGCGGAACTGATGAGTCGGGGCGAAGCCTACAGCCATGGTGACCGGCTGGCGCTGGTCGAATTGATCGGCCGCACCATGCACTGCCTTATCCCCCGTTATCGGGCTCTGCGCGAACGCGGCCAGATCGAACTATCGGCGACACCCGAGACGCATCCGCTAGCGCCGCTGCTGATCGACTTCAATGCCGCCCGCGAGAGCCAAGCGCAAGCACCGCTGCCGCAGGCCTCGCTCTATCCGGGCGGCCGGCAAAGGGTCGATGCCCAGATTCAGGCCGGCATGGCCAGCCACCAGCGACGCTTCGGCGCTGCGCCGGTCGGTATGTGGCCCGCAGAGGGCGCTATCTCGACGCCGGTCGTGCGCGAAATGGCGCTGCAAGGTTGTCGCTGGCTCGCCAGCGGCGAAGGCGTATTGAGAAATTCGCTGGCGCTCCACGGCATCGAAGATCCACGCGCGACCTACCATCCCTGGTGCCTCGCAGGGGCGCCCGATCTGGCACTGTTCTTCCGCGACGAGCAACTATCGGACTTGATCGGCTTCGAGTATGCCAAGTGGCACGGCCGCGACGCGGCAGCCGACCTGGTCCGTCGCCTGGAAAGCATCCTGGCCGCCGCCCCTGCTGGCGAAGACCCAGTGGTCAGCATCATCCTGGACGGCGAAAACGCTTGGGAGCATTACCCGTACAACGGCTTCTTCTTCTTCGACGACCTCTACGGCCTGCTCGAACGCCACACGACCATCCGCACTACGACGTATGCGGATCTCCTGGCACGCCGGAACGTAGCCAAGCCAGTCGCCTTGCCCAGCATCGTCGCCGGCAGTTGGGTGTACGGCACTTTGTCGACCTGGATCGGCGACACCGACAAGAACCGGGCCTGGGACCTGCTATGTGCGGCCAAGCAAGCCTACGACCTGGTCACAGCGGGCATCCGTCTGAGCACGGAAGAAAAGGCGGCGGCGGCCAGGCAGTTGGCCATCTGCGAGAGTTCGGATTGGTTCTGGTGGTTCGGCGACTATAACCCGGCGCAAGCGGTGGCGAGCTTCGACGGCCTGTTCCGCCGCAACCTGGCCAGCCTCTATCAACTTCTCAAACTAACGCCGCCCGACGCGCTGGCCGGCGCCATCTCCCGCGGCAGCCACACTGCCGAAGGCGGTGCCATGCGACGAGCCACCTGAGTACATCCCCGACACGATGCCCAACGTACAACCCATCTCGCTGCTCTTCGGCGTCCACGCCCACCAGCCGGTTGGCAACTTCCCGGCAGTCATGGAAGAAGCCCACCTGCGTTGCTACCGGATGTTCCTGCAAACTGCCGAGCGCTATCCGGAGTTTCGCTTCAGCGTCCATTTTTCCGGCTGGCTGCTCGATTGGCTGATCAGCCGCTATCCGCAAGACATGGAACGGCTGGCGATGATGACCCGCCGCGGCCAGGTCGAGTGGTTCGGTTCCGGCGACTGCGAACCGGTATTGGCGGCAATTCCCCATCGCGACCGGATCAGCCAGATTGCCGTCCTCTCGGACAAGATCGAACGCTTGTTCGGGCAACGGCCGTCGGGTGCCTGGCTGACCGAACGGGTCTGGGAATCGGCTGTGGTACCGTCGCTGGTTGACGCCGGGATCCGTTATGTCGCCGTCGACGATTACCATTTCCTTTGCGCCGGTGAAGCCGCGGGACGCCTCGACAGCTACTTCACTACCGAAGAAGGCGGTGAGCACCTCGACCTCTTCCCGATCTCGGAACAGGCCCGCTACCGTTTGCCCTTCGCTCCTGCCGAGGCGGCCGTCCAGTGGTTGGAACATCTCGCCCGCGAGGGCCATCGTGCCGCCATCTATTTCGACGATATCGAGAAGTTCGGCATCTGGCCGGAGACCTATCACTGGGTCTATGAGCAGGGCTGGCTGGTGCGCTTCATCGAGGGCGTGCTGGCCTCGCCGTTGATCACGACATCGACTTATGCTGACTTCCACGCCCGGCAACCGACTCGCGGTGTGGTCTACCTGCCGACCACGTCGTACATCGAAATGAACGAATGGACCCTTCCGGCAACCGCGGCGCGTCAGTACCACGCCCTGGTCGAGCAGGAGAAGCAGGCGCAGCGTTTTGAAGCGCGCAAGGCCTATTTGCGCGGCGGTATCTGGCGCAATTTTCTCTCGCGTTATGCTGAAGCGAACTGGATGCACAAGCGCATGCTCGACGCTTCAGCGCGTCTTGCCGCGCTGCCGGCCGCCTTGCGCACAGCCGAGATGCAGGAGTTCCTGCATCGCAGCCAGGCCAACGACGCCTACTGGCACGGCCTGTTCGGCGGCCTCTATCTGCCGCACCTGCGCCGCGCCGTCTGGAACAACCTGCTGGCGCTCGAAGCTGCGCTCGATGCGGTGTCGCCGCCCGCCGCCCTCGATCGGCGCGACATCGATTGTGACGGCCACGAGGAGATCTCGCTGCGTGATGACAGCTTCCTGGCCATCGTCCGTGTCGACGGCGATGCCATGCTGGCGGAACTGTCCAGCCGCCGGCTCTGCCACAATTTCGGCGACACACTGCGTCGCTACGACGAAGGCTATTACGACAAGCTGCGCGCCGCGCTCGGCATGGACGGCAAGCCGCACGCGCACCATGAAGGTGTGGCTTCGGCGCACGATCGCGTCGCCTTCAAGCACGTCATCGAAGCCGAGGACACCGAGGCCGACACACGGGCGCGCGGCATGTTCGAAGACTGCTGGTACGCAACGGACGGCAGCGTGCGGCCCATTCACCATTACCGTGAGACGGCGCCACTGGAATTCACCGCCGACCTCGGTAGCGGTCGCATCGTCAAGCGTTATGCCCTGGCCGACGGCCGTCTGACTGCCCGCTACCAAACGCTGAACGTCGGCGGCCGCGTCGAGATCCGCCTCAACGTCGCCATGCCCAGCTGCGACGGTTATGGCGGCCGCTACATTCTCGACAACGGCGACGTTCCCTGCGGCTTCGGCCAGGTACTCGAACTGGCAAGCGCCAGGCGACTGACGCTGGATGACGGCGAATTGCACGGCGCCTTCGTCGTGTCGACGCAGCCGGCGTTGGCGGTGTCTGCCCGACCGCATATGACTGTGTCGCAATCCGAAGCGGGCTTCGAGAAGGTCATGCAGGCAGCGGAACTGGTGTTCGCCTGGCAACCTGCCGAAAGCCAGGCCGAACTCGCCATTAGCATCGAAGTCATCCCTCACCGGGCGTAAAATCAGCCAACTCAAGAATCACCAGGCCAGCGAGGAAACCATGTCAGGCACGCGCTATCAACTAGAAATCAATCCCAAGCTGCCCGCCCGGCTGGCACGACTCGACGAGTTGGCGAATAACCTCTGGTACAGCTGGGATCGGCCGTCGCGGACCCTGTTCGCCCGCTTGGGCAGCAAACTCTGGGGCGCCGTCGGCCACAGCCCCAAGGCTTTCCTGAAGCGTGTCGACCAGCACCGGCTCGAAGAGGCGGCAGCGGATCCAGTCTTTCTCGGCGCCATGGCGCGCGTGCTCTCGGCCTACGATACCTACCGCACATCGCCGGCACGCGAACACGCGCCGCACCTGGCCGAAGGCGAACTGGTCGCCTATTTTTGCGCCGAGTTCGGCTTTCACGAGAGCCTACCGATCTACTCCGGCGGCCTCGGCATTCTTGCCGGCGACCACTGCAAGACCGCCAGTGACCTCAACCTGCCTTTCGTTGGCGTCGGCCTGCTCTACCGCCAGGGCTACTTTCTCCAGGCCATCGACAGCGACGGCCACCAGCACGCGACCTACAACGATACCGACTTCGACGACCTGCCGATCGCGCCGGTGCAGCGCGCCGACGGCAGCGAACTGCATGTCTCCGTGCGCCTGCCCGGACGCGATGTCCAGGTCAAAGTCTGGCAGGCCAAGGTCGGCGTCGTCACGCTCTACCTGCTTGATACCGACATCGAGGATAATTCGCCGCATGACCGCGGCATCGTGCACCAGCTCTACGGCGGCGACAAGAGCATGCGCATCGAACAGGAAATCCTGCTCGGTATGGGTGGCGTACGGGCGCTGGCCGAAATGGGTCTCAAACCGACGGTCTGGCACATCAACGAAGGTCACGCCGCCTTCTTGGTCATCGAGCGGGTACGGCAACTGGTCCTGACGGGTCTCGAAGTGGCTGCCGCACAGGAGGCCGTCGCCTGTAACACGGTGTTCACTACGCACACGGCGGTGCCGGCCGGACACGATCACTTCCCCGAAGACATGATCCGCCACTACTTTGCCGACGCCTGCCGCGAGATCGGCTGCGACATCGAGACCCTGTTGGCGCTCGGCCGCACGCCGAATAGCGGCGATTTCAATATGACGGCGCTGGCCATCCGCAGCTCGCGCCACCAGAACGGCGTCTCCAGCATCCATGGCGACGTCTCGGCGCGTATCTGCCGCGACCTGTGGCCGCAGATCGATCCCGAGGACAATCCGATCGCCCATGTCACCAATGGCGTACACGTGCCGACGTTCCTCTCCGACATGTGGCACGAGACCTTCGACCGCCACCTTGGTCCCGGCTGGTCGCAGCGCCTGACCGACGTCCAGTGCTGGCATCAGATTCACAGCATCCCGGACTATCTCTACTGGAGCGTCCGCCAGTCGATGAAGTCGCAAATGCTCTATCTGGTGCGCGACCGCGTCAGCCACCAGAATTTGCGTAGCCATGGTTCGCAGGCGCACGTCGACCGGCTGTTACGGCTGGCCGACCCGGAAAACCCGAAGGTACTGACTATCGGTTTCGCCCGCCGGTTTGCCACCTACAAGCGCGCCACCCTGCTGTTCCAGAACCTGGCCTGGCTGAAGCAGATTCTCTGTGATCCCCAGCGGCCAGTGGTCTTCATCTTCGCCGGTAAGGCTCATCCGGCGGATGAACCGGGCCAGGCGCTGATCCGCCGCATCGCTGAAGTCGCGGCAATGCCCGAATTCCTCGGCCACATTCTGCTTGTCGAAGGCTACGACTTGCGCCTTGCCCGGCGCATGGTTTCCGGAGTCGATGTCTGGCTGAACAATCCGGTCTACCCGCTCGAGGCTTCGGGCACTTCCGGCATGAAGGCCGGGATCAACGGCGTCATCAATCTGTCGGTGCTCGACGGCTGGTGGGGCGAGGGCTTCGAAGGCCCGGCTGGCCAGGAAAACGGCTGGGCGATCAAACCCACCTCAAGTGCCTATGATCGCGGCGTCGACGAGGGCCGGCGCGACTACGAGGAAGGCCGGACACTCTACGAACTGTTACAGGATAAAGTGGTGCCGCTCTACTACGACATCGGGCCGATGGGCTATTCGCCGGGATGGGTGGCCATGTCCAAACGCTCGATCGCCACCATTACGCCACGTTTCAATTCGGCGCGAATGGTTGGCGAGTATGTCAACAAGTACTACCAGCCGGCGGCGCGGCAATGGAAGAACTACAGCCAGGGAGCGTTCGCCAATGCACGTGAATTGGCCGAGTGGAAGACCCGGGTCCGCGCTGGCTGGTCCAAGGTGTCGATCAAGCGCGTCGACATGCCGGTGCGCCGGATCGACTTCGGCGCCAAAGTGCGTTTCGAAGTCGCGCTGGCCATCAACGGCCTGACCCCGCCCGACATCGTCGTCGAGCTGTTGTTCGGTCGGCCCAACAGCAATGTCCAATCGCGGCCACCACGCCACTACCGGATGGACTATCAAGGTCCGACCGGCGATGGCAATAGCCTGTTCGCTGCCGAAGTGCAGCCCGATGTCTGCGGCAAGATCGAGTACCGCATCCGCGCCTATCCCTACCATCCGCTGCTGACCCAGCCTTTTGAAATGGGCATGATGATCTGGCTATGAGTGCCGTGACTTCGCAAACCTGGCACAACCTGGAGGCGCACGCGCAACGGGTGCGACCCCTGCATCTGCGTGACCTCTTCGCTGCCGATCCCGGTCGTTTCGAACAGTTCTCGCTCGAACATGACGGCCTGCTGATCGACTTTTCCAAACAGCGGCTGACCACGGAAGTCTGGAATGCGCTGCACGCGCTCTGGTGGGCCGCCGACCTGCCCGCCTGGCAAGCCCGCCTTCAGGCGGGTGAAGCGATCAATCACACCGAGGGCCGGGCAGTGCTGCACCACGCCCTGCGCCACCAGGGCACGCGACCGATCCTGCACGCCGGCCTGGACGTCATGCCGGCGGTGCGCGCTGTGCTCGAGCAGATGCGGCGTTTCTGCGTCGCGGTACACAGCGGCGAGTGGCGCGGTGCCACCGGCGAACGCATCCTCGATGTCGTCAACATCGGCATCGGCGGCTCTGACCTCGGGCCGAAGATGGCCACCCAGGCGCTGGCGGCGCACCATGTGCCACACCTGCGCGTGCATTACGTCTCCAATCTCGACGCGGCGCATCTGGCGACAGTGCTGCAACCCCTGTCGCCGCGGACGACGCTGTTCATCATCGCCAGTAAGACTTTCACGACCCAAGAGACAATGCAGAACGCCGCCTCGGCCCGGCGCTGGCTGGTCGATGCGCTGGGCGAACCGGCCGTGCGGCGCCATTTCGTCGCCGTATCGACCAACCTGACCGAAGTGGCCAAATTCGGTATCGATCCCGACAACGCCTTCGCCTTCTGGGACTGGGTCGGCGGCCGATTCTCGGTCTGGTCGGCCATCGGCCTGCCGCTGGCGCTGGCGATCGGTTTCGATCACTTCGAGCGCTTTCTGGCCGGCGCTGCAGCCATGGACAGCCACTTCTTCGAAGCGCCGGTCGAGCGCAACTTGCCGATGGCGCTGGCGCTGATCGACGTCTGGAACACCGACTTTCTCGGCGCCGAGACGCGCGCCTGCCTGCCCTACAGCCAGTCGCTGGAATTGCTGCCCCGACACTTGCAGCAGTTGGAAATGGAATCCAACGGCAAGCGGACAACCCGCGACGGCCGGGACACCGGCTGCGCCACTACGCCAATTCTCTGGGGCGAAGCGGGAACCAACGGCCAACATGCTTTCTACCAGTTGATCCATCAGGGCGGCCGCCTGATCCCGTGCGAGTTCATCGCCATGCGCGTGCCGGATTTCCCGCTCGCCGGCCACCACGAGAAGATGCTCGCCAACTGTTGTGCCCAATCCGAAGCCTTGATGCGCGGCAAGACCATCGACGAGGTGCGCCTGGAGATGGCCGCCGCGCGCATTCCAGAGGCGGTCATCGCCCGCCTGGCCCCTTACAAGGTATTTCCGGGCAACCAGCCATCGACAACGCTGTTGTTGCCGGAACTCTCGCCCTACACGCTCGGTCAGTTAATCGCGCTCTTCGAGCACAAGGTATTCGCGCTCGGCATCATCTGGAACATCAACTCCTTCGACCAGTGGGGCGTCGAATACGGCAAGCAGCTCGCTAACCGCCTGTTGCCGGTGATTGAAGGTCGTGTCGGCGCTGACAACCTCGATAGTTCGACGACCGGTCTGCTCGCCTACCTGCGCAAGAAGTAGCCGCGCATGAAAGTGCTGTTCGTCACTTCCGAGATCGCCCCCTGGGTGAAAACCGGCGGTCTCGGCGATGTCGCGGCAGCGCTGCCGCTGGCGTTGGCCGAGGCTGGCAACGATGTGCGCGTGCTGGTTCCCTACTACCCGGCCTTGCGCCAGGCCCTGCCGAAGGCCACCGCTGTCGCGTCGCTGGACGGCTTCGACGCCCTCTTTGCCAACTCGGCGCTGCACGAAGCGCGTGTCGGTAACCTGTCGCTGCTGATGCTCGACTGCCCGGCCTACTATGATCGTCCGGGCAATCCCTACCTCGGTCCGCAGGGCCGTGACTGGCCCGACAACCATCTGCGCTTCGGCCTGCTGTCGCGCGTCGCCGCCTGGCTCGGCAGCGACGAGAATGCACTGCCCTGGCGGCCCGACGTCGTCCATTGCAACGACTGGCAGTCGGCCCTGGCGGCCGCCTACCTGCGCCTGCTGCCTGGTGGGCGCGCCAGATCGCTGCTCACCATCCATAACCTGGCCTTCCAGGGTCTGTTCCCGCGCGATGCGCTGCTCCAGGTCGGCTTGCCTGAATCGTCGTGGTCGCTGGACGGCGTCGAGTTCTACGGCCAGCTCTCTTTCCTCAAAGCCGGCTTGCAGTTCGCCGACGCCATCACCACGGTCAGCCCGACCTACGCCCGCGAGATACAGACGGAAGTCGATGGCATGGGCCTGGGCGGCTTGTTGCACCATCGCGCGGCGAGCCTTCACGGCATCCTCAACGGCATCGACGGCAATGAGTGGGACCCGGCGCACGACCAGCACCTGCCATATCCCTATGACGTGCACAATCTCGATGCCAAAGCCGCCAACAAGCATGCCTTGCAAGCGCAAATGCATTTGCCCCAGCGCGACGACCTGCCACTGCTCGGCATCGTCAGCCGGCTGACGCACCAGAAGGGCCTGGATCTGGTCACCGCCCTGGGCGATGCGCTGCCCGTCCTGCCGGTGCAACTGGCTGTCCTCGGCAGCGGTGAAAGCGCGCTGGAAGATCTGTTTCGGCGCGTCGCGGAACGGCATCGTAACCACATCGCGGTCAAAATCGGTTTCGACGAAGCCCTTGCCCATCGCATCGAAGCCGGTGCCGATATGTTCCTGATGCCTTCGCGCTTCGAGCCTTGCGGCCTCAACCAGATGTACAGTTTGCGCTACGGCACGCCACCGATCGTCCGTGCCACCGGCGGCCTCGCCGACACGGTCATCGACGGCGTGAACGGCTTCGCCTTCCTGGAGCCGACCGCGGCAGCGTTGCTGGCCACCCTGCAACGCGCCGTCGCCACCTGGCGCGACCGGTCTCGCTGGCGGCACATGCAACAGGACGGTATGGCGCGCGATCACAGCTGGGCCG
Source organism: Rhodocyclaceae bacterium (assembly GCA_003157035.1). Classification (GTDB taxonomy): domain Bacteria; phylum Pseudomonadota; class Gammaproteobacteria; order Burkholderiales; family Rhodocyclaceae; genus Fen-999. Next base: position 27,596 of record PMIF01000079.1, read on the forward strand.
CACCGGCGCAGCGCTACAGCCAAATCTACGCCAGCCTGTGAAGCCGCGCATCACGATCATCGCCGCGGTGGCCAGGAACGGTGTCATCGGCAAGGACAACAAGATGCCCTGGCACCTGCCGGAGGATCTCAAACGCTTCAAGGCACTGACCATGGGCCAGCCGATGATCATGGGCCGCAAGACCTGGGAGTCTTTGCCTGGCCGTCTGCCCGGCCGGCCGCACATCGTCGTCACGCGCAATCCCGACTACCGGGCCGAGGGTGCCACTGTCGTCGGCTCGCTTGTCGCTGCGCTCGCCGCTGCCGGCGACACGGACGAAGTGTTCATCATTGGCGGCGCCGAACTCTACACGCAAGCGCTGGCGATCGCTGATCGCCTGCAACTGACCGAAGTCGACGCCGACTTCGACGGCGATACGCGCTTCCCTGACTATGACCGCGGGGCATGGAGAGAGAGCAGCAGGGAGGCATGCCGCTCCGCTACCAGCCTCGAATACGCCGTCACCACCTATGACCGCTCGGCGTAGCAACGCCGACTAACCGCCTCACTGGCGATCGGGCCGACTGGATTCCCGGTCACCAGAAGCCGAAATCGAATTTCCGAATCACTTGAGTTGGCTCACCCGGCAGGGTCAGCCAACCCGTGGTTGCCGAGTCAAGCCCGATCTTGGCCTGACCCGCACTTCCGACCGAATGCGCCATTCGCGGCGTGGCACCGAAGTAGATGCCGCCGGTATACATACCCAGGTCGGCGGTCCAGTCCGCGTAAGCCATGGGTGCAGAGGCGTAATAGAAGGTGGAATCGCCCGTCGGCATGTAGCCATCGAAGACCATGACCATGTAGTTGTCCTGGGCCTCGAGCATGAAACCTCGACCGGGATTTCCGTTCCGTTCCGCCTCCATCGTCCACAGTCCCGTCACCGGCCTAGCGTTCACCGCTGAAGATGGCGGTGTGCCGAAATCGAACTTGCCGATTGCCTTCGGTGCTTCGCCGGGAAGCGTGATCATGCCGTGCGTACGGTCGGTGAATTGCAGGCTCACCGGCCCCGCACTGCCAGTCGCGTGCGCGGACCGCGGTGCGCCGCCCAAGGCAATGCCTCCGGCATACTGCGTCAGTTCGCCGACAAAACTACCATTGGCGTAGGCACCGCTGGCAAGGTGGAAGGTCGCGCGGCCATCGCTTTCGTAACCGTTGACCGCCATCATCAATGAGCCGCGCTGAACCTCGATCTGGAATCCGCGGCCCGGGCCTCCCTGTTCGGTATCGATGATCCACAAGCCGTTCTCCGGCATCAATGGTGTCGCTTCGCCAGCGGATTCGGTAAGGAAGCGCGCGAGAATGGCTTGGCCCCCGCCCGACCGCCAACCAGAGACCAACAGTTTCCCGTCGGGCTGAAAACCAATGTCCGACACACCCATACCCAGCCTGATGATGCCGTTGTCGCCGAATCCAGCGTCCAGGCTACCGTCGGCATTGAAACGTGCCAGCACCGCATTGCCGGCGCCCGCCGCTACCAGCACTTTCCCGTCGGCCAGCAACCGGATTGCGACGGAGCCATACCAATCGGTAAAACCCGACTTCACGCCATTATCGAAGCTGCTGTCCACGCTGCCGTCGAGCGCGTAGCGCACCAGAGCCAGCGCACATGGGGGGGGGCCGGACTGCGGGCAAGTCCAACCGGCCGCCACCACTTTGCCGTCCGCTTTTACAGCCAACGCGCCGATGCGTGCGCGCTGATAGGGCCCGCTCGCAACGTCAACGACGTTGCCGCTGTTGCGGTCGAACGAAGTCGTTACCTTGCCGCCATCACCAAACGACGGGTCGAGGCCACCAGTACTCGAATACCGGGCCAGGTGCCAGCCCGCGTTGCTGTCTCCACCGACCAGGATCTTGTAACCGCCGATCCCCGCGGGCACTACGGTCATGGCGCTGACTGACGCGAAGTCGCTGCCGACGTACGTGCCCACCAGACCGTCTAATCCGAAACTCGTGTCGAGATGGCCGTCCTGTCCATAGGCAACGATGGCAAAATTGCACCAGGCACCAGTACAGACCTGTCCAGTCCGGAACATCCGATCGTCCGGCGCGACCGTGACCGCAGAAAGTGAGATGTATTCGCCGGCGGGAATGGCAGGACTGCTTGCATACCCATTTGTGCCGAACGTCTGATCCAGAATGCCGCTACCGAGGAAGCGTGCCGTCTTGCTCTTGCCCCCAAGTACTATCCTGCCACTCGACTGAAATGCGATAGCCAAATCATCGACGACATAAAACTCACTGGTCGTGATTTGGCCTCCTTGACCGAAAGACGGGTCCGGACTGCCATTCGACTGATACAAGAATACGTCAGCAGGCCAAGGCGCATGTGGAAGATTCCAGTCAATTGCCGTCCTGGTGATTGCAATTCTGCCGTCTGCCGCCACGGCCATATGACCGATGTCGGCCGACGGGGTAACCACGCCGCCCTGACCGAAACTCGGGTCCAACGCGCCGGGCTGCGCAAGCGCCATCGGCATATAGGCCAGGGCGGCCGCAATTCCGGTAGCACGCAATTGTTGGAGCACGCGGCGAGAGATCATGAGTACCTCGGCAAAGATGATGGACGCAAGAAGGCGGCCGGAGCCACTTGACTTGTGCATATTACTCCATCATGGCACGACTTAACCCGGCCTGCCCGAGTGGCTCTATACAGCGCGTTGCGCGCTACGCGACGCAGTCGACGAAGTAGCCGCTGCCGTTTTCCTTGACCAGACCGTGGATGTCGGTCTCGAAACCGGGAAACGCGGCGTTGAACTCGCGCGCAAATTGCAGGTAGCGAACAATTGTCTTGTTGAAGCGCTCGCCGGGAATGAGCAACGGGATACCCGGCGGATAGGGCGTCAATAGCACCGCCGTGACGCGCTCTTCGAGGTCGTCGATCGGCACCCGCTCGATCTCGCGGTGCGCCATGCGAGCGAAGGCGTCGGCTGGTGGCATCGCCGGCACCATGTCCGACAAGTACATCTCAGTAGTAAGTCGGGCGACGTCGTTCTCTTTGTACACGTGGTGGATCTGTTTGCACAAATCGCGTAGCCCGACCCGCTCGTATCGCGGGTGCTTGGCGACGAACTCGGGCAGCACCTTCCACAGGGGATGGTTCTTGTCGTAGTCGTCCTTGAATTGCTGCAGCTCGGTCACCATGGTGTTCCAGCGGCCCTTGGTGATGCCGATGGTGAACATGATGAAGAAGGAATAGAGGCCGCACTTCTCGACGATAACACCGTGCTCCGCCAGATACTTGGTAACGATGGCGGCGGGAATGCCACGCTCGGCGAATTCGCCATCGACATCCAGTCCCGGAGTGATGACGGTCGCCTTGATCGGATCGAGCATGTTGAAACCCGGCGCCAGGTCGCCGAAGCCGTGCCAGCGTTCGCCAGCCTTGAGCATCCAGGCGTCGCGCTCCTCGATGCCCTCCTCGGACAGATCATCCGGCCCCCAGACCTTGAACCACCAGTCGGCGCCCCACTCCTCATCGACCTTGCGCATGGCGCGACGGAAATCCAGCGCCTCGGCGATCGACTCTTCCACCAGCGCCTTGCCGGCAGGCTCTTCCATCATCGCTGCCGCCACATCGCAGGAGGCGATGATGGCGTACTGCGGCGAGGTCGAAGTGTGCATCAAGAAGGCTTCGTTGAAGATGTCGCGATCGAGCTTGCGCGTCTCGGACTCCTGCACCAGGATTTGCGATGCCTGGGAAAGACCGGCCAGCAGCTTGTGCGTGGACTGGGTCGAAAAGATCATCGACTCGTGACAGCGCGGCCGGTCGGCACCAATGGCGTGGTAGTCGCCGTAGAAGTCGTGAAAGGCGGCGTGCGGCAACCAGGCCTCGTCGAAATGCAAGGTATCGATCTTGCCGTCGAGCATTTCCTTGATCTCTTCGACGTTGTAGAGGACGCCGTCATAGGTGGATTGGGTGATGGTCAACACCCGCGGCTTGTTCTTGGCCTTGCTGGCAAACGGATGGGCGGCAATCTTCTTCTGGATGTTCTGCCACTCGAATTCGCTCTTCGGGATTGGCCCGATGATGCCGAAGTTGTTGCGCGTCGGCGTCAGAAAGACCGGAATCGCCCCGGTCATGATGATCGCGTGCAACACCGACTTGTGGCAGTTGCGGTCGACGATGACCACGTCGCCCGGCGCCACGGTCGAATGCCAGACGATCTTGTTCGAGGTCGAGGTGCCGTTGGTGACGAAGAACAGGTGATCGGCGTTGAAAATGCGCGCGGCATTGCGCTCGGAAGCTGCCACCGGGCCGGTGTGATCCAGCAGCTGGCCGAGTTCCTCGACGGCGTTGCAGACGTCGGCGCGCAGCATGTTCTCGCCGAAGAACTGGTGGAACATCTGGCCAACCGGACTCTTGAGGAAGGCGACACCGCCGGAGTGGCCAGGACAGTGCCACGAATAGGAGCCATCTGCAGCGTAGTGCACCAGCGCCCGGAAAAACGGTGGCGGCAGCGAATCGAGATAGGTCTTGGCCTCGCGCACGACGTTGCGGGCGATGAACTCCGGCGTGTCCTCGAACATGTGAATGAAACCGTGCAACTCGCGCAGCACGTCGTTGGGAATGTGCCGCGAGGTGCGCGTCTCGCCATGCAGGAAGATCGGGATTTCGGAGTTGCGGATGCGGATTTCCTCGACAAAGGCACGCAGCTCGGCGATGGCCTTGTCGGCCGCGGCCGGCGAGGAGAATTCCTCGTCGTCGATCGACAGGATGAACACCGAGGCACGCGACTGCTGCTGGGCAAACGATGACAGGTCGCCGTAGCTGGTGACGCCGAGCACCTCCATGCCCTCCCCTTCGATCGCCTTGGCCAGCGCGCGGATGCCGAGACCGGAGGCGTTCTCGGAACGGAAGTCCTCGTCGATGATGATGACCGGAAAATGAAAACGCATTGCCAGCTCCTGAAAAGCAAAGACCCGCGCAGCGGCGGGTCACGACAAAGATGAATGGGCTAAACGCTAGCGAACTATATCTTGGGCAGGGTAACGCCGACCTGCCCCTGATACTTGCCGCCGCGGTCGCGGTACGAGGTTTCGCAGACCTCGTCGGCTTCGAAGAAAATCACTTGCGCACAACCCTCGCCGGCGTAGATCTTGGCCGGCAGCGGCGTTGTGTTGGAGAACTCCAGCGTCACGAAACCTTCCCACTCCGGCTCGAAGGGCGTCACATTGACGATGATGCCGCAGCGGGCATAGGTGCTTTTGCCGAGGCAGACGGTCAGCACGTTGCGCGGAATGCGGAAATACTCAACCGTGCGCGCCAGGGCAAACGAGTTGGGCGGAATGACGCAATAGTTCTTGCCCGAGACCTCGACAAAGGAACTCGGATCGAAGTTCTTCGGATCGACGATGGTCGAGTTGATGTTGGTGAAGACACGAAAATCGTCGGCGCAACGAATGTCGTAGCCGTAGCTTGACGTGCCGTAGGACACGATCTTGTTGCCGTTCACCTCGCGCACCAGCGAGGGCTCGAAGGGCTCGATCATGCCGTGGCTCGCCGCCATGCGACGTATCCACTTATCCGACTTGATGGTCATTTCCGGGGAATGGGGAAGAGGCAAAAGTGCGGATTATCCGCGCTTTCTCCAGGGGGTCAAGCGCGCTTCACGGCGGAGAGAATTCCGTGCAGCAAGGCCAGCGGCGTCGGCGGACAGCCGGGCACGCGGATATCGACGGCAACGACGTTATCGACGGCACCGCAACTGGCGTAGCTGTCGCCGAATATGCCGCCGTTACAGCCGCAATCGCCGACCGCCACCACCAGCTTGGGATCGGGCGTGCAATCGTAGGCGATGCGCAGTGCGTTCTCCATGTTCTTGGTCACCGGCCCGGTGACCAGCAGCATGTCGGCGTGGCGTGGGCTGGCGACGAACTTGATGCCGCGACCCTCGATGTTGTAGTAGGCGTTGTTGAGGGCGTGAATTTCCAGTTCACAACCATTGCAGGAGCCGGCATCCACCTCGCGGATGGTCAGCGCCCGACCGAGGATGGCGATGATCTCGTCGTGCAGGCGATCGATCGGCGCCATCTCGCCGCTGCGCTCGACCGGCGGCTCGGTGAGGATACCGGTGCGGAAGATGCGCTTGAGAAGCGGAATCATAGATCCGCCCCCGAATATGACAGGTTGAACGACTTGTTGATCAGCGGAAAGTCGGGGACGATGTCCTTCAGCACGGCATGCTCAAGCGCCGGCCAGATCTGCCAGGAGGGATCGTGCGGATGCGCTCGGGCAATGCGGCCCTCGCCGTCCAGGCGCAGGCCGACGATAACCTCGCCGCGCCAGCCCTCGACCACGCCAAGCCCCTCGGCGCCCGGTGTCGGCGGCACATCGATGCGCACCGGTCCCGACGGCAAGGTACCGGCGATGGCGCGGATCAGCCGCAGCGATTCGAAAACTTCGTCGAAGCGGACGGCCACGCGGGCAGCCACATCACCGCGATCGTCCGACGCCGGGCGGACACCAAGCCCGGCGTACGGTACCGGCGGTTCGTAGTCGCTCCGCCAGGCACGACCGTCGAGCAACAGCCCGGTGGCGCGGGCCGCGATGCCGGAGAGCGACAGCTCGCGCGCCAAATCCGCGTCGATGATGCCGGTGGTGAGGAAGCGATCCTGCAAGCCGGGATGCTCGTCGTAAATGGCGCGCAGCGCCTTCACCTCGGCTACCAGCACATTGCACTGGGCACCTATTTCGGCCAGCGCCAGGGCGTCGATATCGGCAGCAACGCCGCCGGGAACGATGCCGTCCATCATGAAGCGATGACCGAAGATCCTGGCGTTCAGGCGCAGCCAGTCCTCCTTCAGGCGCATGAATTGCGTCAGGCCAAAGGCAAAGGCCGCGTCGTTGCCGAGCGCACCAAGGTCGCCAAGGTGGTTGGCGATCCGCTCGCGCTCGAGCATCAGTGCCCGCAGCCCCAGCGCCCGGCCAGATGGCTCGACAGCGCACGCAGTCTCCGCGGCCACGGCGTAGGCCCAGGCATAGGCACAGGTGGAATCGCCGCAGATGCGGCCGACCAGCCGTGAGCCTTCGGCAAGGGTCATGCCGATGAAGCGCTTCTCGACTCCCTTGTGCTGGTAACCGAGCCGCTGCTCCAGGCGCAACACGCGTTCGCCAACGACAGTGAAGCGAAAATGCCCGGGCTCGATGATGCCGGCGTGGATGGGGCCAACCGGAATCTCATGGGCGCCTTCACCGCCCACCTGAACGAATTGGTAGTCGCTGGGCAGGTTGGCAAAGCCGATGCCTTCGGGTGGCGCTGGCGTGTCGTGACGCAGCGGATACCAGTCTTCCGGCCAGGCCCCGTGACGCAGCCAGGGCCGCTGGTCGCCACCCGCAAAGGCGATGCCGACCATATCGCGCGTGGCGCGTTGCATGCGATTGGCGGCGGGAAAGATGCCGGCCAGATCCGGACAAACCGGATCATCGGCCGGAAGATCGAGGCACACCCAGGTGTGCCCCTCTTCCAGCGCGAATATGCAATGCAGACGGTAACCGCCACCCTGGCGTCTGAGGTCCTCGCCCCACAGCGCCGCCAGACGACCGTCGTGGCGATGCACCGAGACAGCGAAGCGCGACAGATCCTCGCCATCGACGGCGCGGCCTCGCCACACCGGCGCGCCGACGCCCTCCTGGGCTGTGAATTCGATCGGTTCGGCGTGGAAGAGCATGGCTATGCCTCCGCCGGGCCGCCCTGACCGCAGGAAATCCCCGCGGGACAAGGAGGCATGCGCCCCCCTGTGGGGGGCAGCGAGCCGGGGTTGCGAGCGTGGGGGGCCATCTGATTATCCGAGCATCCGCGCGGCTTCATGGAACCAGCGCGTGAGATAGGGCGGAATGTACAGACCGAGCATCAGCACGATGGACAGATGCACGAACACCGGCGTGATGGCGGGCGCATGCGGCAATGGCTTGGCGTGCGTCTCGCCAAAAACCATCGCCTGCACCTTGCCGAAGATCGAGGCGAACGCCACGCCCAGCGCGGCGAGCAGGATCGGCGTCGCCCAGGGGTAGTACTTCATGGCATGGGTGAGGATCATGAATTCGCTGGCGAAGACGCCGAACGGCGGCATGCCGAGGATGGCCAGGGTGCCGAGCATGAGACCCCAGCCGATCACCGGATTGATGCGGATCAGGCCGCGAATGCCCTCCATCAGTTGCGTGCCGGTCTTCTGCGCGGCATGACCGACGGTGAAGAAGATGGCTGACTTGGTCAGCGAATGCAGGGTCATGTGCAAGAGGCCGGCGAAGTTGGCCACCGGACCGCCCATGCCGAAGGCAAAGGTGATGATGCCCATGTGCTCGATCGACGAATAGGCGAACATCCGCTTGATATCCTTCTGCCTTGAGAGGAAGAAGGCCGCCATGACCAGCGTCGTGAGGCCGAAGCCCATCATCAGGTTGCCGGCGTAGCCTTCGTGCACGGCACCGTCGGCCAGCACCTTGCAACGCAGGATGGCATAGAGCGCGACATTGAGCAGCAGGCCCGAAAGCACGGCCGAGACCGGCGTCGGGCCTTCGGCGTGGGCATCGGGCAGCCAGTTGTGCAGCGGTGCCAGACCAACCTTGGTGCCATAGCCAACGAGCAGGAAGATGAACGACAAGGCCATGATGGTCGGCTCCAGCTGACCCTTGACCTCAACGAGGTGCGTCCACAGCAGCGCATTGCCTGTTTCGCCGAGGACGCGCTCGGCAGCAAAGTAGAGCAGGATGGTGCCGAACAGCGCCTGGGCGATGCCGACGCCGCAGAGGATGAAATACTTCCACGCCGCCTCGAGCGATGCCGGTGTGCGATAGAGCGAAACCAGCAGCACCGTGGTCAGGGTCGCCGCTTCCATCGCCACCCAGAGAATGCCGAGGTTGTTGGTCGTCAGCGCCACCAGCATGGTGAACATGAAGAGCTGGAACATGCTCTTGTAGAGGCGCAGGCGACGGACGCTGAGCTTGCCATGCTCGCGTTCGTTCTTCATGTACGGGCCGGAGAAGATGCTGGTGGTGAGACCAACGAAGGCGGTCAGCGTCACCAGGAAGACATTGAGCGAATCGATGAAGAACATTTCGCCGAAGGCCATGCGCGGCCCGTGGGCAACAATGTCGATGGTCAGCACCACGGCAGCGAGAAAAGTGCCGCCGCTGGCGATGATGTTGAGGTTGGGCGCCCATTCGCGTTCGCCGGCGACGGTCAGCAACAGGCCGCTGACCAAGGGCGAGGCGAGCATGACGATAAAGATGTCCAGTTCCATCAGTGCTCTTTCAGGCGTTCGAGATGCCGGATGTCCAGGCTGTCGAACTGCTCGCGGATCTGGAAGAAGAAGACGCCGAGGATGATGGCGCCAACCAGCACGTCGAGCGCGATGCCCAGCTCAACGACCATCGGCATGCCGTAAGTGGCGCTGGTAGCGGCGAGGAATAGACCGTTCTCCATGGCCAGGAAGCCGACCACTTGCGGAATCGCCTTGGTCCGGGTGATCATCATCAGAAAGGCGAGCATCACGGTGGCCAGGGCGATGCCGAGTGTGCCACGACTGATGGTGTGCGAGAGCTGGGATATCGGCTGGGCGACGTTGAAGGCGATGATGACCAGGCCAATGCCAACCAGCATGGTGGTCGGGATGTTGATCAGCGACTCGACGTCCCACTTGACGTAGAGCCTGCGCACCAGGCGGTGCAGGATCCAGGGCAGCAGGATGCCCTTGAGGCCCAGCGTCAGCCCGGCCGAATAGTAGAGATGCGCCTGGTGCGTCGTGAAAGCCACTACCAGCGTTGACGCGGCCAGCGTCAGCCCCTGATAGGCGAACAGATTGATCAGCGGCATCACCCGCCGCTGCGCCAGCATGGCGAAGGCCAGCAGCAGGATCACCGAGGCGCAGAGGTTGATGAGTTGCGTTGACAGGGGAATCGCCGCGCTCATACTCTCGTCTCCAGNNAGCGCCAGCGCCACGCCGCCACAGGCAAGCTTCAGCAGCAGCAGCGGAATCGCCATCAGCAAGCCGACGAAGTCGTCGCCCTGGGCAATGCCCCAGGGGAAGAACAGCGCCAGGCCGAGGCAGGAATAGGTGTAGAGCTTGAGGCTGGATGCCCACTCGATCAAAGCCAGGTGGCGCCCCGAGTACTCGAGGATCATTGCCTCGTGGATCATGGTCAGTTCGAGGTGGGTGGCCGGATTGTCCACCGGCACGCGGGCATTCTCGGCCATCGAGACGAAGGTGAAGGCAATGCCCGCGAAGGCCAGACTCGGGTAGATGATGAAGTCGCGGTGCGCCAGTGTCTCGACGATGGTGGCAATGGACGTTGACTGCGAGATCATCGCGGTGGTAAAGATGACCATCAGCAGCGCCGGCTCGGCGAGGAAACCGATCATCATCTCGCGCCGGCCACCAAGCGAGCCGAATGACGTGCCGACATCCATCGCCGCCAGAGAAATGAAAATGCGCGCCAGACCGAAAACACCGACCAGGGCAATGGTATCGGCGGCCGGGGCGAACGGCAGGTCGGTCGACAGCGTCGGCACGATGGCGGCCGCCAGCAGCATGCAACCGAAGACGATGAATGGCGCAAAGCGAAACAGCGCCGAAGCACCGTGGGCGATGACGACATCCTTGTGAAACAGCTTGTGCAGCATGTAATAGGGCTGCAAGAGCGGTGGCGCCGTCCGGTTCTGGAACCAGGCGCGACACTGGTTCACCCAACCCGTCAGCAGCGGCGCCAGGAACAGGGCCAGGGCGATGGCAAAGAGCTGGGCGAGAAGGCCGGAGATGCTCATGATGCCGCCGGGCCGCCCCAAGGCAGCATGCGCCCCCCCGTGGGGGGCAGCGAACGTAGTGAGCGTGGGGGGCCAATCATCATGGTCGCGCCACCAGAAGCAGGATGATCAAGGTGATGAAGCTGTAGAGCAGGTAGATGGCAATACGGCCACCCTGGACACGCACGATGAGCCCGGAGATTGCGTCGACCAAACGCGCCACCGGCAGGTAAAGCCAGTACCAGAAGTGATCCTCCACCTTGACGCTGTAGATCGGCCGCTCGTCGCGAATGCTCGGGATGTGCCGATCCATGCGGAAAGCGGGGCCAAAGATGCGCCGGATCGGCTGACTGAAGCCTTCCGCCGTATCCTGCGCGCGCGGGCTCTGGAACCAGTAGCCGCAGTCCCAGGCCTGGGTCCGGCGCAGCCGACCGTGATAGAAGCGGCGCACCAGCTGGCGGCCGATCAAGACCGAAAGAACAATGGTGACGAGGAAGACCAACGGCTGATAGCTGGCGCGATCCGCGGAGATCGGTGCCAGCATCCACCAGCCGTGATCGGCCATGCGCTCCGCCAGACCGGTGCCGAGCAGCTGGCGGGTCGCGGCGTCGATCAGCGTAATCACCGTCGAAGGCAGGACACCGAGCAACAAGGTGATCACGGCCAGCCAGACCAGGCCGATACGCTCAAGCACGCCGGCGTCCTGGGCATCCTTGAGGACTGGATCGCGCATCTGGCCGAGGAAGACGATGCCGTAGAACTTGACCATGGCGAAGCCGGCCAGCGCCGCCACCAGCGCCACCACGGCGGCAGCGACGGGCACGATCATGTTCAGCCACGGATGCGGCAGGCCGGGCGAGAACAGGAAGCCCTGAAGCAGCAGCCATTCCGAGACGAAGCCCGACAGCGGCGGCAGCCCGGAACCGGCGATGACGCCGGCCAGCGCCAGCCAGGCCACCCAGGGCATGCGGTGGATGAGACCACCGAGCTTGCCCAGGCTGCGCTCATGGGTTGCGTGCAGTACCGAGCCGGTACAAAGGAAGAGCAGGCTCTTGAAACCAGCGTGGGCGAGGCAATGGTAGAACACCGCAGTCATCGCCAACGCTGCCAGGGCCTCCATCCGGTAGGTATGAAAGATCAGCGCCAGGCCGATGCCGACCGCCAGGAGGCCGATATTCTCGATCGACGAATAGGCCAAGAGGCGCTTCATGTCGCTCTGCACCGTGCTGTAAAGCACGCCGAACAGTGCCGTCAGCAAACCCACGGCCATGGCCGCCACACCCCACCACCAGATGGTCGTGCCGACCAGGTCGAAGCTAACGCGTAACAAGCCATAGATGGCGGTCTTCAACATGACGCCACTCATCATTGCCGAGACCGGCGAGGGCGCCGCCGGGTGAGCTTCCGGCAACCAGACATGGACTGGCACCAGGCCGGCCTTGGCGCCGAAGCCGAACAGCGCCAACAGGTAGGCGACCGAAGCCCAGAAAGGCGACAGGTGCTGGGTGCGCATGGCAGCGAAGGTGTAATCGCCCGCGCCGCCGGTCATGACGCCGAACGAGAGCAGGATACTGATGGCGCCGACGTGCGCGATCAGCAAATAAAGGTAGCCGGCTCGACGAATCTCTTCGTGGCGATGATCGGTGGTGACCAGAAAGAAGGACGACAGCGCCATGCTCTCCCAGGCGACCATGAACGAGTAGCCGTCGTCGGCCAGCAGCACCATCAGCATGCTGGCAAGGAACAAGTGGTATTCGAGGCAGAGCAGGCCCGGCGCCGCACCCTCGCCCTTGCGGAAATATCCGGCAGCGTAGATGGAGATGCCTGCCGAGGCAAAACCCAGCAACAGCGCGAAGACGGCGTTAAGGTTGTCCAGGCGCAAATGGAAAGGCAGATCCGGCAGACCGATGGCAAGCACCGCGACTTCAGGCGCCTGGCCCAGGCTGACCAATGCCACCAGGCCAACGGCAACGCTGACCAGCGCGCCCAGGGGGAACAGGACCCGGCTGATGAAACGCATCTTGCGCGGCGCCGCCAGCCCGGCCAGGCCGATCAGCAGCCATACGCAGACGGCGATCAGCAGCAGATCAATCGACAGGAGGTCGGACATGAGCGAGGTGTTGTCTTCCGTGGCAGCCGATCTACGTCGGCATTGGCGTCCATTCTATCAAGCGGACTGCTGCTTCAACGGATCGTCGTCGCCGATGTTTTCGATGCGCGCATAAATCCTTGCCAACGCCATCTCGGCATTGGCGTAGAACCGCCGTTCGCCAACCGCCTGGTAGAGCCCCGTGGCGCGCATGACGTCGAGCACCTGCTTCTTCAGACCGGCGAAGAGCATGACGACACCGATGGCATTCAGTCGCTCGACCAGGTGGTGAATGACCTCTTCGCCGGAAGCATCGAGCTCGTTGATGCCATCGCCGACTACCAGCAGGTAGGGCGCCTGCGGATTGTTCGCCACCGCTTCGAGGATGGCATCCTCGAAATAAGCGACGTTGGCGAAATACAGACGGCCGTCGAAACGCACGGCGGTGACCATCTCCGAGGCCGGCAGCTTGTTCACCACGGCATCGCGCAGCGTGCCGTCGTGATGGCGGCCAAGGATGGCTACCCGCGGCGACATCGTGCGATAGAGGTACAGCCCGACCGCCAGGCCGCCGCCGACCATGATGCCGTTGTCCAGGTGCGGGGCGAACGCCAGTGTGGCGACGAAGGTGACAACAGCGGCGATGCCGTCATGATGATTGGCCAGCCAGGCGTGCCTGATCGCCCGAAAATTGACCAGCCCGATCACGGCCATGATGATTACCGCCGCCAACACTGACTGGGGCAAGTGATAGAGCAACGGGGTCAGGAACAGCAGTGTCAGCAGCACGAAGGCGCCGGTGAACACCGACGACATGCCGGTTGCCGCGCCGGCATTGATGTTCACCGCCGAGCGCGAAAACGATCCCGAGACGGGGAAGGCGTGGGAGAGACTGCCGACGATGTTGGCCAGGCCCTGGCCGATCAGTTCCTGGTTGGGATCGATCTTTTGCCGGGTCTTGGCCGCAATGGCCTTGGCGATCGAGATCGCCTCCATGAAGCCGACCAGCGAGATGACAATGGCCGCCGAAATCAGGCTGCCGAACATGCCCCAGGAGATCGTCGGCACGCTGATCGACGGCAGCCCTTCGGGTACCTTGCCGACCACCTCGCCGCCGCCGCTGAGCTTGCTGCTGGCGCCGGCGCGGATGATGCGCCAGCGAGCGCCGTCGGAACGCTTGTCGGCCGGCACCTTGCCCTCGGCGAAGAACTCGGCGCCCTGCCCTTCGGCAGCAATCACGCGTTCGAAGATCATGCTGCGGATGGCGCGGTTGCGGCGACGATTCTCGTCCTCGCGATCCTGCAGCTGCAACTTGAGCAATTCCATCTCGTAATTGAAGGTCACCTCCTCACGCGCATGATCGCCGCGTTCATCATGCACGGTTTGCAATTCGGCCGCCTTGGCAGTGAGTTGGTCGCTGATCTCCTTGATGCGACCTTCGGTGCGCACGAACTCGACCAAGAGGGCCCTGGCTTCCGGTTCGAGAATCTGTTCCACCGTCGCCGTCGCGTTGCGCTCGAAGCCGAGCATCCAGGACGCCACCGTCGTCAGCGCCACCGCCACCAGAACGCCGGGCACTTTTGGCACCCATTTCCGCATCGCCCAGATAACGGCGATGGCTACGGCTCCCATGGCCAGCGTTGGCAGGTGCGTGTCGCCGACCTGCCTGGCAACGCCCCAGATATCCTCGATGAAGTGTTCGGAACGGCCAATCGGCACACCCATCAGCTTGTTGATCTGCGACAGGCCGATGATGATGGCGGCGGCGTTGGTAAAGCCGACGATGACCGGATGCGAGAGAAAATTGACGATCACGCCGAGCTTGAAGGCACCCAATGCCAACTGGAAGACACCGACCATCAACGCCAGCATGATCGCCAAGGCAACGTAATGCTCGGAGCCGATGGCCGCGAAAGGCGCCAGGCTGGATGCCGTCAGCAGCGACACGACGGCGACCGGGCCGGTGCCGAGCTGGTTCGAGGAACCCCACAAGGCCGCGACAATGACGGGCAGGAAGGCAGCGTAGAGGCCGTAGTATGCCGGCAGGCCGGCGAGCTGGGCGTAGGCCATCGACTGCGGCACCAACACCAGCGCCACGGTCAGGCCGGCAACGAAATCGGCACGAAACAAGCCGCCGGAATAGGGTAGCCAGCGCAAGAAAGGCAGGAGCTTCTTCAGGGCGATCGGGGCATTCATCTTTGGCGGGACCAAGAGAGGCCACGCCGCGAACATCCAACCGGCTCACGTGGCTTTGACGACAACTTGACGATACCTGCGATCTTAGCAGCGGAAAACCCTGTTGCGAGTCCGGGTTGCTTATTCCGCGATCAGGTCTGTCAATTCCGCACCGCAGCAAGCCGGCCAGGGGCCGTCAGAGGGTATCGCCACTGCCGGGCAGCGAACTGCCCGCGCCATCAAGCCATTGCCTGTTGTTCCGTAGTTCTCGTAGCTAGTCGCACGAACAGCTCAGACAAGGCTTCGCGATCGGTGGCGAAGACGTTGCCGGGACCAATGGCGTCAAGCAGTCCGGTACGTTCGACGACGTCAGCCACCTGCCTCTTGAAGCCGCTGAAAACCAGGCAAATGCCGTTGCCGCGAAAGCGGCTGACGACGTTCTTCAGCATCTCGACCCCCGAAGCATCGATGTCGTTGATGCCGCTCGCCTTGACCAGGACATGCGTGATGGCCGAATTTTCGCGTTCCAGGCGCAGCAGCGCATCCTCGAAATAGGCGGCATTGACGAAGCGCAGCGCGCCGTCGAAGCGCAAGGCGCCAAGCCGCGGGTGCAGCGGCGGCAGGTTGTGGCGCTCACAATCGCGCAGAGTCGCGTCGTCATGCAGGCCGAGCACGGCGATGCGCGGGCGCATCATGCGATAGAGGAGCAGCGCCAGCGATAGCAAAATGCCAGTCATGATGCCGTTCTGGATGTTTGGCGCAAATACCAAGGTGGCAACGAAGGTCGCCACAGCCGCGATGCCGTCGTCGCGCTTCGCCCGCCAGGCGTTGATCAGAGCGGGCAAGTTGATCAAGCCAAATACCGCCATCATGATGATCGCCGCCAACACGGGCTTCGGCAGGTGATAGAGCATGGGCGTCAGGAACAGCAGGGTCAGCAGGACGAAAAGCGCCGAAATCACCGACGACAACGCCGACCTGGCATCAGAGGCCAGGTTGAGTGCCGAGCGTGAAAACGAGCCACTGACCGGCATGGAATGGACGAAAGCGGCCGCCACCTTGGCCAGACCCTGGCCGATCAGTTCCTTGTTCTCGTCCCACGGCTGGCGGGTCTTGATGGCGATCACCTTGGCGCTGGACATCGCTTCCATGAAACTGATCAGGGCGATGACGAATCCGGCTGGCAACAACTCGACGATGGCATGCCACTGTAGCGGCGGAACGCTGAAACCCGGCAGTCCGCGCGGTATGTCGCCGATGACCCGACCGCCCAGGGCAGCGAAATCGAGCGCGGCGCTGGCAGCGGTGAGCAAGCCAACAACAATCAGCACGCCCGGTGCCTTGGGCAAGTAGCGCTTGAATAGCGCCAGCAGTGCCAACGCACCAAAGCCAAAGGCGAGCGACATTTCGTGCGCCTGGTCAACGTTGCTCAGCACACCCCAGATATCGAGGAGAAAATGCTCGGAGTTGTCGAATGGCATACCGAGCAGTGCCGGCAGTTGCGACATGCCGATGATCAGGGCCGCGGCATTGATGAAGCCCATCAGCACCGGATGCGAAAGGAAGTTCAGCAGCACGCCGATGCGCAGCATGCCGAAAGCGATCTGTAACAGGCCCGACACCAGCGCCAGCAGGACCACATAGGCGTAGAACGTCTCGCTGCCGTGGGCGGCCAACGGCGCGACACTGGCCGCTGTGAGCAGTGAGGTCATCGCTACGGGTCCGGTAGACAGTTGCCCGGAAGAACCGAACAGTGCACCGATGATGGTCGGCAACAGCGCCGCGTAGAGGCCGTAGTAGGCAGGCACTCCGGCCAGTTGGGCGTACGCCAGCGATTGCGGAATCGCTACCAGGGAGACGGTAATGCCGGCGATCAGGTCATGCCGAAAGGTCGCGCGGCTGCCGAAGCGACGCAACAACAGCCAGCGCGCCTGTAGGCGCGCCAGCCCGGATGGTGACGTCGAAACTGCAGCGGTCATCTGTCTCCCCGTTGGTTGTTTTGGCTAATGCAGGATCAGCGGTGCATGGCGAACCTTCCCGGCGGCCTGACGGAAAAGAGTGCTGCCGAGTCCGCCGAAAACCGGCGTGCACTCAGCCCTTCATCTTCTTCGAGGCTCTGCAGCGAAAGCCCATAATCGTCTTTCGGTCCACGGCGACGCTGCAGCAACTGGACGACGTCAGCGCCGTTGCCAGCATTGGCGATCGTGCTCGCGCGCGCAAAGCGGACCAAGAAGTCTGTAAACAATGTCTTCATGCTGAACGGCTCCGCAATGGACTGGAATACACCACTCAATGCAGAACCCGTACCAGATACATCATCGTGTTGTTCTATCAGGACTTTTTTACCCAGACGCCAACCAGATAGGCACGAAATAGTTGCATATTGCAACGCACAGCGATCATTCGACCAATTACAGCCCTCCAAATCAGCAAGAGCGTGATAAGACGATGATTGCGCAGGTGATGGCACCGTTGCATAATGCTACACATCGCGCCCGAGGCCTTGCCATGACCCTCTTTCGGATTCTCCCTTCTTTGCGACGAAAGATCGCGGTCGCCTATTTCGGCATCGCCTTTCTGACGCTCGGGCTGTCGCTGTTCGCCTTCGCAGAACTGCGCGTGCTCGAAGAGAAGATCCTGCTCGGTGAACGGATCGCGAAACTGTTCGACACAGCCATGGAGATTCGCCGCTTCGAGCGCAATTACTTCCTCCATGGTCAAAGCACAGACTTCGACGACAACGCGCAGTACTGCAAGCAGATGGGCGAGCTGGTCGACGGCTTGCAAGCCGACTTCCGCGATCTGGGCATGACCGACGTACAGACAAACCTGCGCGGTCAGCTGGCCACTTACCGAAGCCTGATCTCACGCTACGCTGCTGCCGAAGCAAGCGGGCGCAGGCTTGTCGAACCCCAGGTCCGGGCTGCCGGGCAGCGCATTGTCGCCAGCGCCGAGGACATGGTCGGTGCCGAACGGCAGACTGTCCGCGCCTCGCTGGTGTGGCTGCGCACGCTCCTGATCATCGTCGTCGCCAGTGTCGTCGTGGTAGCAATCGCCATCGGCCAGGCACTGGCACGGCGCGTCGTCCAGCCGCTGCAGCGCCTCGAGCGAGGGGTCAGTGCCCTTGCCGGCGGGCAACGGCGGGCGCTGGCGGTTCCAGGACCGGATCGCGAAATTGTTGCCATTGTCAGCGCCTTCAACCACCTGCTCAGGGATCTTGAGTCGCGGCAGAAGCACCTGCTGCGTTCGGAGAAACTCGCTTCGATGGGCACCATGGTTTCGGGCGTCGCCCACGAACTCAACAACCCGATTTCCAACATCTGGTCGTCGTGCCAACTATTGCTTGAAGACTCCGCATTGACCAGCGAGCAGCGGCAATTGCTGCAGCAAATAGACGAACAGTGCATCCGCGCCCGCAATATCGTCCGCTCACTGCTCGACTTCACGCGCGAGCGCCCGTTCGGCCACGAACCAGTGCCGCTGAAGGATCTGATCGAACAGTCGTTGCGCTTTCTCAAGGCGGACCTGCCGCCGACGCTGGATGTCCGCGTCGACATTGCCGACGATCTGGTTGTGCCCGCCGACCGCCAGCGTCTGCAGCAAGTAATGCTCAACTTGATCAAGAATGCCATCGAGGCGACCTCCGCGACTGGTCGGATCGATATCACGGGAGTCCGACACAACGAAGCTGCGGCGCTCGACGACAACCCGGCGTCACTGGGCTGCCCGGACGCTCCCTGGGTCGAGCTTAGCATCCGCGACGACGGACACGGCATCCCGCCCGACATCCTGGTGCGCATTTTTGACCCATTCTTCACTACCAAGGACGTCGGCAAGGGCATGGGCATCGGCCTTTTCGTGGTCTACCAGATCATCGAGGAACACGACGGCTGCATCAGCGCCAGCAGCAGTCCAGGCGGGGGCACGACATTCGTCCTCCGACTGCCGGCGCGACCTGCCGACATGGAGGCGCCATGAGCCAGGACGGACGCCTGCTGATCGTCGACGACGAAGAAGTCGCAGTGCGCAACCTCGCCCGCGTCATGACGCGTGAAGGCTATCGCGTCACCACCGCCATGTCCGGCAGCGAAGGTTTGTCGCTGATCGAGCGCCAGACCTTCGATCTCGTGCTCACCGACTTACGCATGGAACGAGTCGACGGCATGGCCCTGTTGAAGGCCACCCGCGCCAGCCAGCCGGACGCCGAGGTCATTGTTATCACCGGCTATGCAACCACCGAAACAGCGGTTGCCGCGATGAAGCAAGGCGCCTTCCACTACATCGCCAAACCTTTTCATTTCGACGAGGTGCGACAAGTCGTCGTCGAGGCCATGACCAAGGTGCGCCTGCGCCAGGAGAACCGTCGGTTGCGCGACGAAATTGCCAGCTACCGCGGCAAGGCGCGTTTCATCACTCAGGATCCGGCCACCCGGCGAATCCTCGAACTCGCCCGCCAGGTGGCACCGACCGACTGCAACGTCCTGGTCAGTGGCGACAGCGGCACGGGCAAGGAACTCCTGGTCGGCTTCCTGCACGAGCACAGCAACCGGCACAAAGGCCCATTCATTGCCGTCAACTGCGGTGCTTTCAACAAGGACCTGTTTGCCAACGAACTATTCGGTCACGAAAAGGAAGCGTTTACCGGCGCCAGTTCGGCGCGCAAGGGCTTGATCGAGGCTGCCTCCGGCGGCACGTTGTTTCTCGACGAGATCACGGAAATGCCCGCCGAGATGCAAGTGAAGCTGCTGCGCGTCCTGCAGGAACGGGAGGTTCTGCGCCTGGGGGCCACGGCGCCGGTGAAGGTCGATGTCCGTTTCGTTGCGGCAACAAACCGTGATCTGATGCGGGCGATAGCCGATGGCCTGTTGCGCCAGGATCTTTACTTCCGCCTCAACGTCATCGCCTTGCATATCCCGCCGCTGGCGGAAAGGCGCGACGACATCCCACTTCTGGCTCAGCATTTCCTCAATAAATGCGCCCTGCAAACCGGCAAGCCGATCAAGGCAATCGCGCCAGCGGTTCTCGAGCGCCTCAAGGCCATGGCCTTCCCCGGCAATGTGCGCCAACTGGAAAACCTCATCGAGCGCGGTGTCGCCTTGTCATCCGGCGAAACGATCGAGCTCGAACATCTGCCGGAACCGCCGAGCCTGCCGTCGCCGGCAGACACCGACCAGGCGAAGAACCGCTTGTGCTCCCTGCAAGAGCAGGAGCGCCAGCACATCCTTTTCGTGCTCGCAGAAGCGGGCGGCAACAAGACACTGGCAGCGCAAATTCTTGGCATCGATCGGGCATCTCTGTGGCGCAAGCTGAAGCGATTTGAGTTGGATTCAGGATGAGCCACGGTGATGTGGCGCGCTTGGCCACAACGCCGCGGCAACCATGTTGCAGGTCACCCACTGACGGAGTATCTTCGTCCGGGGGGCAAAGGGTGCAACAAACCAACAATGGAGGTCGGTTCTACCCTGGCTTCGGTTGTTATCGTTTGTTCAACACGGGGGAAGAGAAATGGACGAATCAACAAGTGCGAGGGAGGCGGTGGCGCCGCCGCTAGGCATCAAGGCGCTATGGCTCAAGGAAGACTGGTGGGCGATCTGGATCGGCCTTACGGTCGTTTGCCTGGGCATCGCCCTTTTCCTCAACGACAGCACAATGCTCAAGTCGCTGGCCGTCAATCCGGGCGGCATCAAGTGGGCAACCCTGGACCAACTCTTCGACCATTTCGGCAAGAACGCCGACAAGTACGTCGTCCAGTTCGTGGTCTTCGCCACCATCTTTGGCGTCACCTCGGCGATCATGGGCATCAAGCTGCAACGTTTTCTCGCCGGCTTTGCCTTTCTCTATCTGCTCTCGGTCTGCATGTTTGCCGTCGGCGGTTGGGTGAATGCCGCCAAGTACAACCTCGAACCGCCATTGGTGGCCCTTGTCGTCGGCCTGCTGCTGGCCAACTTCGTCCCGCTACCGAAGATTTTCGACGATGCCTTCCGCGTCGAGTACTACGTCAAGCTCGGCATTGTCCTGCTCGGCGCCACGTTTCCGATAACCCTGGTGGTCACCGCCGGGCCGGTGGCGATCGGCCAGGCGACGATAATCTCGCTACTCACTGCCACCACCATTTATTTTCTGGCGACGCGCGTCTTCAAACTCGATCGCCGACTAGGCGCCGTGCTCAGCGTCGGCGGCGCTGTCTGCGGCGTTTCCGGCTCGATGGCGATTGCGGCTTCAGTCGGTGCCAAGCGCGAACACATCTATACGTCGGTAACGCTGGTGGTGGTCTGGGCACTGATCATGATTTTGGTGCTGCCTTTCGTCTCGCAGGCGCTTGAGTTGCCGGCGGGCGTGGCCGGGGCCTGGATCGGCACCTCCGAGTTTGCCGATGCCGCCGGCTTCGCCGCCGCCTCGACGTACGGCAAGATGGTCGGTCACGAGGACGTTTCGATCAAGGCATTCACGCTGATGAAGGTGATCGGCCGCGACCTCTGGATCGGCATCTGGTCACTGGTCTGGGCGCTGATTGCGACCACCCAGTGGGAGAAGAAAGAAACCGGCTCCCGCCCGGGGATTGGCGAAATCTGGCACCGCTTCCCGAAGTTCGTCATCGGCTTTTTCATCGCCTCGACCATCGTCACTTTGTTCACTCAGGGCTACGACGTCGACACGTTGAAGAAGGTCGTCAAGCCGGCAGTGATGGACCCCATGGGCGCCTTGCGCGGTTGGGCGTTCATCTTCTGCTTCCTGTCGATTGGCCTGACGACGCGTTTCCGGGAGCTCAAGGCGGTGAGTCGCGGCGCGCTGCTGGCGTTCTCGATCGGTGTCGGCGTCAATGTGGTGGCCGGCTACATTCTGTCGGTGCACGTTTTCGGCGCCTATTGGGCCGCCCTGCAATGAGCCAGACCTGCGGCGGCTGCGAGCACTTCGTCGTCGCCGCCGACGAATTGGAGCGCGAAGTCGCCGGGCTCAAGATCCTGAGTTCGGCCTACGGCTCGGTGCGCGCCAATACCGGGCTTTGTCGGCTGCACGATATATTTTGCGTGCCGGAACATGGCTGCACCGGCTGGCGGCAACCCCCGCTGCGGCGGCCGTAACAACCGCGACACCGGTCGGGACTGCCTGACCGGACCGCTGACCGGACCGCTGACCGGACCGCTGACCGGACCGCTGACCGGACCGCTGACCGGCATCGAGGCCGCGCAGACTGCGCCGGCGACGCTCCGTTCAGAACGATCCCTCGGCGTCCTTATGGGCGATGATCAGCTTCTCGACCAGTTCGTCGAGTTCGATGGGTTTCAGGCAATAGTCGGAAGCGCCATGCTCCAGTCCCTGCATGCTCGCCTGCAGCGACGCGTGGCCAGTGAGCATGACGACCGGCAAGCGCGGTGCCAACGCCTTGATCCGCCGCAGGCACTCGAGGCCATCGACGTCCGGCAGCATGACATCCAGCACGACCACCTGCGGCCAGCCGGCTTCGAGCGCCGGCAGCGCCTGGGCCCATCTGGCGGCCGTTCTGACATCGAACGAACGACGGCGCAAGCGCAGCGATGTCGTCTCGAGGAAATCCTCCTCGTCGTCAACCAGCAGGATGTTGCGCAACGTCAGCATTTTCTCCGCCGGAAGACTCCTGGATCGTCTGGATGTCGGCACGCATCTTGGCCATGAACTTGCCGACGCGCGCCTCATCGTGCATGACCATATCCATCTGTCGCGTATGGATCAACAAGTAGCCCAAAACCATCAAGCGCTGGCGCAGATAAGGTACCGGGCGCTTCTCGATCCGCGCCGTCACCGCATCGCCCTTCGCGTCCACCCGAAAACCGATCTCGCGCAAGGTATCTGCCAACAGGGCAACCCGTCGCCGGCGGCGCGATTCGTCCGCGGCGCCGCCCTGGAAGCTGAAGTTGACGTAGGACTCGGTCAGCAAATCCGAAAAACTCGCTTCGGCCAAGGCAAAGTGGTAGCCCAGGCGCACACTCAGGTTGCAATAGTTGCGGGCGATGAGAAAGTAGTTGCGCCCGGACATGTTCGAACGAACCGCAGGATCAAGCTGCGGATTCATCGCTGATTGGGCGACGATTGAACCGAAACCGCGCAGGCTCATCGCTGGCGGTCCCTGCCAGGGCAGCGCCGTCATGCCCTGCCAGATCGCCAACATGGGCTCGGAGACGATGTCCTCGATGCGGACAAAAGGCCCCGACAAGTCGGTATCCTCCCTGAACCCATCCTCGAGATTAACCACCCACCATTGCGAGGGCGCACCGACCACATACAACTGCTTGGCCGATTGGTCGCGCGTGCCATAACGACCGCCGAGCCGCAGCATTTCGGCCAGCGCCTTTTCGTGGCAGAAGCGCGTGATGTCATGCAGGGTACGGCAAGATGCGGGCTTGAATGCCGGTGACTCCGGAGCAGTCAAGGTCAGCGGCGTGATGTGGGACAAAGCCTCCTTGAGCAACTGGTGAATCGGGCTGCCTGCCATCAGGTTCGGCCGATCCGACGCAGCCTCGAGTACGGCGTCGACGCGCCCGGAATACACCCGGCGGCCGGTCGCGTCGACCGTCACCGTCTCACCCTCGACCAGTTCCTGCATGGCGCCCGGCAGATCGAACAGCGCCGGCACGCCGAACTCGCGCGCCACCGTCGCCAAATGAGTTGCCAGCTGGCCCGAGGCACTGACTACTGCCGCAGCGCGATTCACGACTACCGCCCATTCTGGATCGGGCGTCTCGACGACCAGCACGCCATCGTGGGGAAAGTGCAGGATATCCTCCGCGCCGGCAATCTTGCACACCGTGCCCGCGGCAACACCGCGGCTTGCCGTCACGCCCCCGCTCATGCGCAGGCGTTCCTCCGCCTGTCCGGACAGACAATCTTCGGCCTCGGCGCCACTCGCCAGTACAGCGCTGGTACCGATCGGCCGTGCCTGCAGCAGGATGAGCTGGCCACCACGGTCCACCGCCCACTCGATGTCCTGCGGCGAGCCGAAGTGGTCTTCGATGCGTACCGATAGGTGCGCCAATTCGCGCGCGTGCGCTGCGGACAGGCAACTGCCGGTAAACTCCGCCAGGCGCACCGCGGCAATCTCGTGGGGTGCCGCCCGCGCAACGTGCAGCAGATCGTAGGCGGAGGTCCCATCGACAATGTGGTTGCCAAGACCCGGCGCCGCGTGGATGACCACCACCGGCTGGCGTGGATCGTCGGGTGGCCGCGAATAGGCGACGCCGCTCGCCACCGCATCGACCATGACCAGGCAGCCAACGCACATCAGCACATCCTGATGCCGATAACCGCGCTGCTCGCGATAGACGATGGCCTGGCTGCGGTACTTGCCGGCGACGATATCCTTGTAAGTGGCGGCAATGTCGACGAGCGCAACATTCAGCCGCGTGCGGTACTGGCCGGCGAAAGAACCCTGGCGCGTATCTTCGCCGAGCGCGCTCGAGCGCATCGCCACCGTGATCGTTCCCTGCCCCTCCGCTTCCAGCCTTGCGGCATGTTCGCGCAGCAGCCGTTCCAGGTCGGCGGGCAGGAGCGCCTCGCGAATCAGGTTCTGGATGTCGCTACTGACGCGGTAGAGTGCCTCCAGATCGTCGGCATTGAGCGTCTGCAATCGCCGGTTGATTTCATCGTAGACCTGGCTGGCCTCCATGAAATGTCGAGCGGCGATGGCGGTCACGGCGAACCCTTCGGGAACACGCATGCCGAGGCGGTTGCGCAGTTCGCCAAGATTGGCCATCTTGGCGCCGACCTGATCGACCGCATCGCGGTCGATCTCAGCCATGGTCAGGACAAAAGCACTGCCCTCGACCACCGGGCGACGCGAGACGACGGTCTCGACGCGACCGGCGATCTCGTGGAAACGCTG
Organism: Rhodocyclaceae bacterium; assembly: GCA_003157035.1. GTDB lineage: Bacteria > Pseudomonadota > Gammaproteobacteria > Burkholderiales > Rhodocyclaceae > Fen-999. The sequence continues at coordinate 52,494 of PMIF01000079.1, forward strand.
ATCAAGTTCCTGATAGCGGCCGTCGGCCAGAGCGATCAGGTTGCGCACCATCTTGTAGACGTTCACGGTTAGCGCGGTGATATCGCCGCCGACGAAGGCCATGCCAAAGGGCTTGCCCGATTGCAGCATCTCCTCGGCCGTGGCCATCAGCTCCAAGGCATTGTTGTTGGCGGTCAGCAGCGCACGAAAGTTCCGGTAATGTTCTCGAAACGCTGACCGGGCGGCCGCCGGCTCCAGCTTGGGCCGAGGGCGGAACAGTGTGGCCAGTCGTCTGAGCACGATCCCGCCTCAGTGCCTATTGAGCCTGAGGCCCCAGCCTTCGAACAGGAACATCACGGCAAAACCATACCAGACCGTGTACACCACGTAGCCGAGCAAAGCCGCAAAAGCCACCCAGAGCATGCGTGACATGGGTACGGCCTCGATCTGGTAGTAGTTGTAGGCCGGCTCGATGGCCTTGCCCTGCACCTCACGCAGAATCTGCGCCTCCTTGAACCGGCCTTGGCGGGTCAGGTCCTTGCCCATCGCGGCCAGGGCCTGGTGCCAATCGTAGAGGACGCGTCGTTCGTCGAAGCCGTACTTGCCGGCAACGCTGGCACCCTGGTTCTTGAACATCAGGTCGGCATCGGCCAGCACAGCGCGCAAGAGGTGACCAAGCTCCGCGGAGACTTTGAGTGCGGCACCATCGCTGACAACGCTGGCACCGGCGGCGGTCAGCAGCGTGGCCATGCGCGCCGCCTGGCCAGCATCGGCTGCCTTGATGGCCACCGCCACTTCGGTGCCGTCGTACTCGTCTGCCTTTGTCACCACGGCCGGGATGTAGTAGGCCGAGTCTTTGGAGATCGAGTTGAATGTACTGTCGAGATAGTCGAGCGTATTGCGGCCGCCATCGTGCAGCGGTGCGAAGATCACCACCAGGACGGCAACAAAAACGACAATGAGCGCGACGCCGAGGGCGAATTCCTTCTTGTCGTGGATCATGATTGCTCCTCTTGAGCATGCTGGTCGCCTGGCGGTTCGTCGCCCCTGAGCACCCTCAGGTTGGCGAAGAAGGTCCAGAAGACCCAAATGGCAAAGCTACTGAGTGTGACAAAGAAAATGCCGGTGCCGATGGCCTCGATGAATGCCCCGGTGCCCTTGCTCATCGGGATGAAGTCGAGGCTGGCCAGTTTACCGGGCAGGGCGAAGACGCGGTTGACGAACGCCGCCATGACCGCCAGCGCAAAGAAACCGCGAATCGTCACGCCCGACACAACCTTGGTCACCAAGGTGCCGATCTGGATACCGATCAGCGAGCCAAGCAGCATGCCCATCGCCAGTGTGTAGAAGATGAAACCATAGATCGCATACTGGGCGATACCGGCGTAACCGGCAGTAAATACGATCTGCAGGATGTCGGTGCCGACGGTGGTCGCCGACGACACGCCGAGGACATAGACGAAGATCGGGAAAGTCAGAAAGCCGCCGCCGACACCCATAATTGCGGCGGCGATGCCGACGACGAAACCGGTAGCAACCAGAAAGGCCGCCGAGATTTGTCGGCCACCCGGCACGACTCCCTCGTCGAAGTGAATCAACGGCGGCAGTCGCAGTGCCTGCATTCTGCGGGCGAGGCCGGTCAGGTCATCGACCGTTGTGCTGCCGGACTCCGCCGCCTGCTCGGGGCGAGCCAAGGCCTTGCGGGTCTTGAAGTAGTCGGTCAGGCCGTAAAAGCCAAGAAAACCGAGGATCAAGACATAGATGCTGGTGATGAAGGCGTCCGACAGCACCGGATTCACCTCGTACAAGGCACGGTTGATGTTGCCACCGACCGTGGCACCGGCGATGGANNCCGACCAGGAAGGTGACCGCCAGTGCCATCGAGATGTTGCCCAGCTTGCGATGCAGCACACTGCCCATGATTGCCTTGGCGAAGATGTGGAATAGATCTGTACCGACGGCGAGGATGCCCTTGACTCCTGCACTCATCAGCGCCGGGGCGATGATGAAGCCGCCACCGGCGCCAATGCAGCCGGTGATCAGCCCGGCGACAACGCCGACGGCGATCGATGCCACGAAGATGGTCGTCGTGTAATACGCCGGACCGTAGGCCTGTTTGCCGCCCAGGATCTGCGGCAGCGCCGCACCGAGGTCATCGGCGAAGGCAACGCCGATGACGGCGATCGGCAGCAGCAACAGTGCAAGCAGTGACAGTCGGCGACGGTCGCGCAGGATTCGCTGCGAGGTCTCCAGATCCCAACGGGCATAGCTGCGTGCACCCGCCATCATTCCTTCGTACAACAGTCTGGACCATTTCATGTTGTTTCTCCTTGCTTACAAGCCGTTTCCTTGCCGCGTGCCGCTGCCGGGGCGGTCACCGGCAGCGACAGGGAAAACACCGCCCCGCCACCGATGTGGTTGGCCGCGACCAGTTCGCCGCCAAGCCGGGTCATGATGTCTTGCGAGACGTAGAGGCCGAGCCCGGTGCCCTTGCCCTTCGGTTTGGTGGTAAAGAACGGATCGTAGAGGTGTTCCAGCGCCTCGATGGTGAGGCCCGGGCCGGTATCGGCGAAGTCCACGATGACCCGTCCTCCTTCAAGGCGGCTGGCAATCGTGATCGCACCATCGTCACCGATTGCGTCCATGGCGTTGTGCAGCACATTCAAGACAACCTGCTGTAACTGCGCGGCATCGCAGCGAACCAGGGGCAGCCCGTCACCGAATTGGCGCACAAAGGTGATCCGGTGCCGGCGCGCCTCATGCTCAAAGAGCGCGACGGTCTCTTCGACGGCCTGATTGATATCAGTGTCGACCACCCTGCCTTCGGGCGCATGGGAAAACCCAAGCAGCCGGCGCGTGATGGTCGCAGCGCGACCAATCTGAGTGCGAATCTTCGCCAGCGCCTGCCGGTAGTCGGCCAGATTGCGTAGCTGCGCCGGCGCCTCGTCATCCAGCAACTCGCCGACCAGGCCGGCCTGATCAGAAATAAGTTGCAGCGGGTTGTTGATTTCGTGGGCGACGCTCGCCGCCAGGCGGCCGATGAGCGCCATCTTCTCGATCTCTGCCACTCGGTTGGTCAGCAGGTTGCGCTCACCTTCGGCACGTGCCAGGCGTTCAACCATGGAATCGGTCAGCAGCACGGCGACCAGGATGATGGCCGCGGCGGCAATGACGATCAAGGCGGTATCCAAACGCCGTGCCTCCTCATAGGGCGCCAGTGACGACTCGACATTCGTTTCCAGCACCAGCAGCCACTGGCCGTTGTTGAGGTAGGCGGCGCAGTGGATCATGTCGCCCTGGCGCAAGGCTTCGCCGCCACCCTCGGCAAGCGCGCTGTAGCGGGCGAGTTCACCGGCGCTGACGCCGGTACGACCGAGCCGACTGGGCGTCTGCATCTCGCCGCGCCGATTGACGATGAAGGCGTCGCCATCGGGCCCGACATTGGCACTCGCCAACAGGCCATGGAAGAAGTGTAGATCGATCGTTGCGCGCAATATCCACTGGCGCGCCGGGTCGGCAACGGCGACGACCAGGTGTGGCACCTTGCGGTAACCAGTGAACACGTCGCTGACATAGCGCCCGCTGCGCATGGTCTCGCCGAACCATTGCGCCAAACGGTAGTTGCGACCGGCCAGTTCATTGGCAAACGGCCCCTGATAAGCCAGGTGATCGCCGTTGGCGGCGATGATGCCGATATCGGTAATGGCGCCGCCGCGACTGAGCGCCGCAAACAGCGTTGCCAAGCGCCCGCCTTGACGCAGCGAACCCGGATCGAATACCGAGACGAAGCCGGCCAGCTGGTCCTCCTGCGTGGTCAGGAAGCTGTCGACGATCTCCCGCCGATCGGCGACCAAGAGCGTCAGTTCGCGCCCGGTTCGTTCCATCCACGACTGCCGATAGACACGCGAAGCGTTGTAGTTGAGCACCAGCAGCGGCAGCACAGAGACAATGGTGAAGACCAGGGCGAACAAGTACTTCTGGCGCGTGTAGAAAGCCTCGCGCGGCGCGACGGTTTCGCGAGCGCCCGACGGCTGGACTGAACTGGCGTTATCGGCCACAATCAGCTCCAGCCGCGCGGGATCAGCAGCACGGCGCCGCGTGCCCGACCGGCGCCGTTGCCGTTTTCCTGCGTGGCCATATTGCCCTCTTTCGCGCCATTGACTGCACAATGCAGCAGCAGCATTGCGCAGGCCTTGCCGAATTCCTGCGACAAGTGTATTGCGCCGCACAAGTTTCTTCTATACGCAGTTTGGCTTAGGGATTGCCATGGCCCACAGGCTCACGAAGATCGTCACCCGCAGCGGCGATGCCGGTACCACCGGCCTGGCCGACGGTTCGCGCGTAACCAAGGATTCATTGCGCATCGTCGCCGTCGGAGAAGTCGACGAGCTCAACTCCCATCTTGGCGTCGTCCTTTGCCAACCCTTGCCCGAGGATGTGCGCCGCCTGCTGATCGGCATTCAGCACGATCTGTTCGATCTCGGCGGCGAGTTGGCGGTTCCGGGTGCCAGCCTGCTGGCTGCGGACTTGCCTGCGCGCCTGGAGGCGACGGTCGAGCGCTACAACCACGACCTGCCGCCGCTGCGCGAATTCATCCTCGCGGGTGGCACGCCGGCAGCTGCCCAAGCCCACTTGGCCAGGGCCGTCTGCCGCCGCGCCGAACGCTCGCTGGTGGCCTTGGGCACTACGGAGAGCGTCACCGAGACCGCCCGCAAGTATCTCAACCGGCTATCCGATCTGTTGTTCGTCCTCGGGCGCTGGCTGAACCGCGCCCAGGGCAACGAAGATGTGCTGTGGCAGAAAAATCGCGGCGGCGACACGCCAACTTAAGGAACCGCTAAGCTGCCGCTAAGGAGAACTTAAGACTCAGCCTCGACAATCGGTCCTGTGATTCCGCCAAAGGACCCGAACATGAAGCTGATCTACCCCCTGCTGCTGGCCGCCATCGTCGGCAGCGCCAACGCCGAAACGCCAAAGCAGCTGGCCGACGCCTACAGCTCCGAGGCAGCCACGCAATCGGCCGGTTTCAAGCCTTCTGGCCAGCGAGGCGGCGCCTTTTTCGCCAAACATTTCGCCGTCTCCGAGCGCATGCCCGCGTGCACCAGCTGCCACACCGAGCAGGCAGCGCAGCCGGGGCGGCATGCGGTCACCGGCAAGGAGATCAAGCCCATGGCGGTCGCCGCCAACAGCGAACGCTTTACCGATTTGGCGAAGGTCGAGAAATGGTTCCGCCGCAACTGCAAGGAAGTCGTCGGTCGCGAATGCACCGCGGGCGAAAAGGCCGACTTCATCCAGTTCGCCATGGAAAGCCGCTGACATGAAGATGCTCAGATCAGCCCTGCTGCTTGCCATCGTCTGCGCCTCGACGGCTGCCTTCGCCGACCGGATGCCGATTCCCGCCAACGCTCCACCTGCGTTCAAGGCCGAATGCGGCAGTTGCCACCTGGCGTTCCCGCCGCAGCTGTTGACCGCGGATGACTGGCATCGGGTGATGGCGACGCTCGATCACCATTACGGCGACAACGCCTCGCTCGACGAAAAGACGCGCAAGACAATCGAGGAATTTCTCTTTCGCAACAGCGCCTCCGGATATTGGAGCAAAGTCGGCCCAGCCCCCGGCAACCCGCCGCGCCTGACCAGCACAACGTGGTTTCAGCGCAGGCACCACGAAGTGCCGAATACCGTCTGGCAAGACAAGCGCGTCAAAGGCGCCGCCAATTGCGCCGCCTGCCATCCGCGTGCCGAGCAGGGCAGCTTCAGCGAACATGAAGTAACCATGCCGGGCGGGCGCCGCGGGGAGGACTAAGCATGGAGCGGATTCTCGTCTGGGATCTACCGACCCGCCTGGGCCACTGGCTGTTGGCCCTTGGCTTTGCACTGGCCTGGCTCACTGCGGAAAGCGAGAACTTGCGCCTGGTGCACGTTGCCGCCGGCGGCCTGGTCGTCAGCGTGGTGGTATTCCGCCTCGCCTGGGGCTTTGTCGGCTCCACTTACGCTCGGTTCGAGAGTTTCGTCGACCGACCCCGAGCCGCATTTACCTACGTGAAGAGTCTGCTCGGCGAGCGACCGGCGCATTTCACCGGTCACAATCCGGCCGGCGGTTACGCCATTCTGGCCCTGTTGGCACTTGCCCTGTTGGCCGGTATTACCGGCTGGATCAACTATCAGGATCTGGCCGGCGACTGGCTGGCCGAGATGCATGAAGCCATCGCTTCGGCCATGCTGGCGGTGGTGGTCGTGCATTTGCTGGGCGTTGCCGTCGGCAGTTGGCGCCACAAGGAAAACCTGGCTCGGGCAATGATCGACGGCTGCAAGCGCGGTCGGCCGGAAGAGGCCATCACCAGCGCCCGCGTTGCCGCCGTGATCACCCTGATCGTCTGCGCGGTCGCCGGCACCTGGCTGCTCAGCCTGTAGCCGGACAGTACAATCCGGACATGCGCATTCTTCTGGTCGAGGACGATCCGCAACTGGGCGACGGTCTGACTGTCGGCCTGCGCCAGTTGGACTACGCCGTCGACTGGGTGAAGGACGGCATCAGTGCCGACGCCGCGCTGGCGACCGACAGCTACGGCGTCATGATTCTCGATCTCGGCCTGCCAAGAATGTCTGGTATGGACTTGCTCGCCAAGATTCGCGACCGCGGGCTGGATCTGCCGGTACTGATCCTGACCGCTCGCGACAGCCTGGCCGACAAGGTGGCGGGATTCGATAGCGGCGCCGACGACTTCCTGGTCAAGCCGGTGGCCCTGGAGGAATTGGTCGCCCGCATCCGCGCCATCGCCCGCCGTGCCGCCGGCCGCGCACTGCCCATCATCCGCCACGGTCGGTTGACGCTTGATCCGGCCAGCCATACCGTCCATCTCGATGATCAGCCGGTTGACTTGTCGGCGCGGGAATTCGCCGTCCTGCAAACCTTGCTCGAAAACGCCGGTCGCGTGCTGACGCGCGGCCAGATCGAGAGCACGATTTACGATTGGCGCGACGAACCCGAGAGCAATGTTCTCGAAGTCCATATCCACTACCTGCGCAAGAAACTGGGCAGCGATCTGATCAAGACCTTGCGTGGCGTTGGCTACACCATCGCCAAGCCATGACCGACACCCACTGGTTCTCGCTGCGCCGCCGCCTGTTGATCCTCCTCTTCGGCGGCGTTGCGGTCTGCTGGACGGCAACTTTGGTCTGGAGCTATTTCGATGCCCACCACGAAATCGACGAATTGTTCGACGCCCAGTTGGCGCAGACGGCACAGGCCCTGCTGGCGCAACGCCATCAGTTGCGCCGCCCCGGTGACGACGACGAGGAAGACGACCGTGACGGCGACCACAGACCATCGATCGCGCATCCTTACCAGAGCCGCGTGATATTTCAGATCTGGCAGGCCGACCAGTTGTTGTTGCGCTCGCCGCAGGCGCCGACCACGCCGCTGGTAGCCACCGACGGATTTTCGGAAAGCAACGACGGCCATGGGCGCTGGCGCTACTACAGCCAGTGGGATGCCGAACACCACCACCGCGTGCAGGTCGCCGAGGATCAGCACGATCGCCATCAACTGATCGCCAAGATCGTGCTGCGCCTGGCGCTGCCTGCCTTGGTGATATTGCCGCTGCTGGGTGCCTGGGTGTGGCTGGCCATTCGACGCGGACTGCAGCCGCTCGATGCCGTGGCCGCTGAAATCGCCACCCGCGCACCAGACCGCCTGACGCCCCTGTCGCCGGCACGGGCGCCGACGGAGATCCGACCGCTGGCCGAAGCCCTCAACACGCTCTTCGCCCGCGTCGAGGAAGCCATCGCCAACGAACGACGCTTCACCGCCGACGCCGCCCACGAACTGCGCACGCCACTGGCGGCCCTGGCCGCGCAAGCGCAGGTCGCGGTGCAGGCACGCAATGACGAGGAACGCCGGCATGCCATGGCACAACTCGCCACCAGCCTGCGCCGCACCACGCGCCTGGTCGACCAGATGCTGACCCTGGCACGCCTCGACCACGACGGCGCGCCGAAGGCGACACAAGTCCGGCTGGACGTCCTTGCCGAGGAGATTTGCGCCTTCTACGGACCGCTGGCCATCGAGAAGCAGATCGGCCTCGAGCTTGTGGCAAAGCCTGTCTCGATCGGCGGTGATGCCGATATGCTCAGCGTCCTGCTGCGCAATCTGGTCGACAATGCGCTGCGCTATACGCCCAGCGGCGGCCAAGTGATTGTCGAGGTTGATGACGACGGGTTGTCGGTCGAGGACAGCGGTCCCGGCATCCCGGCAGAGGAACGCGCGCGGATCTTCGACCGTTTCTACCGCCTGGCCGGGCAAGACTGCGAAGGCAGTGGCTTGGGGCTATCCATCGTCTTGCGCATCGCCGAACGCCATGGCGCACAAGTCCTGCTCGCCACCGGGGATTCCGGCAGCGGCCTCAAGGTCTCGTTACGTCTTGCCGCTAGCGCGCCGCCAGGGTCAGACGACGCTTCCTGACTGCCTCGGCCAGTTGATCGAGCACATGCAGTGAGTCTTCCCAGCCGATGCAGGGGTCGGTGATCGAGACCCCGTGGTCGAGAGGGATGCCAGGTTTCAGGTCCTGCCGGCCTTCCTTGACGTGCGACTCGATCATGACGCCGAAGATACGGTCCTCGCCGTTGGCCATCTGATCGGCCACATCCGCGGCGACTTCGATCTGACGCTTGAAATCCTTGCGGCTGTTGGCGTGCGAGAAGTCCACCATCACCCGCGCCGCCAAGCCGGCCTTGCCGAGTTCGACGCAGGCCGAATCGATCGAGGCGTTATCGAAATTGGGCTGCTTGCCGCCACGCAGAATGACGTGACAGTCTTCGTTGCCGTTGGTGGAAACGATCGCCGAGTGACCGGCTTTGGTCACCGAGAGGAAATGATGCGGGCTGGCCGCGGCCTTGATGGCATCGACCGCGATGCGGACATTGCCGTCGGTGCCGTTCTTGAAGCCAACGGGACACGACAGCCCGGAGGCAAGTTCGCGATGCACTTGCGATTCGGTCGTGCGGGCGCCAATGGCACCCCATGAGATCAGGTCGGCCGTGTACTGCGGCGTGATCGTGTCGAGGAACTCCGTGGCACAGGCCAAGCCCATGCCGGTCAATTGCCAGAGCAGGCGGCGGGCAACACTGAGTCCCTCGTTGATCTTGAAGCTGCCATCGAGGCGCGGATCGTTGATCAGACCCTTCCAGCCGATCGTCGTGCGCGGCTTTTCGAAATAGACGCGCATCAGAATCAACAGATCATCGGCCAGCCGTTGGCGTTCGCCGTTGAGCAGTTGCGCGTAGGCCATGGCCGAATCGAAGTCGTGGATCGAGCACGGCCCGATGACCACCAGCAGCCGATCGTCGGCGCCGTGGAGGATGCGGTGGATGGCCGCTCGCGCTTCGAAGGTGGTGGTCGCAGCCGGCTCGGTGGCCGGGAATTCGCGCAACAAGTGCGCCGGCGGCGACAGCTCCTTGATTTCGCGAATGCGAACGTCATCGACAATGTGTTTCATAGCCTGCCCAATTCCGCTGAAACGGCTGATTTTACCGGATCGAGCCAGCTAGCGACCGGCAGCGTCGATCGGCGGATCGTTCTGCTCCGGCGCGGGCAAAGGCCGGTTGTCGCGCAAATCGCGAAACGGGTCGAACAAATAGTAGCGATTGCGCCCGGCTTCCTTCGCCATGTACATGGCCTGGTCGGCGTGACGCAACAGCATGTCGGTGTCGCCAGCATCGCTGGGATACATGCTGACACCGATGCTGGCAGTGACAGTTACCTGCTGGCTATCGACCGCCACCGGCTGGGCGATGGCGTCCAGAACGCGCGCCAGCGCACCCTCGCACTCGTCGAGGTTGTCGAGATTGAGCAACAACATGACAAATTCATCACCACCCAATCGGGCCACGGTGTCGCCGGCGCGCAGACAAGCGGTCAGCCGGCGGGCCATTTCCTTCAGCAACTGGTCGCCGGCTTCGTGTCCCCAGTGGTCGTTGATCGGTTTGAAGCCGTCGAGATCGAGATAACAGACAGCCATCGTCTTGCCGCTGCGCATGCACTGCGCCAGCGCCTGGCGCATGCGGTCGGCAAGCAGGACGCGATTCGGAATGGCGGTCAAGGCATCGAAGTGGGCAATGCGCTCGAGCTTGTCTTCGGCTTCTTTCAGCTCGGTGATATCGCTGACGACGGCGTGTCCCGCCGGACCGTTCCAGTCGATGGTCCGCACCGCCATGCGCCAATAGCGCACCGCACCGCTACGCACGACCACCCGGCAGACATAGCTGTCGGGCACAGCCTCACCCCGCATCCGCCGCTGGTGGATGTCGGCCATCATGGCGCGATCTTCCTCGAAAACATGCGGCAGGAATGGCTGGTCGATGATCTCTTCCTGGCTCCAGCCGAGCAGTACTGCCAGTGCCGGATTGGCGAAACGGACCAGAGCGTTTTGCGTAATCAAGACCCCCAACGGCGAATCGTTGATGAATTGTCGGTAGCGCGCCTCGGATTCCTTGAGCGCCGCCTCGGCGACCTTGATCGGCGTCAGGTCGAACATGGTACCGACAAAACCATTTGGCCGCCCTTCGCCATCGCGGATCGGTGCGACGTTGAGCATTACCGGGATGCCGCGACCGTCCTTGGTTCGGCGTATCTTCTCGCCCTGGAAAGACTCGGCGACCAGCGCCGCATGCGCGCTCGAATCCGCCGGCTTGTTGGCCAAATCGGGCACCAGCAGCGCGACCGGGCTACCTTCCAACTCCGCCAGCGAATAGCCGAACAGACGCTCGAACGCTGGATTGACGTAACGGAAACGAAGTTCGTTGTCGACCAGCACAATGGCCTCGGAACACTGCCGCAGCGCCTCGGTCTCGACAGAAATGCGCTCCTGCATGCGATTGAAACTCTCCGCCAGGCGGCCGACTTCGTCCCTGGTCACCACCGGCAAGGCACGTAGCGGCTGTTTACCCAGCGAGATGGCGTCGAAGGTATCGGCGGCAGCCCTGAGCGGCCGCAAGGCGCTGCGCAAGATGATCACGGCAAGGGCTCCCGCCAGCAGCGAGAGCAGCGTCGTACCGCCGAACACCAACAGGCGCAACTCGCGCACCGGCGCCAATGCATCGGCTCTTGGCAGTCGGGCGACCGCAAACCAATCGGCGCTCGGTATCCGCTTGGCCGAAACGAGTTCCTCGACACGCTGGGAATTGATGCCGATCCCGGAGCCCTCGAAGCCGTCCATGAAGCGGTCATGCATGGAATTCTCACCGGGCGGCGGCACCGGCTTCATCAGATAGGCCGGCGAAGTGCCGACGACCACCAGGTTATGCCTTGGCGCAACGACCAGAAAGTCACCCTTATCCTGGCGCGGTTGCGTGATCAAGTCGAGGAAGTTTGGCGCGTCGATGGTTGTGACACCGGCCAATACGCCACGCAGGACATCGTCCGGCCCCTTGATCGGCACGGCCATCACCACCACGGGTTTGCTGCTGAAGCGGCCCAAGCGCGGTGGACCGACGGTGGGCTTGGCAGTGGCAACGACTTCCTGGAAGGGCGACAACAGATAGTCGCTGGTCTTGCGTCCCGGCAGGACCGGAAAGTCGCCATAGCCGCCCGACAAATCGGGCTTGACGACGATCAGCCCAAGGTCGAACAGGTTATAGACGGCACGTCTGGCTTCCAGGAATGCCGCCAGTGCATCCGGGTTATCCAGCGCTTCGACCGGAAAGTGATCGGCGACTCTGGCCAGTGCGCCCAGGCGCAGGCGGATCTTGGTGTCGATGTCGCCGGCGACATAGCTGACCGTCGCCATCTGCTGGCCGGCAAGCAGATCGGTGAGCTTCTCTTCCTGATAATGGTCGACCAGCAGCGCCAGCAACGACAGGCTGCTGATGAGCCCGACCACGACGAACACGGTCAGGCGGACCTGCAAGCTCGACGCCAGGCGGCTCATGGCCGAGTGTCCTCCCCAAGCGCATATTTAGCGCCCGGTGCCGCCAACCGTCAAGCGATCAATGCGAACGGTCGGCTGGCCGACCCCGACCGGTACGCTCTGCCCTTCCTTGCCACAGATGCCGACACCGCTGTCGAGCGCCATGTCATTGCCGATCATCGACACGCGGGTCAGGACATCCGGACCATTGCCGATCAGCGTCGCCCCCTTGACCGGCGTCGTGATCCTGCCGTTCTCGATCAGGTAAGCCTCGGCAGTCGAGAAAACGAACTTGCCGCTGGTGATATCGACCTGGCCGCCGCCGAAGTTGGCGGCGTAAAGCCCCTTCTTCACCGAACGGATGATCTCCTCCGGCGTCTTGTCGCCGTTGAGCATGTAAGTGTTGGTCATGCGCGGAATCGGCAGGTGGGCAAAGGATTCGCGGCGGCCGTTGCCGGTCGGCTTGACGCCCATCAGGCGCGCATTGAGGACATCCTGCATGTAGCCGGCCAGGATGCCGTCTTCGATCAGCACCGTTTGCCGGGTCGGATTGCCTTCGTCGTCGATCGACAGCGAACCACGGCGGTTTGCCAACGTGCCGTCATCGACCACTGTCACGCCCTTGGCCGCCACCCGCTGGCCGATGCGCCCGGCAAATGCCGATGAACCCTTGCGGTTGAAATCCCCCTCCAGGCCATGGCCGATCGCCTCGTGCAGCAGAATGCCGGGCCAGCCGGCACCGAGAACGACAGTCATGGCTCCGGCCGGCGCCGGCTTGGCGGCAAGATTGATCGAAGCCTGATGCACCGCCTGGCGCGCATATTCACGCAAGCGCTGATCATCGAAATAGCCGTAGTCGTAGCGCCCGCCACCGCCGGCATGGCCCTGTTCGCGGCGATCACCGTCAGCCATGATGACCGTGATCGANNACCTCGGTGACACGCGAATCGAGTTCGCGGGCGAAACTCTCCAGCCGCTCGAGCAGACGCACCTTGTCGGCCGCAGCCAAGGAGGCGATCGGGTCGCCGCCGGCGTAGAGCGCTGGCACTTGGCCCGCCGACAACAACGGCAGGACGCCTTCGCTACCGCTGGCGGCAATGGCGCGCGTCGCCCGCGCCGCCGCTTGCAAGGCCGGCAGGCTGATCACGTCGGAATAGGCGAACGCCGTCTTGTCGCCACTGATGGCGCGCACGCCAACGCCCTGGTCAATGTTGTAGCTGCCCGACTTGACGATGCCTTCTTCCAGACTCCAGGCTTCCGAGCGGGCGTACTGGAAATAGAGATCGGCGTAATCGATCCGGTGGGCGAACAACTCGCCAAAGACGCCCGCCAACTTGGCCGGCGTCAGATCGAACGGTTGCAGGAGGAATTGCTCGGCGGTTTGTTGGCGTTCGCTCATGATCTTTGTCGTGGCTCAAATTCGCCGGTGTTCCAGCGCCGGCAGGTTGGTTCTGATTTCGGCAACGCGCGCCCGGTCAAGTTCAGCGCTGACAACACCTTCGCCCTTGTCCATGTCGGCGATAACCTCGCCCCATGGGTCAACTATCAGGCTGTTGCCGTGCGTCACCCGNNACGCCCGCCTTGCGCCGCGGCGACAAGGTAGCACTGGTTTTCGATCGCCCGGGCACGCAACAACACGCGCCAATGCGCTCGTCCCGTGGTCTCGGTAAACGCGGCCGGCAAGGCCAGCAGGTCGACCCTGCCCATGGCGCGAAAGAGTTCCGGGAAGCGTAGATCGTAACAGATTGCCAAGCCCAGACGACCGAAAGGTGTCTCGACGCTGACCACCGAGCTGCCAGCCGCGATGGCCTTCGCCTCGTCGTAGCTCTCTTCACCTTTGTTGAAAGCGAACAAGTGGATCTTGTCGTAGCGGGCAACCTGGCGGCCGCTGGCGTCGAAAACCAGGCAGGTGTTGAGAAGCTTGTTTGGCTCGGCCGCCGCCAGCGGAATCGAACCGCCGACGAGCCAGATGCCGTGCCTCGCCGCAGCGTCGGCAAGAAAGTCCTGCAATGGGCCATTGCCGAACGGCTCACGCGCCGCCAAACGCGCCTCATCCGTGGCGTCGATCAGGGGAAAGTACTCTGGCAGCACAACGAGCTTCGCCCCGGCGGAGGCGGCTTCAGCGATCAAACGGGCTGCCGTGACCAGGTTCGGCGCCACCTCCGGGCCGGATATCATCTGTACGGCGGCGATTTTCATTGACCACCTCCCACTGCCTTGTTCTCCGTCGCCGGTCCCTGCACCGCCAGCTTCTCGACCTTGGGATCGTTCCAATAACCGGTCACCGCGTAGTCGTAGGCAAAAGCCTTGTCGAGTGGGTTGCCGAACAGCTTGTTCAGCGCCCAGGCCGCGGCGCCGACGACCGGATTGACCAGCAAGACGCCCGTCGCCACACTCTCGCCGAACTCCGGCTGCACGCGGACCTTGAGATCCTGTGTTTCGGCATTGAGGTCGACGCTGCCGTTCATCATCACTCTCGCTGACGGGCCGCGGATTTGCAGGTCGCGCGTATCCATGACCCCGTGGCTGACGACGAAATTGCCGCTGATGGTGTCAAAAGCGAAGCCACTGCTGAATACATCGCGAAAATCGAGCGAGATCCGCCGTGGCAGCGATTGCAGACTGAACACACCAAGTAGCCGGCCGACGCCCGGATCGAGCTTGTTGAACTGTCCGCTCGCCGCCTCCAGCTTGAGTTTTCCCGCCAGGGTCGGGTAGTCGATGGCCCATGGCGAACCGGCCCAGCTCAGGCTGGCCTCGACATTTGCCGTGCCACGCTTGATCGTGTTCGGATGGTCGAATCGTGTCAGCAGTCGGTCGACATTCTTGGCCGCCACCGAGAAATCAACCCGCGTCTCGGCCTGCGTCGGGCCGTGCTGCCAGCGCCCGCTGCCCTGGAGGTCACCGCCGTCGTTGTGCATCTCGAAGGTGGCGTTCCAGGCGCCTTGCTTGTTCTCGGCCTGCAGTTTCAATTGACCAAGATCGGCCTTGTCGATCTGGCATCGATCGATGACCAGATCGATGGCCGGCAAACGCTCGCCGCTCTCCGCCGCCGAGCCGCTGCTGGCGTTGTCGCCGACGTCGGCAAGCGTCAATTGCGTCAGGTGGCCACTGATGCGGCCGGCGCCTTCGCCGTCCCATTCCAGGTTGCCTGCCGCCTCACGACTCTTGATCTCCACCTTCCAGCGCCCGCCATCGCGGCTGCCGGTCAGCCGAGCCGCATGCAGGGTCTGCCCGCCAGCGACCAACTCATCCGCCTGGGCATCGAACTGGGTCAGCGGCGAAGAGCCCCCGGCGGCATCGCCACCACCGGCTGCCATGCTGCGCCAGAAATCGCTGTCGATGCGGCCACCCTGCACGGCGAGCAACATTCCCTTGTCGGGCAACCTGGCGTCGCTGCGACCGATAACGACGATGCCGCGCTCGACGACCGCCTGGCCGCCGTCGTGCCGCCTCAGCAACTGCAGGCGGGCAACGTTGCCCAGGCTGGCCGTCAATTGGTCGCGCTCACCACCAGGCTTGTCGGCCACGGCGCGCCGCGGGGTCGTTTCCGGCGCCGGCTTGCGCTCGAAGACCAATGGCAGGGCATCCAGGCCAGGCTTATTGAAGGGCGCCGGCAAACTCGAGGAAATACCCTGTAACGTCGACTCGATGCGCACTTCAGCGGCACGCTTCTTGACCCTGATCGCCCCGTTCCAGGCTGTGCTGCCGGAGAGATAGTCGAGCCAGGGCGCCGAGTAGTGCTGACGCAGGCCGGCGATGCTGATCGATCCCGACGCCTTGATCGCCGCCCGGCCGTCGACGGTACCGACGTCGATCAACGTCGGCGCGCCAAACAGCATCGCCCGGATCTTCTTGGCTTCCAGCATGTCACGGCTGAAGCGCAGATCGCCATTGATATCGGCTAGCGGCGGCATGTCGGCATCGAACACCAAGCCGTTGTCGACGAAGCGATAGCGGCCGTCGACCTGGGTGTCGGCGATATTCTGCAGCGGCATGGCCAGGTGCAGTTGCAACTCACCGTTGCCGCTGGCCACCATCTCGTCGGTCACGTGTTCGATACTATCGCCCACCGGGCTCGCCTCGATGAAACGCAGGAAGTCCGCAGTTGGGCCGCTGGCCTTGCCGGTGATCTCCAGCGCCGCCGCTGGCTTGGCACCAAGATTGGCGATCTCGGCCTTGATGTCGCTGAGGGTGACATTCCACAATTTGGCCTGCTTGCCATGGATGACCATGCGCGCACCGACGAATTCCAGGTCGCCATTGACCTGTTCGAGGCGCGGCCAGCCGGGCGCGTAGTCCAAAATTGCGTCCTGGAACGGACCTTTGATCTCGAAGATGCCGCTGCCATCGGTGAATGGGAAGTGCTTCAGATCGCCCTTAAGCTTGAGCGTCGCCGTCGCCTTGCCGCCGATGATCGAGCGTTGCAGCCAATCCCGGGTGAGCGAATTCACCACCTTCGGCATGTAGCGCCACACCGCGCCGCCCTCCGCCCGCGTCAGCCGGGCCGACAAGTCGATGGTGCCCGGCTGGTGGCCGTCACCGCGATAGCGGCCGCTGGCATAGCCTTCGGCATCGGTATTGCGAAAGGCGACGCGCTCGATGCGCACGTCGGCCTGGCCTTTGTCCATGCGCCAACTGGCATGGCCGTCGAGTTGTTCGAAGTTCAGTGTCGATTCCGCAAACACCGCCGGCAGCTCAAGTGTCGCATCGCGGCTGGCCAGCTCGATTTCGCCGCCACGTTCGTTACCGTCGATGCGGCCATCGAGACCGCCAAAGCCCGGCAGCGCGCCTTGAGCTTGCAGGCTCAAGTCCTGGAATTGCGCTTTGACCTGATAGGCAGCCGGTTGTGCCAACTCGCCGGTCAACGCCAGGTGCAAGGTATCGAGACGGCCGCGCGGCGCGTAAGCGACGAGGCGCTCGCGCACCGCGCTGTCGAGCGGCAGGTAGGCAGCCAGCGCTGAGAGGGTGGCAAGATCCACTTGCTCGCCGTCGATAACAGCGCGGGCCGGCCGCTTGTCGCTCGCCAATGCCCACTCGATGCCAAGATTGAACGGCGTCGCGGTGACGCCATCGCGCGTGGCCAGGCTCAACTGCGCGGCCGAAACCGAGAAACCATCGGCGAGCCGGCGCGCCGCCAGCCGGCCATCGAGTTGCTCGAGCCGCAGCCAGGGCAGGTCGGCAGCCAGGCGCAACTCGACCGCCGCCAGGCGAACATCGGCGGTGATCGCGGTCCATTGCTTCTGGGCAAAATCCAGCCACAGGTGCAGCCCGCCGTTGCCGGCCGGCAAGTCGATTGGATAATCGAGCCAGGCGTGCCAGGCGGCCAGATCAGCCCGGTCGAGTTCAGCATAGACCTGGCCCTTCCAGGCTTCCAGCAGGTCCAGATCGCGACCCTTGAAATCACCGCGCAAATTGAGCCGCGTCGCCAGCTGCGGCGGTGGTTCGGCGGTGAGCGCGAAACGATGCCGGGCGCCGCTGTTGCGCAAGTCGAAATCGAGCTGCGAGAGAACCAGCGGCGGCGCGCCGCGCAATTCATCGTTCCAGCTCAAGGTGGCGTTGCGGATGACGATGCGGTCCTGGGCCAGCAACCAGTCAGAGAAATCCGGCTGCTGGCTGTCGCTGCGAACCTCCAAGCCAGCGACAAACAAGCCACCCTGCCCGTCGCGACGGATGTCCAGCGTCGGCGCCTCGATCTCCAGGCGGGCGAAGCGGGGTTCGAAGTGCCACAGCGTGGACCAGGCGACATCCGCCTCGACCTGTTCGAAGCCGAGGGCGACGCGGCCCTCGCTGTCGCGAACGGCCAAACCGTGGATTTGCAGGCTGGGCCACCAGCCTCGCCATTCGGCGGCGATGTCGCGAATCGTCACCGGCCGAGCCAGCGCCTGCGACAGCGACTGCTCGATATCGCCGCGATAATTGCCGATATTCGGCAGCACGCTGTAGCGCACGACCAAAACCAGCGCGCCGAGCAGAAAATACAACAACACCATCCCCCGGATCGCCACCGACAAGGTCAGGCGAAGCCATGGACGGACGAGCAGCGCAGGCGGTCGGCTACGAAGGTTGGGGAAGTGCATGGGCCCGGGCGGGCTAAAATGGGCGGCCAATAACAAGCCGATTCTAAACTAATGCCCCTGCCGGCCGCGGCGACGCGACACTCACGCTTTCTGCGCCAGCTTTACCAGGCCTGGCCCACCCTCGAAGCCGAAGCCGCTGCTCACTGTCAGGAGCGGCTGACCGCGGCGATAGTGGCCGAATGGCTAGGCCCCGAGCCGTTGGTCGAGGAAACCTTGAAACGGACGCTGCGCCGGCTCAAGCAGCGGGGCTTTGCCCACGTATGCCGGCGTGACCTTGACGCTCAGGCGCCGTTGGCCGAAATCACCGAAGCGATGACGCTCTTGGCCGACACGTCGGTGGCAATCGCGGTGGACGTCCTGACCCGCTCCCTTGCCGGCCGCTACGGCTTGCCCCGCAACGCCAAGGGCGAAGTGCAGGAACTGATTGTCGTCGGCATGGGCAAACTGGGCGGCCGCGAACTGAATGTTTCGTCCGACATCGATCTCATCTTCGCCTACCCGGACGACGGCGACACCGACGGCGGCAAGTCGATATCCAATTTCGAGTTCTTCACCCGTCTCGGCCGCCAATTGATCGCCGCCATTGCCGACATCACGGCCGACGGTCAGGCGTTCCGGGTGGACATGCGCCTGCGGCCCAACGGCGAATCGGGACCGCTGGTCTGCTCGTTCGACATGCTGGAAAACTACTTCTTCACCCAGGGCCGCGAGTGGGAGCGCTACGCCTGGATCAAGGCCCGGCCCCTGTGTGGCCGGCGCCTGGAGGACCTGGAAGCCATCCGGATTCCTTTCGTGTTCCGAAAATATCTCGACTTCGGCGCCATCAAGGCCATGCGCGAGTTGCATGGCCAAATCCGCCGCGAGGTGGCCAAGAAGGACATGGCCGACAACGTCAAGCTCGGCCCCGGCGGCATCCGCGAAATCGAATTCATCGCCCAGGTCTTTCAGTTGATTCGCGGCGGCCGCGATCGCATGTTGCAAGTGAAGCCGACGTTGCAAGTGCTCAACCTGCTTGTCGAACGGGGTCAGTTGACGCTCGACACCGCAGCAGAGCTGGCCAATGCCTATGACTTCCTGCGCCGCCTCGAGCATCGCCTGCAATACCTCGATAACGCCCAGACCCACCGCCTGCCGACCGGCGACGAGGACCAGAAGAGCGTCGCCGAGATGATGGGCTTCGCTTCTTTCGCCGCGCTGCTGGTGGAACTCGACGATCACCGGCAGAACGTCTCTCGCCATTTCGAGGCGGTGTTCTCGGATCCCAACGGCGCCAAGCACGCGCTGGACCGAGTCTGGCAGAGCACAGAAGAGCCGGGCGACGAATTCTCCCGCCTGGGCTTTCGCGACGCCGATGCGGCGCGCGAACGCCTTGCCGGCATCCGCAACGGCAACCGCTACCAGCAACTTTCCGAAGTCAGCAAAGGGCAGTTCGACGCCCTGGTACCGCGGCTCATCGAGGCTGCCGCCGCCACAACTCACCCAGACGCCACACTGTCCCGCGGCCTTGACCTGCTGGAGACGATCTCGCGGCGTGCCGTCTACCTGGCGCTGCTGCTGCAGTATCCGCAAGCCCTGGCCAAAGTGGCCCAGATCGTCGGTAGCTCAGCCTGGGCCGCCGGCTATCTGACCCGACATCCGATCCTGCTTGACGAATTGCTCGACCCGAGCCTGCTGCACTCGGCGCCCGACTGGGCGCCTTTCCGCCACCAGTTGCAGGCGACGCTCGACGACGTCGAGCCGGATACGGAACGACAGATGGACCTGATGCGCGAAGCGCACCATGCCCAGGTTTTTCGCCTGCTGACGCAGGATCTGGCAGGCCACTTGACCGTCGAGCATTTGTCCGACCACTTGTCCGCCCTTGCCGACCTGACCGTCGACGAAGCGCTGCAGCGGACCTGGCGCAAGCTGCCCGACCGGCATGGCGAGCAGCCGCGTTTTGCCGTCATCGCATACGGCAAGCTCGGCGGCAAGGAGCTCGGCTATGCCTCTGACCTTGATCTGGTGTTCATCTATGACGACGAAGGCGCGGACGCGGCCAAGACCTACTCGCGCCTGGGCATGCGTCTCAACACCTGGCTGTCGGCGCAAACGCCGGCCGGGCAATTGTTCGAGACCGACTTGCGCCTGCGGCCGAATGGCGAGGGGGGGCTGATCGTCACATCGCTTGACGCTTTCCGCCAGTACCAGCGCGAGGCCGCCTGGCCCTGGGAACATCAGGCGCTGACCCGGGCCCGCTTCTGCGCCGGAGACGCCCAGGTCGGCGAGGGATTTGCCGCCATCCGCCGTGAAGTGCTTTGCCAGCGGCGCGACCCGGATCGCCTGCGGCAGGAAGTACGCGAGATGCGCCAGAAGATGCTCGATGCCCATGGCGGCAAGAGCGAGCTCTTCGATCTCAAGCACGATCCTGGCGGCCTGATCGATGTCGAGTTCGTCGTCCAGACGCTCGTCCTCGGCCATGCCTGGCAATACCCGGAACTGACCGCCAACCGCGGCAACATCGCACTGCTCAAGATGGCTGCCGAACGCGGCCTGACTCCGCCCGATCTGACCGATGCGGTACGCAATGCCTATCGCGACTATCGGCGCATGCAACACGTCCTGCGCCTCGACAACCGCAAGAGCCGCGTCGAGCCGGCTGCCGTCGCCATGCGCGTCGCAGCCGTGCGCGAACTCTGGCAACTCGTCCTTGGAGAACCATGATGCCTGTCAACTACGTCACTCCCGCCGCCGATCAACTGTACGCCGTCGCCGGGGTTCGTCTCGGCACCGCCGAAGCCGGCATCCGCAAGGCTAACCGTCGTGACCTGACCTTGATCGAACTGTCCGCCGGCAGCCGAGCCGCCGGCGTGTTCACGCAGAACCGCTTTTGCGCGGCGCCGGTGCATGTGTGCCGACAACATCTGGCCAGTGGCGACATCCGCGCCCTGGTCATCAATACCGGCATTGCCAACGCCGGCACCGGCGAGCCTGGTATGCAGGCCGCGCGCCTGACCTGCCAGGCGGCGGCGCGCATCCTCGATGTCGCAGCCGCCCAGGTGCTGCCGTTCTCGACCGGCGTGATCATGGAGCCGCTGCCGGTCGATCGCCTTGCCGCCGGCCTGCCCGCCTGCCAGAGCGCACTCGTGAGCGACGGCTGGTTTGCCGCCGCGCACGCCATCATGACCACAGATACCGTTGCCAAAGCCGCCTCGCTACGGACGACCATCGCCGGTCAAGAGGTGACGATCACCGGCATCGCCAAGGGCGCCGGCATGATCAAGCCGAACATGGCGACCATGCTTGGTTTCGTCGCCACCGATGCCGCGGTCAGCCAGGCGCTACTCGAGCGGCTGGCCAAGGAGGTCGCCGACGAATCGTTCAACTGCATTTCCGTCGACGGCGACACATCGACCAACGACTCCTTCATCGTCATTGCCACCGGCAAGGGCCGGGCGCGTTTCGACAGCATCGATGCCCCCGGCTGGGGTGAATTCAAGGCGGCCGTTACCGACGTCGCGCGCCAGCTGGCCCAGGCCATCGTCCGCGATGGCGAAGGCGCCACCAAGTTCATCGAGATTGCCGTGGCCGGCGCGCGCTCGAAAGACGAGGCGAAGGCGGTCGGCTACGCCGTGGCCCATTCGCCGCTGGTCAAGACGGCCTTCTTCGCCTCCGACCCGAACCTTGGCCGCATCCTGGGCGCCATTGGCAATGCCTGGGGCAACGATCCGGCGCTGTGCGACCTCGACGTCGGCAAGGTCAAGGTCTGGCTGGGTAATGGAGAAAATGAGGTGCTGGTGGCCGAAAACGGCGGCCGCGCAGCGAGCTACCGCGAAGAAGACGGCGCGGCAGCGATGAAGCCGGCCGAAATCGTCGTCCGCGTCGACCTTGGCCGCGGTGCGGCCAAGGCCAAGGTGTGGACCTGCGATTTCTCCTACGACTACGTCAAGATCAACGCCGACTACCGGAGCTAGCAAGAGCCCACTACCTGCAGGGAGGAGAGCGGGGGCTCCGGCAAATCGTCGCATCGCTCCTGGAGAAATGCCACCAACTCCGCAATCTCCCCGGCGATGTCGTTTTCGTCGCCGAAGTCGTCGTGGCTTCCGGCAACGACTTTGAGCCTGACGTGATCACCCGAGCGGCCGGCGAAGATGGCACGGGCCTCCGCGACAGGCACGGTCGCATCTTCGGCACCATGTACCAGCAATGTCGGGCAGCGCACCTTGCCGATCACGGCAACCGGAGCGATTGCATCGAAACGATGGCCGATGGCACGCTGAACATAGCGCAGCACCAGCCAGCCCAGGGGGAAATAGGGGATACGCATGGCGCCGAGATAGCGCCGCATCATGGCCGCCGGATGGGCAAATGCAGCCACGCAGACAAGGGCGGAAACATCATCGCGTCTGGCACTGACAAGCAGTGCCGCAGCGGCGCCCACCGAGTGCCCGATCAGCGCAACCCTGGACGGATCGACCATCGGCTGGCTCTGTAGCCAGTTCATGGCATGGTGGCAATCCTCGGCGAAGCGCGGCAGCGACGTGAAGTCGTCAGCATCGCTTTGGCCGTGGCAACGGGCGTCGAAGAGCAGAACGGCAAAACCGGCCGCGTGCAAGGGATTGAGCAGCGGCAGCAGGGTTTCGGCGTTGCCGCCCCAGCCGTGCAGCACGATCACGGCGGGCGCCCTGCCCGCGACGGCTGCCGGCACGAACCAGCCGAATAGCGTCTTGCCGCGCTCCGTGGCTATCCTCGCCACCTGGTAATTCAGCCCGAGATCGGCGGGGCTGCGCCGCTCGCAAATCCTCGTCGGCGCCAGACCGCGCCGGACAAGATGGCGAAAGACCAGATATCCGATGGCGGCGAGACCGGCGCCGGACAGCACGTACAAGGCCGCGCTCATGCTCAAGCGGTCTTGCCGTCGTCGCCGACGAGCAGGCGCGTCTCGGCCAGGTATCGGCGCGACGAAGTCACTCAATCGTAACGCGCGCGTGTTGAGTCATTGGTCATGGTTGGCTCGATAAACGACTTCCATGCGGGACTTTCCCAGGTTCCGAGACATGTGTGAGTATGCCAATATTTATTTGGGATCGGGTGTGTACCAACGACGACCTGAACGGCATAGCGTGTCTCTAGAAAAGCCTTGAACGTCGCGATATGGGGGCATGGTGGATAGCCGACAACCATGCCGGTGGCCAAATGAATGGCCCCGGCACCATTTCTTACCATCTCGTCTGCTGCATATTCAATGTTGCCGCCCGGGCAACCGTCGCAAGTCGTAAATCCAACCAACTCAAGGTCGGCGCCAGCAGCATAGACGCTGAAAGCGCCTTCTCTGTTGCTCATTGCCCGCAGGCACTTGCCTCCCGCGCAACGACGGTAACGGTCACATATGATTATTCCGATCTTTGTCTTTGAGGTCATTGTTCCGACACCGGTCCGCTGACAAGCGCCTCGACACGCTATAGCGGTCTTTTCAAACTGATGGCGCCGCGTATCTGGTCGGCTTCATAGCCGGTCGCCTTGTCGTCCGGATAGAGCTCACGCAGCTTGGTCGTTACAGCCGGTGTCATCCGCGCCGGCGTGCCGTGGCAGACTAGGCATACATCCTGGGTCGGCAGCGCTTTCATGTAACGGAACACGCTCTGGCCTCCCTCAGCAACGACTTCAAATTTCTCAATGCCCGCGGCAGCCGCTCCCGCGGCAAGGCGCTGGTCAAATTCCTCCAGGCCAGCCTTTTCCCACGCATCCGGAACAGCTTTGGCATTGCGCGCGCGCAGGCTTACCCGCCGGATCGCCCAGCCGGTTTTCTCCGAGACTGCCTTAGCCATTAAGGGAGCGCGCTCCCGACAGACGGAAATCGCATTTTCTGGGCCGCCCTTGCCGATTTCCTCGATCAGCACCTGCAACAGCTTCGGCGGTAGCGAATTGGCGACCTGACGTGCGTCGTCCAGACGGGAGCCTTCGTCGGCGAAGGCCGGAAAGGCGGCCAAGACCGCCGTGAATAGTAGTGGTTTGAGGTTCATGACAAATCCTTGAAGGAGAGAATGACGC
Organism: Rhodocyclaceae bacterium; assembly: GCA_003157035.1. Lineage (GTDB taxonomy): Bacteria > Pseudomonadota > Gammaproteobacteria > Burkholderiales > Rhodocyclaceae > Fen-999. The sequence goes on from PMIF01000079.1 coordinate 76,489, forward strand.
CGCCTCAATGGCCTTCGACGCAGATTTCCCTGCGGGCCACGGCAATGGCGGTACGGACGAGCAACATGACGATCACGGCGCTGAGCAGGATCAGCAGCCCGCCGCCGAGCCAGGAATAGAAGGCCACCCCGGTTTCGCGCGCCATGATCAGCGTGGCGATGGTCACTGCGGCGAGAGGAAAGGAATAGGCCCACCAGGAGAGGAAGAATTTCAGGCGGATGAAGTAGCGGAACTGCACCAGCAGCAATACGGTAAAGAACAGTGCGACGTCGTAGAGGATGTGCGCAAACGCATCGACACCACCCACCAGGTTGAAATAGGAAATGAAACCGACCGCCGGCGGCGCGATGAAAATGAACAGAGTCGGCATGAAGCGCTCGGCCATGCTGCCGTGGAAGATCAGGCGGTAGAAGATGATGGCGGTCAGTATCGGCCAGAAGAACAGGCCGAGGCTGAAGAAGAACCAGGATATTTCCGGCGAGGCGTGGTGGATGCCGGCGATGGGCACCAGAATATTGCCGACCACGGGGATGAACCACGCCGGATTGAGGTGGGTGATCTCGTAGCGGGTGTGATGGATCCAGGAAGAAAGCACGTAGAGGGTCAGGACCAGATGCAGCGAAGTGCCGACGGTCCACAGCCAGAAGGAGGCCGCCGGGCTGACGTGCAGGAAGGCGATGGACAACAGGATGACGGCGATGGAGACCGTGGGAACGAAGGCCAGCTTCACGGGGTGGCGCAGTTCGCCGAGAACCTCGGCCGGATACTTGATGAGCTTGGCGACCAGCAGCGCGGCCAGCACGAGGGCCAGGGCGACGGTCAAGGGCAGCAGCAGCGGCGCCATCGAGAAGCCCAGATCCAGCACCTGTTCGGCGCGACTCCAGGCGATGGTAAATCCGGCCATGCCCATGATCATGGCAAACCAGGAGATGGGAAAGTATTTCAGTCGCGGGCTCGGGGCTTCGGTCATTTCTTCCTCGTTATCAGTGATCTGATCGGTTGGCTTCACACCTTGTTGCGCAGCCCCTTGACCCAGCCTTGCATCGCCGCGTTGGCGGGGGCCATCGGCGCTTCCGCGAAGCTTACGACGAATTTGTCGGCCAACTCGGCAACGCCGATGGCACGGGGGCGCACGGCCAGCACCTGCGGATTGGGCAGGGAGGGCCCGAAACAGAAGACGATGTTCATCGCCGCCCGAATGGAGGGATCGATCTCCCCACCGATGCGTTGGGTGTGCGCGTAGTGGTCAAATAGACCGATGAACTGCGCCTTCGGGTTCTCGCCGATCATCGCCTTGAGATAGCTCATCACGTCGCCAACGTCCTGGCAGGTAGTTTCGTTGCGGCCGACCTCGGCCACGAAGATCGGGAATTTTTCGTTGAACAGAGTCTGTTTCATCGTCAGGCTTCCTTCGCTTCGGTGTGATGGCAGGAGCAGGAATCGCCGCCGCAGGAATTCTCACCACGGTTCATCATGTGCTCGGCGATAGGCAACATTGCGGCATAAAGCTGGCCGCGCAATTCGGCATCGACGATAGTTTCGTCGAGCGCCAGACGCATGCACATCAGCCACTCATCGCGCTCCTGCGGCCCGATGGCGTACGGCAAATGACGCCGCCGCAGCATCGGGTGACCGAATTTCTCCACGTAGAGCTGAGGGCCACCGAGCCAGCCCGACAGGAACATGACAAATTTTTCCGTCGCCGGGCCGAGATCCCGCGGATGGATCTTGCGCGCGGTATAGGCCTCCGGCAACTCGTCCATGAGCTCGTAGAAGCGGCCGACCAACTGGCGGAGGGCGGCGTCGCCGCCGACGCGTTCATAAGCGGTTTCAGGCATTGATCATTCTCCTCTGGGTTTCTCTGCATCACTATGAGCAGGGGCCGTGCCAGTACAGCCAATGCAACAAGAACGCTTGTAGAACATACCGTTAGCCAAACAGGCGCCATGCGTCCTCTTGCTATCGCCGCGAAATACAGTCAATATTGACCGTCTATCGCCGATGGCGAGTCATTTATGACCATGCTCGAAAATGTACAGCTTCCGTCCGAGTTGGTTTCCATACTGGATGCCATGCCGGGACCGCGCATCCTGATCGACATCGATTACCGGATACTGGCCGCGAACTACGCCTATCGAACGGAATACGGCGAGCCGGCGGGCCTGATCGGCCGAACTTGCCACGAGGTTTCCCATCGCTTCGCCGAGCCTTGCGATCGTTGCGGCGAATCGTGTCCGCGCGCCAGCGCCATGAAGACCGGCCGCGCCAGCCAGGTGTTGCACCAGCACTACACAGCGCAGGGCCTCGAATACGTCAACGTCGAGCTGATTCCTGTCCGGGGCAGCGACGGGCACATCCGCTATTTCGTCGAAGCCATGATGCCGCTGCGCGAACGCGCCGGCGAACGGCCGCTGTCGGGTATGGTGGGCGGATCGCCAAGCTTCAAGCGAATGCTCGAATTGATCCATCGTGTGGCGGGGCGCAATACTTCAGTGTTGCTCCTGGGCGAATCGGGAACCGGCAAGGAACTCGCCGCGCAGACTGTGCACAACCTGAGTCCGCGCATGGCCAAGCCCTTTGTGCCCGTCGATTGTTCCGGCATGACCGAGGGCCTGTTCGAGTCGGAACTGTTCGGCCACGAAAAAGGCGCCTTCACGGGCGCAAGCCAGCAGAAAACCGGCCTGGTCGAAGCCGCCGCCGGGGGCACGCTATTCCTCGACGAACTGGGCGACATACCGCTCAGCCTGCAAGTGAAGCTGCTGCGCCTGCTGGAAACGGGAAGCTTCCGACGCGTCGGCGGCGTCGATATCCTGCGGGCCGAGTTCCGCCTCGTCGCGGCGACGCACCGCGACCTGCCGGCGATGGTGGCGGCCGGCACTTTCCGCCGCGATCTCTATTACCGCATCGCGGCCTTTCCCATCGAAATCCCGCCGCTGCGGCAGCGTAAGGAGGATCTGCCGCTACTGATCGCGGACATTCTCGGCCGCCTGTCGCCCGACCGGGCCATGAGCGTCTCGGCAGCCGCCATGAGCATCCTCATGGCGCACGACTTCGATGGCAATATCCGGGAACTGCGCAATCTTCTGGAACAGGCGAGCATTCTCGCCGATGGCGACGTCATCGAGCCAGGCCATATGCCGGCGAGCCTGCTGACTCTGGGTTCTACCGAGACCGAAGCGGACGACATCGCACCGCTCGACGTGGTCGAGCGCCGCTACCTGCGCCAAGCGCTCGCCAAACTGGGAGGCGACAAGGCCGCACTTTCGCGCCGCCTCGACATCAGTCGGCGCACGTTGGATCGCAAATTGCAGCGTCTGGTCGGCAACGACACACGATGCCTCAACAAGTAAGATACTTCCACACCCTCGCCACATGAAGGCATACCGAATGAACACTGACTACTTTGCGCACAAAGCAAGCAGCTACGAACAAGACCCAAGCAGGGTGGACAACGTTGGCAACATCGCGGATTCGATTTTGCAATCTATCGACTTCGACAGCTCAATGCACATCATGGACTTTGGCTCGGGTACCGGTCTACTCCTGCAAAAAGTCGCTCCGTATGTGGCAAGGATTACGGCGGTTGACGTATCCAATGCCATGAACATGCAGCTGCAAGCAAAGCGCAACGATCTCGGCTGCGCTATAGAAATCATCGAAATCGACCTCGCGAAGGCGGACATTGACTATCGATTTGACGGCATCATTTCCTCGATGACCATGCACCACATTGAGAACATCGAAGCGATGTTCGGCAAGTTCTATTCAATGCTCAACGACGGTGGCTTTATCGCCATATCCGACTTGGATGTTGAGGATGGCAGCTTCCACACCGAAGACACGGGCGTCTTTCACTTTGGCTTTGACCGAGGCGAATTTGCCAAATTGGCCTCAAGGGCAGGATTCCAAACAATTCGAGTATCGTCGGCAAGTTCGATACGTAAGCCTCAAGGCGATTTCCCGGTGTTTCTGCTGACTGCAACCCGGTAATGCTGCAGTTGGGTGCGGGGCCGCGCCTGCAGCCGCCAGATCTGGCGTGCACCGAGGCACCCGCTGAAACCGACTACCGCAGCTGACAGTCGCCCTCACCGGCGTCGAGCGTCTCGCCGGCTGTGCTGATCTCGCGCCAGGCATAGTGCCGGCCGTCGATATCGATACGCAGGAAGCCCCAGCGCCCAGAGACGGTCTTCGAATTGTGGCGGTTGCTGACCGCCGGATAGAGCGTCGCGCCGCCGTTGCCGACGACGAACGACCGCGTGCCACCGCTCGACGGCTGGCCCGTGGCATCCAGCGGCGGTACCGCCTCGTAGTGGTGGTCGTGGCCGTTGAGCGCGATGCTCGCCACCCCCGCCACGGGCTGCCATAGCGACGCCATCGCTTCGTCGTCGCCGTGCCAGCCCGACGACCAGCGCGGATGATGCCAGACGGCGATAATGCAGGCATCGTCGCGGCGCGCCACCTGACCATCGAGCCAGCGCAACTGACGCGCAGCCGCCTTGCCCGTCAGGTTGCTGTCGAGCAACCAGACCCGCCATGCTCCCGATAGTTTGACGGCGCGCGGGACCGCCGGAAAAAGCGAACGAAAGCCGCGGCCGCCGTGATCGTTGAAGTCATGGTTGCCGGGTACCGCCAGGCGGTGCATGAACATGCCGAAGTAGGGTTCGTGGCACTGGTCGAGTCGTGCGCGGGTCGCCGTCGGATAGGCCAGGTCGCCCGCCTCGATCAGCCAAGCCTGCTGCCAATCCGGCTGGGCGCGCATGGCGGCCGAGACCACCCGACTACCGTCGAGGGAACAGTCACCGGTATCGCCGATGGCAAAGACCGTGATCCTGGCGTCGGCCGAGGTTTCGGCTGCGGCCACTCGCCACAGGCAGACGACAAGTAAAATACACAAACGTCGCATATCATCTCCATTTTTTGCGGAGTCTAACCCACCATGTCCGACCACGATTTTCATGTCCATGGACCGCACGATCACGCGGTCGAGCACGCCAGCCACGATGGCAACGATACTTTTGCCTCACGCATCGCCGTCATGACCGCGATTCTTGCCACTTGCGGCGCGTTGTTCAGTTTCGAAGGTGGCACCTTTCAGAACGAAGCCCTGATGTACAAAAACGAGGCGGCGATCAAGAAGACCGAAGCATCGGACCAGTGGAACTTCTACCAGTCCAAGAGCAGCAAGCAGAACATGGCCGAACTGGGACAGGTTCTGACGCAAGGCGAACAGCGCGACCGCTATGTGTCGGAGATCGAGCGCTACAAGACCGAGAAGGCGGACATCAAGACCAAGGCCGAAGGGCTGGAACAAGAGTCCAAGGACGCCGACCACCACAGCGAAGAAGCGATGCACCAGCATCACCGCTGGGCGCAGGCCATGACGGCGATCCAGGTGTCGATCTCGCTGGCCGCCATCACCCTGCTGGCCCGGCGTCGCTGGCTGGCGTGGACTTCGGTGGCGGTCGCCGGCATCGGCCTGGTAGTCGCCGGCCTGGCACTAATGCATATCTAGTCAGCCTTACGGACGAGCCGGATCAGGCGGAACCAACCGCCGGCCATCGCCGGCTCGTCGGCGTGCCGTTCAAGCGTCGGCACTTGCGTCAGCACTTCCTCGAAAACGACATCGAGTCGGGTGGCCAGGCGCCGCGTCAGCGGGTTGAGCGCACGCTTCCACAGGGCACGCTCGCCCGGCCGGAGAAACTTGTCGAACACCAGGATCGAGCCGCCAGGCCGCACCACCCGAGCCGCCTCGGCAAGACATCGCTCGGGTCGCGGAATCACCGCGAGGATCAAGTGCAGAACCACTGCATCGAACCGTCGGTCCGGGAATGGCATGGCTTGTACGTCGCCGCGGACATAGTCGATGCGCGCCGCCAAGTGCCGCCGTCTGGCGCGCCGCAACATTGCAGCAGTCAGATCGAGGCCGACATAGCGATGGTGCAAAGGCAGATGCGGCAGATCGAGACCGGTGCCAACGCCGGCAATCAATACCTCGCCGCCCGGCCACTCGGTAAGATGGCCCAGGCTGCGGCGGCGCGCTGTTTGCGTCGCGCCGCGCAAGAAAGCATCGTAGAACGGCGCGATCAGCGTATAGCTGGGGCCCAGGCTCAATGCAGCGTCCGCGGCATGGACAGCATGAACTCGGGGATCGGCACTTCGAATTGCGTGCCGTCCTCGGCGACCATCTGGTAGCTACCTTTCATGGTACCCACCGGCGTCGCCAAGGCAGAACCACTCGAATACTGGAAATGCTCGCCCGGTTGCAGCAGCGGCTGGTGACCGACGACGCCCAAGCCGCGGACTTCCTGCACGCTGCCATCGGCGTCGGTGATCAACCAGTGGCGCGAGATCAACTGGGCGGCAACGTTGCCGACGTTGGTGATCGTGATGGTGTACGAAAAAACAAAACGGCCCGCTTCCGCATCCGACTGATCGGCGAGATAGGCGGTTTCGATTTCGATACGGATTTCGTAGTTGGTCGCTTCGGCCATCTTATAGGTGCCATTAGAAAAAATTAGCCGGCCTGATGATTCGAGCCGCTAGAATCGGCCGATTCCAACCTTGCCCGAGGCCCCGCCATGTCTGCATCTTACCGCATCGCGCCGAGCATTCTTTCCGCCAACTTTGCCCGCCTGGGCGAAGAGGTCGACAACGTGCTCGCCGCCGGCGCCGACATCGTGCACTTCGATGTCATGGACAATCACTATGTCCCCAACCTGACCATCGGCCCGCTCGTCTGCGAAGCCTTGCGCAAGCACGGCGTCACGGCGCCGATCGACGTGCATCTGATGGTGAAACCCGTCGACCGCATCGTGCCGGATTTCGCCAAGGCCGGCGCCACCTACATCACGTTTCACCCCGAGGCCTCCGAGCACATCGACCGCACTATCGGCCTGATCAAGGAAAACGGCTGCAAGGCCGGCCTGGTGTTCAACCCGGCGACGCCGCTGGACGTTCTCGAATGGACGATCGACAAGCTCGACATGGTGCTGCTGATGTCGGTAAACCCCGGCTTCGGCGGCCAGAAGTTCATCCCCTACGTGCTCGACAAGGCGCGCCGCGTGCGCAAGATGATCGATGAGCGCGGCCTCAAGGTCAGCCTCGAGATCGACGGCGGCGTCGGTCCCGCCAATATTGCCGAGGTGGCGCGCGCCGGCGTCGACACTTTCGTTGCCGGCTCGGCAATCTTCGGCGCCGGCAAGGATAGCGACGCGCACCGTTACGACTCGGTCGTCGCCGCACTGCGCGCGGAACTCGCCAAGGTGTGACGGTGCGGGTCAAAGCCGTCCTGCTCGATCTCGACGGCACGCTGCTCGACACGGCCCCTGATCTGCTGGAGGCCGCCAACAGCATGTTGCGCGACCTGGGTCACGCGCCGGTGGCGATCGCCGACGTGCGCGCCTATGTCGGTCGTGGCATACCAAATCTAGTAAAGCGCCTGCTCGCGGGGCGGCTCGATGCCGCCGACGATCCGGCGCCGCCACCGACTGACGCGCTGACGAGTTTTCGCCGTCACTATGCCGAAGCCAATGGTCGGCAAGCGGCGCCCTATCCCGGCGTTCGGCAAGGACTGGATGCGCTGGCGGCGATGGGATTGCCGCTGGCATGCGTCACCAACAAGGCCGAAACCTTCACGCTGCCACTCCTGGCGCGAAGTGGCCTTGATCGCTACTTCCGCGTAGTCGTCAGCGGCGATACCCTGCCGCGCGCCAAACCGGATGCCATGCCGCTCATCTGGGTCTGCGGCCATTTCGACCTCAAGCCGGCTGACATGCTGATGATCGGCGATTCGGTCAACGATGCCCGTGCCGCGCGCGCCGCCGGCTGCCCGGTGTTCATCGTTCCGTACGGCTACAACGAAGGCCGCGACGTGCGCAAACTCGACTGCGATGCTATAGTCGCCTCGCTGCTCGACGCAGCAGACCTTATTGAGCCCGCATAATGATGCTTCGCTGGAACCTGCAAACGACGACTGCCTGCCGCGATCCGCAGGCGGAGGCTTGGCCCTGGCGCCCCTGGCACCTGGCTTGATCCGCCGCGCCCGCCTGGGCGCGACCCCGTTGCAGCAATTGCCGTCCATGGAGCAGTCATGACCGAAACTGAGTTCGAGCGCTTGGCCCTCGAAGGCTACAACCGCATTCCCGTCACCCTCGAAACATTCGCCGATCTCGACACGCCGCTGTCGATCTACCTCAAGCTGGCGGCGAGCCCGTATTCCTATCTGCTCGAATCCGTTCAAGGCGGCGAGCGATTCGGCCGCTACTCGTTCATCGGCATCACCTCGAGCACGCGCATCGCCGTCTATGGCTCCAGCATTCTACTGCTGACCGGCAACCGTGTTGCCGAGCGGCGCGACCATACCAATCCGATCTCCTTCATCTCGGAGTTCATGGCCCGCTTCAAGGTGCCGGACATCAAGGACCTGCCGCGCTTCTGCGGTGGCCTGGTCGGCTATTTCGGCTACGACACCGTGCGCGCCATCGAACCCAAGCTGGCGGCAACGCAGAAGCCCGACCCGCTGGGCACACCCGACATCCTGCTGATGTTGTCCGAAGAGATCGCCATCGTCGACAACCTCTCGGGCAAGCTGACTCTGGTGGTCTATGCCGAGCCCGGCTTCCCCGGTGCCTGGCGGCAGGCGCGGGCGCGCTTGAAGGAACTGCTACAGAAGCTGCGCGCGCCGCTGTCGATTCCGCAGGACACCAAGAAGAGCAGTACGCCCGCCGAGTCCGAGTTCGGCGAGGAAGCCTTCAAGGCTGCGGTGCGGCGCGCCAAGCAGTACATCACCGAGGGCGACGTCATGCAGGTCGTGCTGTCACAGCGGATGAGCAAGGCCTTCCAGGCGTCGCCGCTGTCGCTCTACCGGGCGCTGCGCACGCTCAATCCATCGCCGTACATGTTCTATTTCGACTTCGAGGATTTTCACGTCGTCGGTGCCTCGCCCGAGATCCTGGTGCGGCTCGAGGATGGCACGGTCACCGTGCGCCCGATCGCTGGCACCCGCAAGCGCGGCGCCACGCCGGACGAGGATGCGGCACTGGCCGCCGACCTGCTCGCCGACCAGAAGGAACGCGCCGAACACCTGCAACTGCTCGATCTCGGCCGCAACGACGCCGGCCGCGTCGCCAAGACCGGCACCGTCAAAGTCACCGAGCAATTCGTCATCGAACGTTACTCCCATGTCATGCACATCGTCTCCAACGTCGAGGCGCAAGTGCGTGAAGATGAAGGGCCGGTGTCGGTGCTCAAGGCGACCTTCCCGGCGGGCACGGTCTCGGGCGCACCGAAAGTACGGGCGATGGAAATCATCGACGAACTCGAACCCTCCAAGCGCGGCGTCTATGCCGGTGCTGTCGGTTATCTCGGTTTCAACGGCGACATGGATCTGGCCATTGCCATTCGTACCGCGGTGATCAAGGACAGCCGCATTTACGTTCAGGCTGGCGCTGGCATCGTCGCCGATTCGGATCCCGACTCGGAGTGGATAGAGACCCAGAACAAGGCCAAGGCCTTGCTGCGCGCTGCCGAAATGGCCGAGAGCGGCCTCGACAGCCGGGTCGACTAAGCCCAAGGGAGACGGCCATGCTACTGATGATCGACAATTACGATTCCTTTACCTACAACCTGGTGCAGTATTTCGGCGAGCTGGGCGAAGAAGTTCGCGTGTACCGCAACGACGCCATCACGCTGAAGGAAATCGCCGCCATGAAACCCGATCGCCTGGTGATTTCTCCCGGGCCATGCTCACCGAAGGAGGCCGGCATTTCGGTGGCGGCGATCCAGGAGTTCGCCGGCAAGCTGCCCATCCTCGGCGTCTGCCTCGGCCACCAGAGCATCGGCTATGCCTTCGGCGGCGAGATCGTCCATGCCCAAACGATGATGCACGGCAAGCTCTCGAGCATCCATCACGCCGACAAGGGCGTCTTCAAAGGCCTGCCCAATCCCCTCACCGCCACCCGCTACCATTCGCTGGCCATCCGCCGCGACACGCTGCCCGATTGCCTGGAAATCACCGCCTGGACAGATGACGGCGAAATCATGGGCGTGCGCCACAAGACGCTGGCCATCGAGGGCGTGCAGTTCCACCCGGAGTCCATCATGACCGAGCGCGGCCACGATCTGTTGAGGAACTTCTTGCGGACTTGACCTGGGCGCCGGATAATATGGCTATCAAGATAGCCATCTCAGAGTGATCATGGACAAGACCTATTCGATCGCCGAAGCCCGCAACGATCTTTCGCATGTCGTGCGTGAGGCAGAAGCCGGCCGTCCGGTCACCCTGGCTCGCCGCGGCCGGCCGGTGGCGATGATCGTCGCCGCCACCGCGGTTCAGCCCGAGCGCAGCGTACACGCGATCGCGGAACTTCGCGCATTTCGCGGCAACTGCCGAACCGGGAAGATCAATCTTCGCGCCTTGATCGAAGCGGACCGGCGCTGATGCCGTTCGTCGCCGACTGTTCGGTGGTCGCCCGCTGGTTTCTCCCGGACGAGGCCACCCGCTACAGCGAGGCGGCGCTCGACCGACTGGCGACCGACACCGCCCACGTCCCGGCGCTCTGGATTTCCGAGTTTACCAACGTCATGTTGAAACTGGAACGGCAACGCCTGCTAAAGACAGGCGTCGTCCCCGGCATACTGGCCAGGGCGGAACTACTTGGCCTGATGGTGGATCGGCAGACACCGGCACCGGCGCGCCTGTACGATCTGGCTCGCCAATTCAATCTTTCCGCCTACGACGCAACCTACCTCGAACTGGCGTTGCGTCTTGGCGCGCCGCTGGCCTGCGTGGACGGCGGCCTGAAACTGGCGGCACGCAAAGTTGGTTTGCTGCTCTCCCTCTAACCCAAACGAGTACCGGCCATGATCACTCCCCAGGAAGCTCTACAAAGGACCATCGAGCATCGTGAGATATTCCACGATGAGATGCTGCATCTGATGCGGATGATCATGACGGGCGAAATGTCGCCACTGATGAGCGCGGCAATTCTTACCGGCCTGCGCACGAAGAAGGAAACTGTCGGCGAGATCGCGGCAGCAGCGACAGTGATGCGCGAGTTGTGCACCAAGGTCGAGGTGCCGCTCAATGCGCACTTTGTCGATATCGTCGGCACCGGCGGTGATGCCGCCCACTCGTTCAATATTTCCACAGCCACGGCCTTCGTCGCCGCTGCCGCCGGCGCCACCGTGGCCAAGCACGGCAATCGCAGTGTGTCGTCGAAATCCGGTGCCGCCGACGTGCTCGAAGCGCTGGGCGCCAGGATCGATCTCTCGGCGCCACAGGTTGCCGAGTGCATCCAGGCGACTGGCATGGGCTTCATGTTCGCGCCCAATCACCACCCGGCGATGAAGAACGTCGTGCCGGTGCGCAAGGAAATGGGCGTGCGCACCATCTTCAACATCCTCGGCCCGCTGACCAACCCGGCCAGCGCGCCCAATACCCTAATGGGCGTTTTCCATCCGGACCTGGTCGGTATCCAGGTACGCGTCATGCAGCGCCTCGGCGCCCAGCATGTGCTGGTCGTCTGGGGCAAGGACGGCATGGACGAAGTGTCGCTTGGTGCGGCCACTTCGGTTGGCGAGCTGAAGAACGGCGAAGTGTTCGAGTACGAAATTCACCCCGAGGATTTCGGCCTCGCCATGGTTTCCAACCGCGGCCTGAAGGTCGCAGATGCTCTCGAGTCGAAGGCCATGCTGCTGGGTGCCCTGGAAAACCGGCCGGGGCCGGCGCGCGAGATCGTCACCCTCAACGCCGGCACCGCGCTCTACACCGCCAACCTGGCGGCCAGCATCGGCGATGGCATCAAAGCAGCACGCGAGGTCATCGGCAGCGGCGCCGCGCGCAAGAAGGTCGATGAGTTCGTCCAGTTCACCAGAAAATTTTGATGAGCGACATCCTCCAAAAAATACTGGCAGTCAAACGCGAAGAAGTGGCGGCCGCCAAGACTGCACGGCCGCTCGATGAAGTCCGCGCACTGGCAGCCACGCAATTGCCGTGCCGGGATTTTGTCGGCGCCATCCGCAACAAGATTGCCGCCAATCAGCCGGCGGTGATCGCCGAGATCAAGAAGGCAAGCCCGTCGAAAGGCGTTCTAAGGGAGGATTTCCGCCCGGCCGAAATCGCCGCCAGCTACGAGGCGCACGGTGCCGCATGCCTGTCCGTGCTGACCGACAGACAATTCTTCCAGGGCGCACCCGAGTATTTGCAGGCGGCGCGCGCAGCTTGCCAATTGCCTGTGCTGCGCAAGGACTTCATCGTCGATCCCTACCAGATCTACGAAGCCCGAGCCATGGGGGCCGATGCCATCCTGCTGATCGTCGCCGCGCTGACCGTGGACGAACTCATTGCCTTCGAGGCCATCGCCACCAAACTGGGGCTGGCGACTTTGGTCGAAGCGCACGACGGCAATGAGGTCGATGCCGCATTACGTCTCAATGCGCCGTTATTGGGCATCAACAACCGCAATTTGCGCAGTTTCGCCGTCGATCTGGGCACAACGATCAACCAGCTCGCCCGCATTCCGACCGACCGCATCGTCGTCACCGAATCGGGCATTGGCAGCCGCGCTGATGTCCAATTGCTGCAAAGCAAGAATGTCAAGGCCTTTCTGGTCGGCGAGGCGTTCATGCGCGAGATCGATCCAGGGGCTCAATTGAGTCGTCTGTTTGAATTTGGCCACTAAGCGCACCTAACAACCACGTTATTTGCAATCAATCACTTAGGCGCGCGACGGTGGTGCTCGTCTGTTGCAAAAACCCCACAAACTGCCTCAAAGATCTGCACCAAAGCGGGCTTCTCCTTGCCCCGGAATGGTGCCCCAAGCGACAATGAGCGCAGCTTCTCGATGAGGGGAAGTTCCGCGTCCCAGTGGCCGACCACGTGGAGTCATTGGAACCGCAATCTCAACCAATAAGGAGATTCATATGCAGAAGAAACTGATCGCCCTGGCCGTCGCCGGCCTCGTTTCCGGCGCTGCCTTCGCGCAGTCGAACGTCACCGTCTACGGCGTTGCCGACATGTACTACGGCTACGTCAAGGCGGGCGACCTCAAGGTCAACCCGGCCCTCAATTCTGGCGGCCTCGCCGGCTCCCGCCTGGGTTTCCAAGGTGCCGAGTCGCTGGGCAACGGCCTGACCGCCGTGTTCCAGTATGAAGTCAACATGTTCGTCGATAGCAACGGCACCGGCAATGTTGGTACGCTTGGCCAAACCGCCTTGAACCCGTACGGCAACGGTGGCACCGTCGGTACGAACACGGTTGCCAACAACGGTCTGAGCGACACCCGTCAAGCCTATGTCGGCCTGGCCGGTGGTTTCGGTACCGTGGTTGCTGGCCGTCTGCAATCGCCTGGCTATGTCTACACCGGCATGTATGACGCCCTGGCCAGCTCGAAGGTCAGCCCGCAAGCCATCCTGTCGACCTATGGCAAGATGCTCGGCGCCGGCGTCGGCGGTGTTGGTACCGGCTCGACGATCTCCCCGAGCGACTACGCCCGCGTCAATAACGCCATCGCCTACCTGTCGCCGAACTTCAGCGGCTTCTCTGGCGTTCTGGCTTATTCCGCCGGCGAGCAACCCACGGGCGACAAAGAAGGCGTCTGGGCCCTGGGCCTGAACTACGCCGCCGGCCCCCTGGGCATCGGCTTCGTTCACCACGACATCAAGAACTACCTCGGCGTCGCCTCTGCCGATGCGAAGGAAAACTTCATCGGCGCTTCGTACGACCTGAAGGTTGTCAAGCTGATCGGCTCCTGGCAGAACGCCAAGCTGGACCTGAACAACACGACCGACAAGATGTATCAAATCGGCGCCGCCATCCCGGCTGGTCCTGGTTCGGTCAATATCGCCTACGGCAAGACGAAGATGGACCGCGCCGACGACGACGCCAAGTCCTACACCATCGCCTACCTGTATCCGCTGTCGAAGCGGACGACGGCTTACACCGCCTACAACCGCACCAGCAACGATGCCAACTCGGCCGTTGGCATCCTGGGCGTGGGTGTTGCCGGCGAGGCGACCACTGGCTTCGTGATGGGTCTGAACCACAAGTTCTAATCCAAGACGCAGCTAGCAGTATGAGAAACGGCCACCTTCGGGTGGCCGTTTTTTTTGCCCTGTTCGCAGGCACCGCTGGCTCGACGCCGCAAAGGGCAACGGCGAGGCCCGCAGGTTCCTGTCCGACGCGGTCAAAACCTACCCACCACACGTTGGGAATTCGTCGTCGCTTCAGCCAAAGTGCAATATGTATTGCGGTACCCGACCATTTTGTCTGGTGGCAATATACCCATTGACACTTCTTGGGGTGTTGCGGACAATAAGTCACCATTAACCCGATATATTAGTAGGGGTTGAGTGAGCATATGAAGAGAATGGCACTGATTCGCGGATTGCAAACCCTCGACAGGGTCGGCGTATACGTCCTGTCAAAGAGGGACATCGAAAAAATGTTTCCCGAGGAAGAGCAGAAGTCCATGGAGAAGTCCTTGCAACGCATGGTTGCCGACGGATTGCTCGTCAGGGTCTGCAAAGGACTCTATCTCAACCCGGCAGCCTCGTCGAAGACCAGCCGAGTGGTCGAAGACATCGCCCTGGCCTTGCGGCCCGGTAGTTATTCATACGTGAGTCTGGAGTCGATGCTTTCGGAATACGGGGTGATTTCCCAGATTCCGGTGGGAAGACTCACGGTGATGACCACCGGGGCGAAGGGAACATACGAAACGCCGTATGGCACGATCGAATTTACCCACACGAGAAGGAGCCCGGCCGCCGTGATTGCCCGCTCCCTCCGGGCGGAAGGCAGACCGCTTCGAGTCGCGACGAAACCCGTGGCCGTCGGGGATTTGTTGCGCGTGGGCAGAAACACCAACATGATCAACGAGGAGGAACTCGAAGACGCGGAGGACGAATGAACAGAGATGACTTCAACGCGCTCGTAGAGCTGGCCATGCGCACCGAGGGACTGTCGGTGATGAGGCCGGTGGTGGAAAGAGAACTCTTGCATTACGACATTTTCCACGCGCTCGACAGCGAGGGGCTGCTCAAAGACATCGTCTTCCAGGGCGGTACGGCTTTGAGGCTTTGCCGTGGTTCCGCCCGTTTCAGCGAAGATTTGGCTTTCGCAGGCGGGCGGGAGTTCAACGCCACCAAGATGGCCAAGATAAAGGCATGCATCGAGGAGCACATCGGGAGGCGCTACGGTCTTAAAGTCGAAGTCAAGGAACCAAAACCCGGCGGAGAGGCGAAAAACGTCAAAGTTGACAAGTGGATGGTTTCCGTCGTCACGTCTCCTGGAAATCCGTCCTTGCCAAGGCAGAAAATCAAACTGGAAATCGCAAACGTTCCAGCCTACACGAGAGAACTCGTTCCGCTCCGCAAAAACTACGACTTTCTCTCCGGAACCGGAACGGTAATGGTGCCCACCGAGACCGTGTCCGAGATACTTGCAGATAAGGTGGTGGCCTTTCCGAACTCTCTGTTCGATAAAGAGGGGAAACCCGCGGCTGCCTCGTCCAGGAAAATCCGCCATCGCGACGTTTGGGATATCGCGTGGCTGATGCAAAATCGAGCGGAGCTCGACCCGAAAATGGTTGCGGACAAACTGGCCGACTATGGCGTCGTCGATTTCTTGAATCGAGTCAAACATGCCATTGTCACCATTCCTCAGATTGTCAGGGGAGATGAGTTCAACGCGCAGATGTCGAGGTTTCTGGATTCAGAAACGTTCGGAAAAACAATCGGGAAAAGCGATTACCTGACTTACTTGGTATCCGCAGTAGGGAATATCTTCGAGAAAGTCGAGCGCGACCTGACCGCGGCCCCGACTGTTCAGGCATCCCCTCAGCAAAAGTCTCTTGTTGTGCGGGTTTAGGAAGCCGTACTACCATTTGCGGACATGGCCTTCCTTTTCGTTGGCGAAATGTCACACTGCGCGTTTGAAACGCGCCTTTGCAGTAACCCGCATGTCGCATCTGGAGTAATCTGCCGTTTGGACCTCAACCGTCCAATCCACCCGTAAACCTGAACTCATCGCGGCTGTCGGCGTACCGGGTTCGGCAACTAGAACAGAGGAGAAAACACCATGCATCGGACCCTTGCCCGTCGCGTCCTGCCGGCTGCCTTGGCAACGCTTTTCGGCGGCAGCGCTTTCGCTTCCGGCTTCCAGCTACTTGAACAGAACGCCAGCGGACTGGGCAACGCCTATGCCGGCACCGCCGCGGTTGCGGCCGATGCCAGCACGATCTTCTATAATCCGGCCGGCATGAGCCTGCTCGGCGCCGGCACGCAGGTCTCCTTCGGCATCGATGCCATCAAGCCGTCAGCAAAGTTTTCGAACTCCGGCTCCCAGCCGGCACTGGCCGTCCCACCTGCAACGCCGCACGCGCTTGGCACCGCAACCGGCGATGCCGGTGGCTGGAGCGGCCTGCCGGCCGGCTATCTGGCGACTGACCTGATGCCCGGCTTGCGCGCCGGCCTCGGCATCAATGCCCCGTTCGGACTCAAGACAGACTACGACGCCGGCTGGATCGGCCGTTTCCAGGCGATCACCTCGGAAGTGAAGACCATCAACGTCAATCCTTCGCTGTCTTACCAGGCGACCAGTCAGATTGCCGTCGCCATCGGCCTCGACTACCAGAAGATCGATGCCAAATTCTCCAGCGCGGTGAACTACCCGCTGGCACTCTATAGCGCCATGTACGCCGCCACCGGTAGCGCCGCGACCGCCGTTGGGGCCGCCGCGGCACAGAACGCGGCCAACCCCGAGGGGCCATTGCATATTTCCGGCAACGACACCGCCTGGGGCTACAACCTTGGCATGATCATCAACGTCGACCCGACCACGCGCGTCGGCGTCGCCTATCGTTCGCCGATCAAGTATCACGTCACCGGTACCGCCAACACGGCCTCCGGCAACCCGGCGCTCGATGCCGCGCTGAACAAGGCGGTGTTCGCCGACATCAAGCTGCCCGACACCTTCACCGTCAGCGGCTACAAGAGGCTCGATGACAAATGGGAAGTCATGGCAGATCTGGCCTGGACCGGTTGGGCGAAGATCCAGGATCTCAACTTCCGCTTTGCCGATACCGGCGCCATGCTGAGTGCGACGCACGAAGGCTGGCGCAACACCTGGCGCGGCGCCATCGGTGCCAGCTACCAGTTCGACACGGCCTGGAAGCTGCGCGCCGGCCTCGCCTACGACCAGACGATGGTGCCCGACCAGTTCCGCACGCCGCGGCTGCCCGACAACGATCGCACCTGGATATCCGTAGGCGCCCAGTACCGGATCAACGCCAAGTCGGCGCTGGACGTTGGCTATGCCCACCTGTTCGTCAAGAACGGCACCATCTCCGATAACGGCGGCTCGCCGCAGCAACAAGCCGTGGTCGGTCTGTTGCAAGGCAACTACAAGAATCAGGTCGATATTCTCGGCTTCCAGTATTCGGCAACCTTCTGACCGCGGAATGCGCCGAGCAGCAAGGGCCCGCGAGGGCCCTTGTCATTTGTGGCGCCGCCGAACCAACTAGCCGGCGTGCGCCGCCGCAGCTCGCCGGACTGCCTGGCGTAGTTCTGCTGGCAACAACAATTCCGCGTGCGCCACCGGCGCCGTGATGCCGGCATCGAAGCACAGCGCGCCGGTCGCATCTTCCGTCAGCAAACCCAGGGCGAGCAGATTCGTCACCACCTGAGCGAACGACGCCTTCTCGGCAAATTCACCGCTATTCGCCTCGTACATCAAAGCCAGTCTCTGCGCCAATAAGTGGCTGGCCTGCTCCAGGTCGCGCCGGTTCAGGCGACCCGAACCGCTGCGCTGCAACAGGGCCAGGATCAGGAAGTGGCGCTCCAGGGTCGGCCGAATGATTTCGCCGATCAAGCGCAGCTCGGCCCATTCCTCACTGTTGGCTTCCGGCGCCGACAACTGTCCGCCGTGGTCGCGCACCAGGCCGCGCCTGGCCATGACCTCGAGCAGGCGCTCGACGATCGAGGGCATCTCGTCGGTCGACCATTGCAGGAATAGTTCTCGGCGCAGCAGGCCGTAGATGCTGGCCACAGCGGCGTCGAAGCGCCGCCGCTCCATGCAGGGATTGTGGCTGATCAAGCAGGCGACAACGGCCGGCAGCGCCAGGAGATGCAAGACGTTGTTACGGAAGTAGGAGAGCAGCACGCCTTGCCCGGCAACGACGCGGACCAGATTGCCCAACGGGTGATTCAAGGTTTCGACCATGCCAAGCCGAGTTGCGTAGTCGACCACCGAAGAAGCACCACCGAGATCTTCA